>JAOUNB010000067.1 GCA_029881195.1 Candidatus Nitrosopumilus sp.
TGACTCAAAATCTATTGTGGTTACCTATATCGATCATCTGAAAAATATACTGGTTCAGGTACATCAATCTTATCATCATCTCAAAGAATTAAAAGATAAACCAGGTGATCTTGAAAATATCAGAAAAGAAATGCTAAAAATTAATGGATTTCTAAAAGTTATTACAAATAAAATTGACGTTGAGAAGATCCCGTCGTCTGATTTCAAACCATTAAAAATAAAATTTCAACAATATTTACAAAGTTATTCTTTTGAGCAAGAAATCGAAACAATGATTCCATTATATTCTGACGACATGCATAGAATAAAAAATATGAGATTGAAGATACTAGAAGCATTTGAAGATAAAAAAATGATGGACGATGTTATGAATTTAATTGAAAAAATATGACGGATGAAAGGAAATGCATCTTGTGTGGATGCAAAGATCATAAATTATTTGGCTGCTCAAAACACATTTCAAAAAAATGCAGTTGCTACAAAGAGATTAACTGATCTTAAAAATTACTATTTTCTTTTAGGACCTGATCTTTCATGAAAATTTAAACAACACTTGCATTCTTTTTCAAGGCATTCTGATTCACTATGATGGCCACAAATGCCGCATTGACAACTTTTTGACATACCACGAATAATTTCTTTTAGAATATAATTTATCCCTCAAATTTTTATGAGTTTATAGTCAAATGAGGCTATTTTTTTGATTTTGATTTTTTTGATTTTGATTTTTTTGTAGGTTTTTCTTCTAATTCTTTTTTTATTTCATCTGCTTTATTGTTTACTGCTTTGATGATCTCCTGAATAAGTCCATCTAGATCACTGTCTTCTGCTGGGGGTTCAACAGTACTTGCAATCTCGTTAATCGTACTTGAAATTTCAGCACTTACATCTTCAAAGCTTTCGGGGTCTTCATATGCGGCATTATATAGTGATTTAAGATTATTTACATGACTGATTACCTGTTCTGTCAACACAATTCTGTAGTCCGTCCCATTCACATCGAATTCTTTTAAACTCATGATGTTTTTCAAATTCTTTTGTTTATAATGTTTTTCAGATGATTAAAACTAAAAATCATTATTAGAATAAATGCAATAATCTGTTTACATGATGTGTTTATCGGACAAAAGCATATTTTGTTCATTATTTGGATTCAATTCACTTTGGATTGAGTAAATTTAAGTAATGAGTTTGTACAAAAAATAAAAAAACTTTGTACTGAACATTGTCTATTATTTCTTTCATGCCAATAGTAAACAACATCCTTCAGACCTCATTCACTATGCATTTTAACACAATGACAATTTGATATTTCAAGAACATGAAGACTAGAATATTTCTAAAATATTTAAGATCTCCAAAAATCTTTGATTTCTTTATCACTGAACTTTGATATTGTGAAAATACCATAATCTCATGATTTTGAAATTATTTTTACCACAATCTGCCTTTCTTTTTTAATATGGGTTTAGCATGGCCTGATATGGTGTCTAATGTATGAACGTCATAATTTGCATTAGTAAAATCAGATGATGTAAAAACTGCACCTTCAAAATTTGTATGTCTAAGATTTACTCCACTCATATTGACATTACTCAAATCTGCATTTCTCAAATCTGTATAAAATAAATCTGCTCCATTCATATCTGCGCCTCGAAGATCAACTCCATACATTTCCGCATCCCATAGTTTTGCATTGGAAAGATTCGCATCTCTCATGTCTGCACCTCTTAATTTTACATAAAATAAGATAGAATCACTTAGGTCTGCCCCTCTAAGGTCTGCACAACTCAAATTTGCATTATGTATATCTCTATTTTTAAGATTAACTCCGCTCATATTAGAATCCGAGAAATTCCTTCCAACCAAATCTTCATAATCAAAATTTACTTTTGTAAGATCTCGTTTACGAAATATATCCGAAGCATTCATTTTAAATTATAATTAGAAATCATACATTTGAATTTTATATCAATGACTTGTCCTATTACTAAATTTAAAATACAATATAGTCTAATGCTGCAGCATCACTGATTAATCTAGTATGTTTTGACCCTATGACATAGCCATTTTTCACATCACTTGCAGGTATCCATCTATTTGTAGAAGTATAATGTCGTTTTTCTGCCAATTCTCTTTCAATAGCCTCAATATCAAATTCTCCTTCTTCTACCTCTTGTGTAGTGAGATGCTTTATGGTGACGAGAATTTTTGTTACTTTAACACGATCTCCAAATTTCCATTTTGATGGTGGATTTTCATCAGATACTTCAAGAACTTTAATTTTCATTTGTTTATTTCCAAATGCATCATGGCTAATCAATGTCCTTTCATCTGTGAATTCCTCAAAACTAATACGGGAATTTACTTCTGCATCTGATACTGTCTCTAGTATTGCTTTTGAGACTATGTCATTTGATTCAACATTGGTCTTTTCTTCAGACATCAATTTTGTTGATATTTCATCCTTAAAAAACGATTTGTAATTATATGAAATTAGGCACTAGTTCTTTGTTTTGTCTTAAAAGGCATAGGGCATTCTTTTAGAAACAACTCTTTTCTTTTACCATTTATTTTTGCAAAAAATTTACCATCATATGTACAAACACAGTCTGTGATCTCTAAGGATTCATCCCAAATCTTAAAAAATTCTCTCAATTCTCGACTTTCATATTTACCAATACCGATCCTCTTTTTTGATAAAAATTTGAATGCTAACAACACATTTCTTTTTTTATAAATATCAAAAGTCTTAATCCATGACAAGCATCTTTCAATTTGATCGGCAGGTACTGGAAGTGATGTACTAGTTCCAGACTTTGCCTCTATTGTAAAAATTGTACTATTATTGGTATTCACTGCTAATACGTCTGGCAATGCAATACTTGGAGAACCTAAACGAAAAGCTTTCCATTCATTCGTATTGTTGAATCGTTTCACAATGGTATCTTCCCACTGATATCCTCTTTGTCTTCGTATTCTAGCGATTTTTTGATTGTTTTTGTATTTTTTTTCGGTAGTTCTTTGCTTTGTAATTATCAGTGATGATGTTTTTCTTCTCATGGACATTTGGTTCTGAATATACATATAGAAAAGAAGGTAATTACATAATAACTCAATAAAATGCCAGATCAAAGTCATTTTTATATCAACATTTTTAAAAATTATTGAATCATAAGAAATGATTCAGAGATGAATCTCGGTGGCTGTTGATAACACAACGATTCTGAAGTCATCGAACACAGTTTAATCGATAAATACCTGTATTTTTTAGATTTGTTGATGACTGAGATTATAATTGAAAAATTATTTGAACAAAGAGATTTTTATCTAAACACAATCAAGCACTTAGAATTTCAATTAATTCTGGATCCTACTCTGGATGAAATCCAACACAACAAAAAATTAAAAATTACCACCATGAATGAATTAAAAAAAGTTGAAGATGAAATTAGATTAATTTTATCTAAAAAAACTCTATAAGACACAATGAGTTTATCTGTCTCCTTAATTTTACAAAAACAATGTTGGATAAAATAGCCTCAAATTTAATTCTAATTAAACAAGAATTTGCAAAAAATTACACAGGCTGCGCTCACATTCAAGAGGTAATCCCCTCACATCCATCTAAGGAATTCCCATTAGATGAAAATCATTTGAAAATACTGCATAGTTTTGCAGATAAAAACCCAATTTATCATGATTCGTTTCAACAAGAAATTTTAGGACTACCATGTATTGTTTATGAGGGCGACATAAATGAATACTGGTTAAATAGTATCAAACATGGTACCAGTTGTCAGCCATTTTATCCTACATGGATAATGTCTGCATACGTAATGTCATTTTTTGCAAAACAATTAGGATATGTGGAATTGGTGGATATTGGTTCAGGAGATGGGCGAATTGCTTTTTGCGGAAACCTTCTGGGATTAACTTCACATAGTATTGAAATTGATGATGTGTTAGTAAAATTACAGGAAACTATTTGTAAATCCACCAATCAAAATTTTGATCCAAGATGTGAAGATGCGTTGGAGGTTAATTATTCTCAAATGAAATTAAAACACCCCATATTTTTTATTGGAGGATTGCCTCAAATGGGAGGTGATGTTTTGGCTACTAGTATCATTGATAAAATAAATTCAATTGCTGATCTAAAAAATAATACTGGTTTAGTATTTGCTGGAACACATTCCAAAAGACAATTATCAGGTAATCTGGGGAATGGTGGATGGAGTTCACTTATTGAAAAGCATAATCTTGATGTTATTGATACCATTTCACTTCCAACTGTTTGGACCTTTGATCAGAAAATCGAAACGCCTTACATTTATACAAAATTCAGATAACGTGAAAAAAGTAATTCCCGTTAGAAATTCCACATCTTAAGATTTTTACTATTTGCCCAATCTTGGGTATGTTGGGTGTTTTTACCATGACTCTAACTTCTTTTTCAAATTCGACTAAGCAAAAATATTCATCATCTTTTCTTGAAAATTCAATAATTTTGCCCTCAAATATTTTCTTTTTTAATAATACTTCCCCAAAACAATGATTGCAAAATTCCGATGGAGGCCAAACAACTTTCATGCATTTGCCACATTCAGGAATGTAAAAATTCCCTAGTGCCAATTCTGTTTCAAAATTCATTTTTCCAAAATTAACACTGTTGAGGAAGTAGCAGCAGCTGACATGTTGTGTACTAATCCCACATTGACATCGTCAACCTGTCGATTGCCTGCCTTTGATTGAATCTGTTGAGTAATTTCAATAGTTTGAGCTATACCCGTTGCACCAAGAGGATGTCCTGATCCAATCAATCCTCCCCTTGGATTTATTTTAAAATTATTTGTTTCATATAGATCTTTTACCATATTAATGCCGTTTCCTAAATTGGAAAAACCTAATGATTCCAATGCAATTGGTTCACAAACAGAAAATGCGTCATGAATTTCTGCAACGTCAATATCGCTAATAGTTCGATTTGCCATTTTTAATGCTGCACGACCTGCTAATTTTGTAGATTCCATGGAACTCAACGAAATATTTTTTGTAAAACCTGCAGATGTTGTCTTTTGACCAATTCCTGTTATCCATGTTGATTCATAATTATTTTCTCTTGCAATTTCTTCTGAAGCAAGAATGACTGAGGCACTACCAGTACACGGTCTTGAGCAATCTAATAATCGTATATCTTCAGTTAATTTTTTAGATTCAAGTACGTCTTGTATTGAATAAGTTTTGTTCGACATTGCATTTGGATTTTCTTTAGCCTGTTTGTGATTCTTTACTGGCACCACTGCTAGATCTACATCTGAAATAGAGAATTGGCGTTTATATGATTTTGTAAAAATCGATGCCCAAAAAATCGGATGTTTATATTCTCCCCTAGAATTATCCCATTCTAAAATATGTCCTGGACTATCATACCTTTCTGCTCCTGAAATGAGGACCATATCTGCTAACCCTGATGCAATATACGAATATGCTGAAACAATCGAATTTGTACCTGAATTACACAGACTTTCTATTGAATGTGCAATTTTAGGCTGAATATCTATCATTTCTGATAAAATCGGAGATAAGTATTTTGAATTGTTATTTGTAGATACTAACACTGCATCTATGTCGCCTCGGTTAATTTGAGGATTGTTCTCAAAAAGATTTTTTGTAGATTTGAGTAAAGACGATTCTATTTTTTGATCATCTTTTGTAAAGGGTGTAATTCCATATGCAATGATTCCAATTTTTTTCATGTTATTCATCCAAAAAAGTTTTTTTAAATAAACTAAAAGATTTAGACACTTCACCTACAGGGTTGAATTGAACTATTGGTAAATCAATACCAGAATTTCTAAAGTTTGTAATTTGTTTTCTACATTCTTCAGATGTGCCAGCTATCGCAAGAGTTTGTAACATTGAATCTGAGATAAACTCATGATTTAATTTGAAACCTGATTTTTCATATTCTTCATATACTTCTTCTGTTTCATTTTTAAAACCATTATTTGCTAAAAAGTCTCTATATATTTTCCCTACAGATATGTAGAATGCCAATGTTTTTTTTGCACGTTTGATTGCATCATCAGAATCTTCTGCAACACTAGTAATTATTTGACATGTTACATCTATTTTTTTACTTGATTGCATTTTTGAAATTGTTTTTTTCATTTCATTAATCGGTCTAAGATAAAAAATCACTCCATCACCCATATTCCATGCTAAATCCACCATTTTTTTATTTACAGCAGCTACATAGATTGGAATAGACGTTCTTTTTGGATTAATTAAGAGAGTAAAATTTTTCAAATTAAAAATTTGTCCTTTGTAATTTACTACTTTACCTGATAAAATTAATCTGATGATATCTACATATTCTTTCATTCGTTGTAACGGCATTTCAAATTTATTTCCATGAAAATCCTCCACGATGGGCAAACTGCTTGTTCCAAGACCTAGGATTAATCTTCCATTGGACAATATATCCACAGTCGCCGCACCCATTGCAATCGTTGCAGGGCTTCTTGAGTAGATATTGATAATTGATGATCCAATTTTTTGAGTATTTGTTCTATTTGCGATTGTACTGAGCATTGAAAAATTCTCCATTCCCCATGTTTCAGGCACCCATATGGTATCTACATTAGTTTTTGAAAGAATTTCTGAGCATTCTAAAATACTGTTAATTGATAGCAATG
>JAOUNB010000017.1 GCA_029881195.1 Candidatus Nitrosopumilus sp.
AATGATTCATTTGAATTCATAGATGAAGAGATAATACATTCACCGTGATGTTGCATTGCCATATGTTCAGCATTAAGACCACACATATTCCCATATGTTACTCCATCAACCCCACATATGGGATTGTATTCCATTGTACAGGCAATTATTGGTTTTTCAGTTTTCCAGCCTCTATGTTTTAGTTTTTCAACAGAATTTGAATTTACACATGCGGGAGTTGCATCATTATGTTTGAACATCAATTGTTTTCCCTCTGTGCAAATAATATTTTCAACAGAAATTCCGGCATATTTTTGATGAAGAGGTCTTAGATAGGGTTTCATTTCACCATCCATCAAACATATTTTTCCTGCATATGCACCTGGTCCACATCTATCATCTAGTACACATATCTCACCTAGAGATGTAAATCCTGGTGCACATATTCCATTATGTGGAGTATGGTGTTGTCCCATCATGTTTTCATTTATTCTAGAGTCTTTCATAGAATTATTATGATGTAAATCCATATGTTCTGCAAAAATAGGAGTAATGCCAATTGACAATATTAATGAAAGTAATGCAAAGAAAATTAATTTCACGACATGATAAGTTTTTAAATTAAATTTAAAGGATTAGATATTATTCCAACTAAGTAGAATCCATATTGGATTGAATCATTTTTGATAAAAAAATTCAAAAAAGGACTTGAATCAATAAAGGTTCAAGTCCAAATGGGCCCACGGGGATTTGAACCCCGGATCTTCGCCGTGTAAGGGCGACGTCATAACCGACCTGGACTATGAGCCCAGAAACCTACCTTGTTAAAATCCATTTAAACTTTGAGACATAAGATAATCTAGAAATTTGATCAAAAAAGTTAGAATTACATGAATACTTGTAATTTTTTTTCTAGTCCCATCGGATTAGGACATGTAACTAGAGATATTGCAATTGTAAATAATTTTAAAAATATTTCAACAAACTTTGTAACTGGAAGTGGAGCTGCAAAAATTCTCAAAAATTTACATTTTACAGTTCAAGATGTATATGATCCTCCTTCATTTGTTGTTAAAAATGGCATTCTGAAGAATTCTGCAAAATGGCTCTGGAATTATTATAATTATTACAAAAAATGCAAAAATATCTCAGAGAATATTCTGCTAAATGATAATCCAAATTTAGTAATCAGTGATGAAGATTTTGCATCATTGACTGTTGCACAGGCAATGAAAATTCCAACAATATTGATTACTGATATCTTGGAAACTCATTTTACAAAAGGATTGGCATCATTAATTGAGAAAAAAATGAACCAATCTATGCAAGAAATTTGTAAAAAATGTGATCTAGTGATTCTTCCTGAATATGGCGACGATATTGATAATATCAAAAGAGTAGGACCAATTGTTAGAACAACAAATTATTCAAGAGATGAACTACGAAAAAAATTCTCATTTAGAGGAAAAACAATTGTTGTTTCCACAGGTGGAACAAATGCAGGATTGCTTCTAATTGAAAAGGCATTAGAATCTATTTCAAAAATTAATCAAGACATCAAAGTTATACTGGTATCTGGACCAGCAGTTACTAGAAAATTTGAAAATGTTGTAAATTTGGGATTTGTTGATAATTTACATGAGCTGATTTTTGCTTCAGATTTGTTAATCTCACTTGCTGGAAAATCAACAATAGACGAAGCAAATGCATATGGCACACCGGCAATATTTATTCCTATAAAAGGTCATTTTGAACAAGAAGACAATGCATTAGAGCAAGGATTTGTTTTTGATGATATTAACAGACTGGATACTCTAATTTTAGAAAAACTAGAAGAAAAGAGAAGTCAAATAACTACAGATGGTGCAAAAATTGCATCTAAAATTATTGAAAAGTTAATCTAGCAATCAAATGCTTAATAGAAGGCCACTGAATTTTGATAAGGTACTATGTCAAGACTAGTGATTGCCAAATTTGGTGGTAGTGCAATTGGCCCTGATGGTGCATTTATACCAAAAATCATTCAGCGTATCAATAATTTAAAAAAAAATTCCAAGGTTATTGCAGTTTTTTCTGCACCTCTTACTATATCAAATGGAAAAAAACGTTCACTAACTGATGTTATTTTAGAACAAGGAAAAAATGCAGAGAATGGGAAAAATCCATCTTTAGATGTTGTAAAATCTGCTTATCAGAAAATTCTTGAAATGGTAAATTCCGAAAACAAGGAAAATTGTAAAAATATTATTAATTCTAATCTAGAAAAGACACAAAAAGCGCTTGATGAAGCATTCAATTCAAAAGAATTTGTTGATGAAGTTCGATCAAAGGCTTTGGCATTTTCTGGAGAAATTTTAATGTCTCATGTAATGAACTACATTCTGAAGAGCAATGACATAAAATCTAATTCTGTAGAATTCCATGATTGGCCAATAATTACAGATAATAATATAGAATCAACTAATTTTCTCGTCTCTAAATCTAGAGAAAATATGGATAAAATCACACAACTAGTAGATCAAAATGAAGTAGTTGCTATGGGAGGATTTATCGGAAAAACCGTTGATAATATTACAACTACATATGAGCGTGGGGGATCAGATAGAACGGCAGCAGATCTTGGAATATTATTTCACAAAAAATATGAAACAAGTATAGATTTTGAGAAAGACAGTGCAGTAGTATCTGCAGATCCAAAAATTGTAGAATCTGATCTAAGAGAAGTTTCTCAATTATCATACAATGAAGCAAGACTGGCAGGAATGTTTGGAATGAAAATTTTAGATCCTATTGCGATAAAAGAAATTGTAGAAAATGGCATAGACCTACCAATAATTATCACAAATATGAATAATCCTGAAAAAATTACTACTATTAAGAGAACATTGGATGAACAAAAAGGACATCCAATCAAATTAGTCACAGGAAAAGAAAATTGCGCAATCTTTAGAATTGAGACTAGCTCCGTTCAAAAATTGTTAACATCATTAGAAAAAGACAAACGTTACAGTGAGTTTGTAATATTGTCACCATTCACAAAAGATGGAATGGAGTTCTCTAGAATTTTATTTTTGGATGGAGATTATGTTAAGAGAAATGAAAAATATTTGTTGGGATTTGATTCACTTGCAACAATAACATACAACCGAGGTGTAATTACACTAATCGGAGATGAGATGTGGAGAGTTCAGCAAGTCGCATCCCGGACAAGTGCAAAAATTGGTAATGTTGGATTAAATATATTGAATATGGATGCACAAGAAGAAACTTCTCGAATTATTATTGTTATAGAAGATGCAGATGATAACATAAAAACTGCCATCAAAGCAATTCATCAAGAGATTTCAAAAATCAATTTTATTTAGTGAAAGTGTGGCGTACGGGCTTTTACACCTGTAAGCGCCATCGAGGGTTTGTTCTTGGACCATTATCTAGATTCAGTCCGGGCGTTACCCTAAACACGCGATACTATATGTTGTAATTTCTAGTATATAGAGCTGATCTATATAGATAATTTACATACGCTCAGATACGTACCATAATGCAATTCCTACTCCCAATATTGCATACCATTTTAGATTTTTCTTGTTCATGAAAATATTTGCTGAGCCTAGATCCTCATCCTTGTATGTAGTTAAACGAATTTTCCTCATCTCAAAAGCCTGACCGACTAATCCCACCACTAGAAGAATAATTGACACAAAACCCAAGGTCCATTCCATAGTGTAATTCATTGTTTATCTGATATTTACTTTACAATAAGGCAAATACGTAAAAAAGATAATTCTTTAAATTAGCAGTGTTTTTTTCGACTCCTATGAATGAAGTTGGTAAAATATGGATGAATGGAAAACTTGTACCATTCAAAGATGCCAAAGTCCATGTACTGACTCATGCATTACACTACTCCACATCAATCTTTGAAGGGATTCGATGTTACAATACCCCTAGTGGTTCGGCAATATTTCGATTACCAGAACATATTGACAGATTCTTCAAATCTGCAAAATTATATTCAATGAAAATGCAATTTACAAAAAAAGAAATTACAGATGCAATAATTAAAACTGTCAAAGCTAGCGGACTTAAAGAATCATACATTAGACCGCTGGCATATTATGGCTATGGAACTATGGGATTAACTCCTACTGCAAATAAGGTAGATGTTTCCATTGCATGTTGGGAGTGGAAGATGGGTGAATCAAAAGCAGGTAAATTCTCTGGAGCAAAATGTAAAATGTCAAGCTGGATGAAAATTGATTCAAGATCTCAACCCATGCAAGCAAAAGCTGCATCAAATTATGCAAATGCTGCACTTGCAAGAATGGAAGCATTAGATAATGGTTATGATGAAGCCATCATGTTAAATTCAAATGGTAAAGTTGCAGAAGGAAGTGCCGAAAACATATTTGTTGTGAAAGATGATATTATTCAAACACCACCACTTTCAGCAGGTGGATTAGAAGGAATTACAAGAGATAGTGTAATACAAATCATTGAAGAGAATAGCGGGTTTGTAATTGAGAGAGATCTCGAAAGAGATGATCTTTACGCTGCTGATGAAATTTTTATGACTGGAACAGCGGCTGAGGTAAAATCAGTAACTCAGGTAGATCAAGTGAAAATAGGGAATGGAAAGATGGGCAACATCACCAAAGCACTTCAAAAGTCATTTTCTGATGTGGTAATGGGAAAAGATGAAAGATTCTTACCTTGGTTAACATTCATCTGACTTTCCACGAAGTTTTTTACCCACAAAATTGATTAAAAATCATGGATTCCTGTACCCCTGGTGAAACTCATGAAATCTGTTGGTTCTGCAGAAAGGGGCGTCACGAAGATTGCATGAAAGAAATTCCAACACAAGGCAAATCAGATGGTCCACATGATTGTACTTTTGATACACAACTTATTCCATGTCAATGTCCGCATTGAATAATTAGTATCAAATACAGCTTGGTTTGAATAATTTTGTGAATTACAACAAGGAATTTTGGGACAATTATACTAATGAAAATGAAGCACGATATAATGAAGAGTTTTCCAAATACACCCGAGATTTAGCTACTTCTTTACATTGTACAAGTATACTTGAGATAGGATGCGGTACTGGAATCGATTTAAGACTTTTTCCTGACACTTTTCAAATTTATGGAGTTGATCTTAATGACAATGCATTAGATATTGCAAAAGGAAAGATGCCATTTGCAAATTTTAAGAATGCAAATATTGTTGATTTACCCTTTGAGAGTTCTTCAATTGATTTTGTTTTTACACATCAATTATTGAATTATTTAGATGATGATACATTAGACAAAGGAATTGCAGAAATGTATAGAGTTGCTAGAAAATATATTATGAATTGTGAAAAATTTGAAGAAACAGAAAAAAAGATAGATGAAAATCATAAATTTCGAAATGTCTACAAAAGATGGTTAAACTACAATGTACGAATTGTAAGCAATGTGGATATGCATGAAGACATAGACCCTGATAAATCTAGATTTACTCTATTAAAGAAATTATAAACTAAATCATAATTTCTTTAAACTAAAACAACTAGAAATACTTGGAAAACATAAGAACTTAGCAACAATTACTATAACATGAATTGTTTTTCAACCTGTCATTCCGCTATGCAGAACAAAGGCTTTTCGTTGCAATCAATACGTCAAAATAATATTTAATCTTAATCTGGTTTTTACTTGATGACAACAAACAGAACTGTTTTCTAAAAAGCATACAAATTCTGTACTGACAAAAATCCCAATAGCTGCTATGATTAGTATTGGCAAAACTATTTGTCCTATATTCTTTTATGATGCTCTAAAATAATTTATATCACGCAGTTCTTAAAGTACGATTGAACAATCTATACATGAAAACATAGATGTTAGAGAGACTTCAAGCAATGATGTTTCTATTATTCTTGAATTGCTTTATGAACTTGGACGTCCAAAACCACAAAAAGACTCTGATGTCAAATCCTTTAGAAAACTAGTAAAAAAATACATTACTGATTTTGATAAAAATTATTCTTGTGCAACGTTATGATACTGAAATAATTGCAATGGTAAGCATAATTTTTCTGTCAAGACTTAATCAAAATTCTTTGGAATTGTACATTCCAGAATTAATTGTTCGTAAAGAATTCCAGAATCAAGGAGTGGGAAAAAGATAATCAATTCTTGTATATCTATTGTAAAAGAGAAAAAATGTCATAGAATTAGGCTTGAATCTGGCAATCAACGAAAGGAATCATAAGTTCTATAAGAAATTAGGATTTGAGTCATCTGGTCTTTCTCTTACAATGGCTCTGAATTAAAATTATTTGGTTTTTTAATAATTGAATGTTAATTATTTTTACTAAACAAATTTTATCGCACCATATCCTACAACCGAGTCTGTATTTCCTGATACATCTCCACTTGTTGCATAACTAAGAAGTACTCCTTTTGTTGCACCTAAATTCTTACACGCAATAATTGTAGATGCAATTGCACCAAACCCACATGCTGTTACTCTTTTTTCTCTTAGTACTTGATAAAATTGTTCTACGTCCATGTCCAAAATGGGCTCAATCAATGCTTTGTCTTGAAGATGAGCAAAAGAATTCTCTTCATAATGTGTAAAATCTGATGAGGCAACAATAATAGAATCTTTCTTTTTTGCAATTTCAGACATTGCATTTCCTACATCTCTTGCAGTTTCCAAATCTTGTGAAAGTAAAATTATTGGAAGTATTTTAAATTCATTTGAAAGTAGCGATTGCAACATTGGAATTTGTACTTCTAAACTATGATCTTGTGAATGTGAATAATTGTCAATATCAATTACATTGCATTTTTCTGCAATCTCTTGAGCAGAATCTGAATCTACCTCAACTAATCCCAATGGCGTCTTCCAATTTGCATCAAACATAGTTGCAACATTTTTTCCAACTCCAAAATGATTTGGTCCTATAATAATCACAAGTTCAGGGTTTTGTAATGATATGGCATTGTAAGAATGACATGCAGTAGGTCCAGAATATACATATCCTGCATGTGGACATATAACTCCGTAGACCTGTTCAGATGATTCTTTGATTTGTTTTCTTGGACCATATTTATGATCGAAACAATATTTTATCATGTTTTTTAGTTCTTCTTTTTTATCTGGATAAAATTGTCCTGCAACAACTGGCTCTCTAATCAATATTTCCTATTACCCATTATTTTATAAAAAATCATTAGATGATTCTCGAATGATTTTACCATTTGGGGACTCTTCTTTAAATATTACTCCTTCAAATCTAGACACTTTGGTTGTTTTGTCTTTCCAAGTGTCTTTATCAAGTCCAGCTTTTTCACACGCGAATTCAAGAAATTCTTTGACATTCCAACCATATTCTGTTGGAACTTGTGGTAAAAGCAAGCCTGATGTGTAAGCATTTTCTACAATTAACCCGTCTCTGCCGACTTTAATCATTGAAAGATACTCATTTGGATGATCAGCAATGAGCTCAATGGGTGGGGTGAGTACAGTTACCTCAAAAATAATCTGATCTAATTCCTCAACATCAACTGGTGTGAATCGAGGATCTTGTGTAGCAGCAGAAATTGCGGCATCAACTAACCCATCAGCCAATTTTTTGACTGGAATTGGATATCCTATACATCCTCTTAATGCATTTCTTTTGTTAATTGTAACAAAAACTCCTGATTTATAGTCAAATTTTGAATTAAACTCCAAGTCATTAATTTTTGAATTATTTTCTAGATATCTTTCAACTGCTTTTCTTGCCATCTTGACTAATTTTTTTCCATCATCATTGGAAATTTGATTGATTTTCTTCACACTTGTTAAATATGTAAAAACACAATAAAAAATGTTGACAAATATTCTTGGAAAAGAAGCCGAATTATATGAAAAACTTCCAAATGACAAAGTAAAGTGTACTGCTTGTGCACGATATTGTGAGATTGGTAAGGGACAGATTGGTTTATGTGGAATTCGTGGCAATGAGGATGGTAAGCTACAGCTATATGCATATGGAAAAGTAATTTCAGGTCACGTTGATCCAATTGAAAAAAAACCTTTGATACATTATTGGCCAGGAAGTAAAGTGTACTCTATTGCAACAACTGGATGCAATTGGCTCTGTAAATATTGTCAAAACTCCGATATTAGTCAGAGACGTAAAGTTGAAGGAATTGATATGACTCCTGATGATGTTGCAAATACTGCAGTCAAATATGGTGCACATGGAATCGCATATACATACAACGAACCATCTATTTTCATAGAGTTTGCACGTGATTGTGGTATTGCTGCAAGAAAAAAAGGATTGTTCAACGTTTTTGTCTCAAATGGATATGATACTCCTGAATCAGTTTCAATGATGAATGAATTTCTTGATGGAATTACCGTGGATTTCAAAGGAAATGCAGAGAAAGAATTCACAAGAAAATTCATTGGTGTGCCTGATCCTCAACCAATTTTTGATACATTGTTAGAAATTCGAGACAAAACAAAAATTCACATTGAAATCACTGATCTGATTGTACCCAAAGTAGGAGATAGTGTAGAACATGCCAAAAAACTCTCAAAATTCATCCTGGATGAATTTGGACCAGAAATGCCCATTCACTTTTTGAGATTTCACCCTGACTATAAAATGATGGAGTATCCTAGTACTCCAATTGAGACTTTAGAAAAACATTATCAGATTGCAAAAGATCAAGGATTGAGATACGTGTATTTAGGAAATGTTCCTGGACACAAATGGGAGCATACGTATTGTTCTGAATGCAATGAAATAGTTGTAAATCGTTATGGATTCAGTATTCGTGGATGGTATCTTGATGAAAAAAACTGTTGCAAATTTTGTGGAAATAAAATTCCTATAGAGGGAAAATTACAGGAAGGATACAAAGAAGATCGTTTTCAGTTTGTTTCTTGATTTTATAATCAAATAATTTTCAAGTGAAATTATCTGAATTATCATTTTACAGTAACTGAAGCATTGGCCCATGGATGAATCATGCAAAAATAGGCATACTCTCCTGCCTCATTGAATGTATGTGAAAAAGTTTCATTAGACATTATCAATCCACTATCAAACAATCCATCTGGACCATCAACAATATTTCCACTAGTCACTGTATGTGATGATGAATCATTATTTTTCCAAATTAATTCAGCACCTGTAAAAATTATCAATGATGGTGGATCATAACAAATACCGTCTTTTTCACAACCTGGAACAGATGTACCCGATGGTATGCTGACTAATCTTGCAGGTAGTTTTGATGAAGATAATTCTTTAGCTGCTTGACCCATTTCCTTTACTTGTTCAGACACTTGTTTGGTTTTCTCATATGTCTTCTCTACTATTTCCTTGCCTGATTCTGATATTTTGAGTTTTTCTGTTGTTTCTTTAATTGATGTAGTTGTTTTTTCAATACTTGGTGAAATATCTAAAGAGATTCCTGCCACGTCAGTTAATAAAAATCCTAAAGCAACTGCTACTACTACAGATGTAACTATTATGCCCATTTTATCCATAGATGTCAATAGAATTTTGCTATAATCTAGCTAGAAAAAACAATAATTCAATTATCATTAGTGAGAATTAACAAAAATTAGTAACCATGACTTTGTTTAATTAAACATTAACAACTATTTGCCTCCGCCAAAGAACTGAAAGATCTGTCTTCTCTCATAAATTGCCACTGAAATTAAAATTATTAATCCTATAATCAGACTAATATCTTCAGAAAATAATTTTGCAGACATTTCCCAAATGCCTCTCCAAAACAAAACTAAGCCTACACCAGTAAATAAAAGAAGAAGTGTACGTTTTGTAAAAATATTCTCTTTCAAGTTAGTTGATTCTCTTAATTTGGTATTTAGATATTTTTGGATTAAAATTAGAGTTAATTTTCAAATGTGAGAACTTTGAATTAGTTTAACTATCAAGACTGGTATATTTCATCATGAGAGATGATGTTTTTTGTCATTGTGGCTCGTGTGGACATGAAAAGACTGATGAGTGTTATACAAAACAATGCTCTTGTTGTTTGAGTGACCATCAGGGTGCTTTTGGTAAAAATAAATGATTAAGAAAAAAATTAACAAAATATTGGTCGCACTTGATGGGTCAAAAAATTCTCAACATGTATTAGATATGGGAATTTTTTTGGCAAGAAAATCTGATACTAAACTAATGGGCATAACTATCGTCTCAAATATCCCAAAAAAATATCATCATTTGAGTTATCCTGAAAAGCCTGTTTTGCTAGCTGCAGATAAAATGATGGAATCTGCTAAGAAAAAATGTGCCCAGAACGGAATTTTATTTGAAAAAAAAATTGACTTTGGAAATCCTGGACCTAAAATTACAAAATTTGCAGAATCATTGAATTTTGATATTATAATAATCGGAACAAGGGGAATGAGCGGAATCAAGGAAAAAATTCTTGGAAGTGTGTCTAATCATATTATACACAAATCATCTGTTCCAGTAATGATTGTAAAATAATATTGCGAAAATTGATCATTTTACAATAAGGATAGAGCAAGGTGAATTATTTACTATTTTATTTGAAACACTTCCAAGAAAGAGCCTTGCAGCTTTACCTAGACCTTTGTTACCCATAATTATCATGTTACATTGCTCTTTTTTTGCAAGTTTTATAATTTCTGTTGAAACATTACCCTCTTTCATAACTATTTTTGAATCAACCCCTTGCTTTGTGGTTGTTTCTTTTCCTTTAGTCAAAACTTTATTTCCAAATTTTCTTAAAATTTCAAGATATTCTTTTCTATCTAATAGATTAATTGGAATTGTTTTTTCAACTACATACAAAAGTATCAAACGAGATTGGTAATTTCTAGCCATTTCACATGCATGTATGAGAGCTTTTTCTGAATATTTTGAACCATCAAGGGGAACTAAAATATTCATGTAGAGTGATTTTTTCATGTTAGAACAAACATTGGTCCATATTTAATTAAACTCTTTCACTAAATTAATCTGGCACCAATTTATCAAAAACTCTCATTTGAGTTTACTGATCTCTATGCGAACTTCTTTGAATTCTTTCTCCATTTTTCATTTTTGGTTTGTGAAATTGAACTATCACATAATTACTGAATAATTAAAAATTCTTTATTTTTCAATGATGAAAAATAATTGGATTCATTCATCCTATTTTACAACAACTTTTACTTTGAAGGCCTCTTGCAATCCAATAAATGGAAAAAATTAAAACTCCTGCAGAAATAAATTTCAATTCTAATCCTTGCATCGGAAATAATGATAATCCTCCTACTGCACCTAAAATTACAGCTAGTGGAGCAGTACATGCAGGACATCCTGGAGTAAATGCTGCAAATGCGCCTCCCAAAACGGTTGATGAATTACCCTTGATGGAATTCATCATTCTCATTCTTTTTATTTTAAATGCCATCATTGCAAAATTGATCCCTGCCAAAGCTGAAACAATAATTGTTAATCCGACTGATGCAATGATGTGATATGGCATTAACTCCATTGTAATATCCAAATGAGATGTTAACATTGACATTGTCAAGAAATAATAGATTATTCCTAATCCTAGACTGCTAATTATGGCAATTGTGGCATATCTCCTAGTTGTAAGTACATTTGAAATTAGCTGTAATTTGCTTACCAAGTAGAATGATTTATCATTCATCATATTTTAACTATTTATCAACCAAAGATTCTTAGCCACAAAAGAATCAATAAATATATGGCTGAATTCTCTTTTGAAGAAAAAACCATCCTTGTTCAATATGCTATTAAAAAATTTGAAAATGAAACAACAGTCCTTGAAAAATTAAAAAATATCTTACCTGAAAAAGACATTCAGAGAAATATTGATACTCTTATAGGAACTCAAAGAGTAAGACGAATTGGTCCTGAAAATATTCAAAACAACGAAAGTCACACTGAACTGCCTGAACTTCCAGAAAACCTAAAATCCATCATTGAAAATCTTTAATCTAAAAATTCTTAAATCCTTCTAATTGTAGATTTCATATGAATAAGTTTATTTTATTATCAAGCGTTTTGGCTTTAACAATTATTTTGTCTTTTTCTGTAGATTCAGCTTTTGCTCATCCACATTCGGGTCATATTTTGATCAATAATCATACTCATCAACCACAAACCGAGATTATTCCAATAAATTCGATGATTGGACTAGAAAAATCAACAGTTTTCTTCCATGCCCCTCAAGAAAATACATTGCCATGGGGGTTTGTTGAAGGAAAAGTTGCAAATCATGTTGAAGGATATCCTGTAATAATTCAAATCTTCAAAAACAATCATGCTGTTCACTTTGCACAAACTAATATTGGAGAGAATGGTGTTTACGAATACAAATTCAGGGTATTAAATTATGACAAAACCCATGCCACCAAAATATTTGAAGGTGATTATTCAGTAAAGATTTTCAAAGTTGTGTATCTTAATCAGGAAAATCTAATTTAAAATCCGCGTAGACCTTGTGGACGCACAATCTCTGGATGCTGTTTCATCCATTCTACTTTCTCAATCATTTCTTGCTTGTCTTGAGGAAAAGTTCCCTTGATAGTATATGCATTTGAACCGTGATTTGCTCTGAAAACAATCTCATCTTTTGTATTGATCAGACTTAACAAGTCATGAAGCTCATCTAATGATTCATCATCATTAATTCTGATAAATTCACCATTATACTTTTCAAGAAATTCTTGTTTAATTCCATTCTCCAAATATAGGGTAAGGGCACCTACATAATTAGGCGAGCATGCACTAATAACTTCAGCAGTTCCTTTGATGTGTTCTTTTGAATATTTCTTTCCTCCTAATCCCAAAATTACCATACATGACATGGTATATCCTGCTTCTTTTGCTTTGTTAACTGATTTGATGATTGTTTGTGCAATAGCTCCTTTTGTTACTTTTTTTAAAACAATATCTGAACCACTTTCAATTCCTAAATATAACATGTCTAAGCCTGCTTCATTCATTTTCTTTAATTCTTCAGATGATTTTTTTAGAATGTTCATTGGCATTGCATAGCAGGAAATTCTTTCAAGATTCACAAATTTCTCTTTAATGTATTTTACAACTTTTATCATATAATCAGAGTCAAGATTCAACGCATCTCCATCTGCAAGAAAGACTCGTTTAGTATTTGGAAGGTAATTTGCCATCATGTCAATTTCAGCTTTGACATCATCCCATGGTCTTTCTGCATACTCTTTTGATCTATACATATCACAAAAAGAACATTCGTTAAATGAACAACCTAATGTAACTTGAAAAATTAATGATCTAGCTTCGGACGGTGGTCTGTATAACGGCGCATCATAATTTAACATCATATCTTTCAAAAGAATTTACTTGATTCTGTTTTTATACTTTCTATTTTGACTCAATCACAAAATACCTTTTAGTGGTAATTCAGAAGAAATTCATAACTTATGGCAAATGATCCTGATGCAAAAAGACTGCTTTGGTTTGTTTTTGCGGGTTCACGTGGAGGATTAAATCGATTAAAAATAATATCAAAATTAAAGGAAAAACCATTCAATACTAATCAACTAGCAAAAGAGATGAATTTGGATTACAAAGCAATTCAACATCATATTAGGGTTCTTGAAAAGAATAACATGATAAACAAAATTGGAGAAAAATATGGTGTTGCATACTTTATCTCTAGCTTTCTTGAAGTAAACATGGAAACATTTGAAGAAATTGAAGCAAAATTGGACAAAAGTAAATAAAAGCTGTAAAGGAGTTTTTGACTAAATGGAAACTACTTCTCTAATCTTATCTGTTGTTTCAATTGCAAATATGGGAATATTGGGAATTTTAATTGCAATTTTTGGTAAGATGTATGGTAAGACACGTGCACAGCTTCCATTAGGTATGATTGTAGTTGCAGGCATGTTATTTTTGCATAATGTTATTGGTTCTCTTGCATATTTCTCAATGGAGGAGATTTTCTCTCATGAAATATTCCCATATATGTTAGGAGTGGGGATTGCAGAACTTGCAGGATTATTGATATTTCTCAAAATTACTTTAGATTGAGTTTAATTGTAATAGGCAAAATTAAAAAAATGTGTTACAAGAGTATCTAAGGCTTAACAAAAATATTCTAATCGCATTTACAGCATCAATCGTTATTTCTGCATTAATAGCACAAATTTTATCTGAACAGACAGATTATCTAAATACAACATATACCACAATTGCAGATTATGTGATCTATTTTTCAGTTTTTAGCGGATTATTTTATTTCGACAATAGGAAAAAATATCGTTTAGCTTCTGGGCGTACTAATACTACAAAACTAAAGAATGATCTTAAAAAATTGGTGACATCACTTGGAATTGCAGAAATTGTCTATACAGTCATTAGATGGATTTTACAGTATTATTTCTTGACAATTAATTATGATCCATACTTGGCATCAATTGCATCACAAGGAATATCAACAATAATTTACATGATAGTAGTTAATCTAAGTGTGAAGATTACGAGGTTGTACAAAGATGGGAATTAGTGTTTACGTGGATGGTTCTGGAGGTTCTAATGGAGGATTTGGATTTTTTGTAAAAGAAACCGGAGAGTCATTCTATGAAAAAAAACCGGAAATCACAAATAATCAGGCTGAATATATGGCAATAATTTCTGCGTTAAACAAATTTGTTGATTCCAATGACAAAATTACCATTTTTAGTGATTCCAAAAATACGGTAAACCAGCTTAATCATGAATTTGCGATTAATAATGAACAACTTCGAGATCTTGCCCGTCAAGCTTGGAATGTTATGGGGAGATTTTCTAATCTTTCAATCGTTTGGATTCCACGAAAAGAAAATCTAGCAGGAAAGATGCTAGGAAGCTAAAAACATAGAGATCAGAAATTTCTATGAATAACTTTATTATACAAAATCCTTAGATTCAATTTATCATGACAGAATCTGTAATTTTATCCCCAAAATCAATTGCCGTCATTGGGGCGTCTGACAAAAGAGGAAGTGTAGGAGCTACTATCACCTCTAATATTATGAATGGTTTCAAAGGTTCAGTTTATCCAATTAGTCCATCACGAGAAACAGTGTTTTACAAAAAAGCATACAAGAGTGTTTTAGATGTTCCAAAATCAATTGATCTTGCAGTTATTGTAATCAAAAATACACTAGTTGCACCTGTCTTAGAAGAATGTGGTAAAAAGAAAATCAAGGGAGTAATTATCATTACAGCAGGTTTCAAAGAAGTCGATGAAGAAGGAGCAAAACGAGAACAAGAACTAAAAGATATTGCTAAAAAATATAAAATTCATGTCATTGGACCAAACTGTCTTGGTGTAATGAACCTTGACCCAAAAACAATGATGAATTCTACATTTCTTAAAGTTACACCAAAGTCTGGAAAAATTGCACTTGTATCTCAAAGCGGTGCCATATGTGCCGCATTAGTCGAAGACGCTAGCGCACAAGGAATAGGTTTCTCAGCAGTTGTAAGTCTTGGAAATAAAGCTGCAATGAGTGAAGTTGATGTTCTAAAGATTCTTGCAAACCATAAACAAACAGAAGTTATTGTAATGTATCTTGAAGACATGGGAGATGGCCAAGAATTTCTCAAAGTTTGTAAAAATATTACTAAAAAACTCAAAAAACCTGTTCTTGTGCTTAAATCCGGACGCAGTCCCGAAGGTGCGAAGGCGGCAATGTCTCATACTGGAGCCTTGATGGGTTCAGATGAAATCTATGATGCATTACTAAAACAATCTGGTGCAATACGAGTTGATACCATGGAAGAACTCTTTGATTATGCGACTGCATTTTCAAAACAACCACTTCCAACAGCAGGTGGTTTAGTTATTGTATCAAATGCAGGTGGACCTGCAATTATTTCTACTGATGCTTGTTCTAAAGCAGGAATTAGAATGGCTAAAATTGATAGTATTCGTCCAAAGATTGATGAGGTCATTCCTCCTTGGGGAAGCTCTAGAAATCCAGTAGATATCGTAGGTGATGCTGATTTTAATCGATTCCACAATGTTTTGGACAGAGTTCTAAAACATCCCAAAGTTGGCTCTGTTATTACCATGTGTACTCCTTCTGGAACTCTCAATTATGACAAACTAGCAGAAGTTATTGTAGACATGTCGAAAAAATACAAAAAGACAATGCTTGCTAGCTTGATGGGATTAGATGAAGGAATTACCAATAGAGAAATTTTATCCAAAGGAGATGTCCCATATTACACGTACGCTGAAGGAGCAATTAGAACTTTAGCTGCAATGATAAAATTTGCAATTTGGGTAAATACTAAAGAAGGAAAAATTACAACATTTAAAGTAAACAAAGCAAAAGCAAAAAAGATTTTTGACAAAGTGAAAAAAGAAAAAAGACCAAATCTTCTAGAAGAAGAAGGGCAAGAAGTTCTTAAAGCATATGGATTACCATTACCACAAAGCGCACTTGCTAAAAATGAAACAGAAGCAGTAAAGATTGCAAAGAAAATTGGCTATCCTGTTGTAATGAAGATTGCATCACCACAGATTATTCATAAATCTGATGCTGGTGGTGTTAAAGTAAATCTTACAAACGATGAAGAGATCAAAGATGCATTCAAAACAATTATCAAAAATGCTAAAAAATACAACAAGAATGCTGAGATTAAAGGGGTTTTGATTGTTGAGATGGTGAAAGGTGGCAAGGAACTAATCATTGGTTCAAAACTTGAACCAGGTTTTGGCCCTGTGATAATGCTTGGAATGGGAGGAATATATGTAGAAGTTTTAAAAGACGTTACATTCAAACTTGCGCCAGTAACTGATGTTGAAGCTGATGACATGATTGCCTCAATAAAAACTCAAAAACTACTACAAGGTGTTAGAGGTGAGAAACCATCTGATATTGCAAAACTCTCTGAATGCATTCAGAGATTGTCTCAACTAGTTTCTGACTTTAAAGAAATTAAAGAATTAGACATGAATCCGGTCCTTGTTATGGAAAAGGGCAAAGGTTGTCGTATTCTTGATGTCAGAATTGGACTCTGATCGCAATTCATTCCTAAAATTTACTCGTGCAGTTCTAGAATATTTATACAACATCAAAACCAATAGTATTAGATGGCAAATGTCTTGAAGACGATTAGGACAGGTAATGATTACATTGAAAGTCTCAGGGGTAGAGATCTCAAAATTTACCTGTTTGGTGAACTTGTACAAGAACCAGTAGATCACCCCATGATTAGACCCTCAATAAATGCAGTTGCTGAAACTTATGATCTTGCAGTACGTGAAGAAGAACTAGCTTCTGCAAATTCATCTCTTACTGGATTGAAGGTTAACCGATTTTTACACATTGCAGAAAGTGCACAAGATTTGGTTTTACAAAATAAGATGCAAAGAAAACTAGGGCAAAATACTGGAACATGTTTCCAGAGATGTGTTGGAATGGACGCAATGAATTCTTTACACTCTACTACATTTGAAATTGATGAGAAACATGGAACAGATTATCATAAAAGATTTTTAGAATTTGTAAAAATGGTTCAAAAAGAAAATCTAGTAATCGGTGGTGCTATGACTGATCCTAAAGGAGATAGAAGTAAAGGACCTGCTGAACAAGATGATCCAGATCTATTTACAAGAATTGTAGATAAAGATGAAAAAGGAATCTATGTTTCTGGTGCAAAAGCACACCAAACTGGTTGCATTAACTCACATTGGATTCTTTTGATGCCCACAATTAGACTAACAGAAAATGATAAAGATTGGGCAATAGTTGGAGCAATTCCTGCTGATGCAAAAGGTGTCACTTACATTTATGGTAGACAGTCTTGTGATACTCGAAGTATGGAAGAAGGTGACATTGATGATGGTAATGCAAAATTTGGTGGACAAGAAGCACTAATTATTCTAGATAGAGTGTTTATTCCATGGGATAAAGTTTTCATGAATGGAGAATATGAATTTGCATCTATGTTAGTAGAACGTTTTACATGTTATCATAGACGTAGTTATGTTTGTAAAACAGGGCTTGGAGATGTGCTAATAGGTGCTGCAGCAACAATCGCAGATTACAATGGAGTTCCAAAGGTATCTCATATCAAAGACAAAATTATTGAAATGACTCATCTTAATGAGACCATTTTTGCAGCAGGTATTGCATCCTCACATCAAGGACATAAGATGAAATCTGGTGTGTATCTAAATGATGATATGCTTGCTCAAGTTTGTAAACATAATGTTACTCGATTCCCATATGAAATTAGTAGACTTGCACAAGACATTGCAGGTGGTCTAGTAGTAACACTTCCCTCTGAAAAAGACTTTAGACATCCAGAAGCAGGACCACTACTAAAAAAATACCTAGCAGGAAGAAAGGGTGTTGATGTCGAAAATAGAATGAGAATATTAAGATTAATTGAAAACATGACTCTTGGTAGAAATGCAGTTGGTTATCTGACAGAATCTATGCATGGTGCAGGTTCTCCTCAAGCACAAAGAATACAGATTCAAAGACAGATGCAAGTAGGATACAAAAAGAATCTAGCAAAGAATCTTGCAGGAATTAAAAATGATATTGAAGAACTACATGAGCATTCTGAATATTTTAATCGAGTCTTCAAAACAAAAGAATCTGTTCTCTAGACTTTTTTTAAATCCAATCTTTTTAATTCTACGTGACAACATTGAAGACACTGCAACATACCTGTCAAGATTCATCAAAATATGCCTACGATAACCTCTGACTCAATCAACAAATGATAAAATCTATAATGATGACAGCAATGGAGTTATTCCAATCTTTACTGCTTCTCTGAAAACAAGATTCTTTCCATGTCTGTAATTGTTGGCGAGAATGAATAGTAGAATTGGTTAAATCATGTCATAAATGATTCTACTCTTGAAACTGATAATTTCTGAGGATCCTTTTTTAGTAAATTTGATTTAATAATACTACCAAACAAACAGGACGATCTATTGCTTTGTTCTAAGGCATATGTGAACCTGTTTGTCTGAATTTTAACAAATCTGACTCATTCTTTCTCTTTTGTATCTTTTTTCCTTCCTTCAATAGATTTGTCTGTGTCTTCAGCATCTTTTTCTATATCTTCTAATTTTTTCGCATGTTCAGAATATTCTATATCTTTTTCTATTTTATCCATATCTGACAATTCCTTACTGATATCATCATTTTCTGAATCTAATGGATCAGTGAACGTGAGTTCTTTTTCACTTTTCTTTTTTGTCATCTGTTTAACAACCATGATGCCTATGACAACTGCAATAATGACATAGTTGATTGGTGGTTTTAACAACTGTGTAACATATCCAACTTGTGGAATGGTATACGCTACTTTTCCAATGTATTCTTCTTCAGTAATTGGAAAATCGGTTCCAGGAATGGATGCAGGATTTGCATCCCCTTTTGTTCTAATTGTTTTGGGATCCTCATCAATAATCGATGCAACTCTATGCACAATCACTCGATTGTGATCAGATGGCCGATTAAATACAATAATGTCTCCTATTTCAATATCTTCAAATGGTTCATGTCCTTGTACTACTAATACATCGTATACTTGTAAAACTGGAATCATACTTCCACTTGCAACGACATAAAATGGATTTTGTGTTCCAAAAGCAACTTGTAATCCTATCCAAATAACTAAAACTCCAACACCAACAATGATTATATCCTTAATGACTCCTTTAGAGATGGATCTTTTTGCCAATTATATTATCGCCTTAGTGTCATTGATTAAATTTACTAACTAGATCTTCGTTCCACATTCTTCACAGAATTTGGAACCATCTTTATTCCCAAAACCACAATTAGAGCATTTTCCAGGCTGAGATACTTCTTCAGGATTTCCCAAAAGAATTACTTCTCCAATCTTTTTGATATTGCTCCATGGGATGCTGCCTTCAGTACCATCATTTTTAGTAACAACTAGAACCATTGATTGTGTAGAATCAATTCCCACTTGTTTTGCAGTTCCAACCTTGTTAGCATTTTCATCATATACTCCTCTTCCTTCAATTGAACTGACAGATGTCGCTGGACCTGGTTGTGTTACTGTTTCTTGTGTAACTTGCATTTCAGATTCTACAACTTGTGGTGCATTTTCAACTGCAGGTTCTAATGGTTTTGCAACTCCAACATCGCCAGCTTCATCTTGTTTTCTGAATTCTCTATATTCTGCTATTGATGCATTACAGGAATTACAAATGTATTGTCCTTTTTCATATAGGATGAGATTTTCTGCAACCTCTTCATTGGGATTTTCAAATTCTATTTTTGGAGAACCTTCAAATTCTTTTTCACAGGTATTGCAAAAATGTTTAGTAATTTTTTCAGCTTCTAACCTTCCGATTGGCGCCAAAAACAGATCTGGCCCACCTAGGTTGCCTTTCATCTGCTGTTCATCTGTAACTGTGGCCATAACATAACCACCAGAACCTCGTAACTTCTTTAATCTAAGTTCTGAACTCATGTCTGGGTTTTGTCAAAACGTCATTTAAGTATATATCAAATTTTATTCTACAACAAAAAATATGGTGTAAATTCTGGTGAACGTTTTTAGGTATGTTTAATTCAATATGATTACAATGGGAATTACTCAAATTTCAGATGCAAAATCATGGGAAATCGATGTGATAAACTCTGACATCCCTGTATTTGTAGACTTTTGGGCCGAATGGTGTGGTCCATGTAGAATGGTAGGTCCAGTAGTTGAAGAATTGGCTAATGACTATGATGGCAAAGTAAAATTTGTCAAGGTTAATGTTGATGAAGCCAATGAATTGGCATCTAAATACAATGTCTTTAGTATCCCAACCTTAATCCTCCTTAACAAAGGTGAAATAGTTAGCCAACAAGTAGGTGCAGCTTCTAAAGAATCATACAAAAATATGATTGATAGAGCACTTCAATAAACTCGAACACGTTTTCCTCTTTTTTGATCCTAAAGTAATTAATATTCCAAAAATTGAGTGTGAATATGTCATTTGGTGAAGTAGACACTCTAAACATGTTATTTGATAAACTACAAAGTTTGTTTGATGAATCTCAGGGTTACTATGAATCATTTCTTGATACAAATAACATGTACAAAAAAGGTCTACTCAGTGACAAAGAATTCTTTCAAAAATTGGGTGATTACACAGTGGCATATTCTGCATTAGAATTTCTTGCAATCAAAGTAATATTTGAAATGAAAAAATCACTTGGTACAGGTACCGGAAATACACAATCTCCCGGATTGATGCCTGGAATGGGAAATCCTGGAATGATGGCAGGTGGAATGGGGATGCCACCAAGAGCAGGAACTGCACAAAATCCAGTTGGTGGAGGTCCACCAGGTATCGTGTCTGCACAAGAAGCATTTGGTGATGTTGGAACTTTACCATCACCTGATCCCTCATTGATGCCAAGACAAACTGTTCCGCAAAATGAAGGCAATGGATGTTCTTCATGTGGATCTATATTAAGAGCCAATGCAAAATTTTGTACAAAGTGTGGCACTAAAATATAAAATTAGTTGAAAAATTATTTTCTTATTGTGTAGTACCACATTCAGGACAGAACTTTGCAGTAGCAGATAGACTGGTTCCACATTCTGAACAAAACTTTCCATCTGTCTGAATCTCGTTGTATGCGTTTCCTACAACTGCTGAACTTCTAACCGCTCCTGATGGTTCGTATTTATCATCATCAATTAAGACCGGTTGAAAGTCTTGCTCTGTCAAATATGTCATCATTCTTGGAATTCCTTTTCCTTCATTTTTTGGATCTGGTACTGAATCTCCTAACCAAAATGCAAATCTCATAAGAGTTAATTCCGGTGTAGAAAATGCTAAAGTATGTTTTGACATGTAATCTTGTGCAGCTTTTTTGCCGTCAAAAACTTCCATGATAACTATATTTTTTATTTATGTATAATGGTTTCTAGAATAGTATCCATTTGAAATGTTTTAATCAAACAAGATCTCTTAACTTCATGCTAAGGTACGAGAAAGATGACTTAGAAAATCTATGTATTCTGGCTTCATCGGAAGTGTATTTTTGTCTTAGATGATTTTTGTAGAGTATTTTTCTGGTCAATGACATGTAAATTTGGTCTAATTTCTGGATTTAAAATTACTCTTCATATTTTAACAAAAAAAGCAAAGAAAAACTATTTCTGATGACATTGAATAATAATTAAATTTACAATCAAACTGCTGTTAAATTAGTTTCAAAAGTTTTGGTGGACCGGGAGAGAATCGAACCCTCGACATCCTCGTTGCGAACGAGGCATTATACCCCTAAATCACCGGCCCAATGAACTATCTCTTAGAGTTGCGCTTTTATTCATTTTCTCAATAAATTTGACCTAAATGGACAATCATAATTATCATTGTATTGATTTATTATGATTCTAAATGAATAATATTCTCAATATGTTTAATTAACTAAATTGTTTTTATTTTCTATTGAATTTAGAATTTTTGTTCTAAATATCATCCATATGAGTAAATTTTTTACTAGTGGCCCGTATCTGGAATTTTTGGTCTATGATGTTTTTCCACTAAACTCTTAATCTCTGGATTTTCGTTTAGGTCTTGTTCAATTACATCTGCAAATCTCTTTGGCAACCACTTTTTTTCATATTCAATTAATGCGATGTTTCTATCAATCTCTGTAAATTTATCTCTCAAATCTCCATAATGTCTCTCTAGTCTTCTTTCTATTGAAACAAACTGTTTGTTTTCTCTTAGAAATACTAGAAGTTCTTCAGCTTTTTTGTCCATCCATCTCATAATTTCTTGATTATCCATTGCTCTTGGCGTAAAGTAAAATTCCTCTAATTTTGATAATGGGATTGATTTATCCTCCCTCTTTTTTGATTTACAGTCAATACAAATAGATTGTAAATATTCAGATTCTTCCTTAAAATGCAAGACAAACCAAACATACATTTCATCTTTATTCTCAAAATATTGATCCTCAAGGTATTCTTGACCATTGATAAAATCTATGTCTAATTTTTCAATATCATTTTGATTACAAACTCTACATTGATTTCCTAATCTTTCAACAAGCGATTTTTTCCAGTTCATAAAAATTCAGATTTGAATCTATTTAATTAAGTTAGCCAGAATATCTCTCATCATTGATATCTGTTAGTTCTTCTTTGTGGATCTGTATGAACTAATTGCGGTAATATTTGCAACTTTATAGTTTATGCAACTGAAGTAATTTTTCAAAAATTGTTGGATAAAATTCTAAAAAATGGTAATCAGTTGAAGATTTGATTATGTAAAACCTCAACTGCGCATTTTGTTGAACATACCCTTTTGTTGAATATCTCTTCAAATTCACTATCACAATAGATGCATTTTCTGAAAACCATTGAAATTTATTCACAATCATTCGTTTTAAATAAATCGATTGGAACAGATCGATAATTTCCTATGCTAAACTCTCAATTTTCTGTGTATCCCTTGATTGCTAAATGTGTCATTATGCGATATTATTAGTCACAAGAATCTAATTGATGTTGTTAATGCTAAGATATGATAGGTGTAAAACAATTTTTATTCGTGCCATTACACGTTAATCCAATTGAAATTCTTCTCTTGGCTTGAATCGAAAAAAGACCCTAAAGAATTTGAGAAAAAGACAGTTGCCAAAACTGATGAGATCAAGTCAGAGAATTACAAAGCATGGTACAATCACGGAATATCACAAGTAAATTAGGAAAGTATGATGAGGCTATCAAAAGCTATGACAAAGCAATTGAGATAAAACCCGACTACCAAGTGGCAAAAGATAATCAAGAGATTGTTAGGAAAAACTAACAAAATCCTAATAATAAAAAGGATATGGTAAAATTAGTAAAGAATATTCACGATTGTTCACACGTTATTAGGAGATAAAAATTACTAAAATATTTTTTGAAATATGAACTTAATAAAAATTCAAACTATCTATTCATTAATCTCATTTTCATCAGACTCTTGTCTTGATGGTCGTATTGGAATATACATAATTGTCAATAAGAAAATACTTGAAATGTAGTATATAGATCTGACTGATGAATCATTCGTAGAGGTTTTTATGTATGGTTTGACGTAGGCATACATGGTAGATGTTGTTGTTTGTTCAAATTGTGGTTTAGAGTATTCTACAGATGAAAACGATTCCTGTTCTCATTGTAAATTTACTCTCATGAAATAGAAATTCGCCATTTGATGCTGTCTCGTATATGTGACATACAGAAACTGTATATGTTATAGTAATAAGAAACAGGAAATTATACCATTCCATACATTTTTTCTCAACGCATAATAAACTGCAAACATATTCTCTCATATGACATATGACACTGTGATTACTGACTCGCATGTTATTTTTCCTCAAGGAATGGTTGACAAAAACATCATAATTGATGAAGGAAAAATAGTTGGATTAACACATGACATTCCTGCATGTGATAATAAAATAAACGGAAATGGATTGATTTCTGTTCCGGGTCCAATAGATACTCATGTTCACTATGGTGTTTATTCTCCAATTAATGAAGCCGCAAAAACTGAATCTCATGCCGCAGCAATTGGTGGAATTACGACTATGATGAGAATGCTAAGACTGGGAGATCCATTTACAAAGTCATTGCAAGCCCAGCTTGATGCATCATCTAAGAATCATTATGTGGATTATGCGATTCATGCTTCAATTTTTACT
>JAOUNB010000068.1 GCA_029881195.1 Candidatus Nitrosopumilus sp.
TAAAAATTCAGCATAATCTTTTAAGACTTTGACATTATCTATGCCAAAAATCCTTCCAGACAATTTAATTACAATTCTTTTTTTCACTTCAGATCACCAATAACTAATTTTGCGGCAATTTCAACTTTCTTTCTGTTCTTTGCATGAGTATAAATTCTAAGAATATTCATAAAGCCAGAAATTGCAGAGACAACTGGAATTTCTGAAATCGGCATCTCTTTGGCCGATGATTTGCCATTCTCATTTGAAATCAAAATTACAGACTTTGATTCGTTTTTAGATGGTGCAAGTGGAATTGACGGAGTTACTGAACTATCCACAAATATTTCGTTTTCTTCAACTTTAGATTTTTTAGAAATTGTAGATCTTAGTTCATCAGTTCTTGTTTTTTTAAGATTAGTCTGACTGGTAAATATTCTCTCAAAAACACATTTTAGCAATTTTCTATTTTGATAGTCTTGAGCAAATTGTCTAGCACGTTTTAACTTTGTAGATTTTGATGAAACTAGAGTAGATAAAACGTATTCATCAGTGAGTTTGACAAACTCATTTAGGTTAAAGGTTGTAAAACCAAATTCGTCATCAGATAATCTTAGTGCCTCAAGTAGCATTACTTCTGCTGCACGTACGGTTTTATGGAAATAAACAGCCTTAAACATTTGGTATCTAGAGTGCATCATGGATTCAAAGGAATACAATGCCGATCTCTCTAAAGCCAATTTTTTCTTGTGTACATCAAGGGACTGTGTGATTCTCTTGTGATCAATTTTTGCATGCTCTGCTCCTGTAAAATAACCATCTCTAAGTAAATAATCCATCATGTCTGCGCTAAGTGCACCTGAAACAATTTCATTGAGATACTGAAATTTAGAGTTTCCAAATGCAATTTGAGTGACGAGTTTTTTGTCGTGACCGTTTTTTGATAACATGTCACCAATTTCAGATTTTAAAATAATCTCTTTGCCAAAATCTTCATGAGATATTTTTCTTTCCTGAATAATTTCCTCAAAAAGATGAGAAAATGGGCCATGCCCTATATCATGTAATAGTCCGGACAATCTTAGAATTTCAATGTCATCTGATTTCAAAATTTCTTTTTCATTTAATGCATTGCCTGCTTGGCTTGCAATATGCATTACCCCTAATGAGTGCTCAAATCTTGTGTGCTGAGCTGCAGGATATGTCAAGTGAGCACCTGAGAGCTGTCTTATCCGTCTTAATCTTTGAAAGATTGGATTGTCAATGATTGATAATTCGTCATCATATACACGAATAAAATCATGAATGGGATCAATTATGTCTGAGTAGCTTTTTTTCATAGCCCTATTTTATTTGAAAATGTTTTCATGATTTCTTTGTGTACTTCCTCTTTGGATTTTGATGCGTCAATTATTTTCCAATGTTTTTTATTGGCAGTGAGGCGATAAATTTTGGAGATTTTTCTCAGGAAATCTTCATTTTTTTCAAACGTGTCTCGGTGAGTTTTTTGTCTTTGAAATGATTCTTTTTGGGTAACATCAAGTAAGATTACAAGATCGGCCTTTGGCAGACCAGCATCAAGGTTCTCAAGCCATTTTTGGCTCATGCCGTTTGCTAATCCATAGACCAGATTAGAGTGATAGTACCTATTCATAATCAAGACAGAGTTTTTTTCTTGGGCTGTCAAAAGCTCATCTAGTTTTTCCCACCTGTTTGCAGCCAGCAAACAATGAATTACTTGAGGAGAAAATTTTCGTTTTCCATCTAGATACTTTCTTATTTCTTTGCCTATTGGAGTGGTATAGTCTGGAAAATGAAACAGCTTTGTTTTTACTTTTCTTTTTTTTAACGCTTTTTCCAGTAAGATTGACTGTGTTAGCTTTCCTGCCTGGTCTCCGCCTTCAATTACAACTATCATATATCAAAATAGGGGGAACTGTTTGATTAAAAATCTATCAAGACATGTATTTAGATAGTAACATGATATGATTTCACAAAATCTATTTGTGTAGAATAATTAGTCAACACCAGAAATGTAGCTGCAGTCCATGGTTAACAAATCATAACATTGGTAACACAGAGTCTAAAAATGATACTTAGAAATAATATGTGTCATGTCTGAGAATCTCCACATTTCAAAAGAATTTCTTGAAGGTCAACTAGGCCAAACTATGCCAAAATCAGAGAAAAATGGTGGCCCTTATCCTGTACACGCAAAAAAATTAAGATGAGATGAAGTGTTCATGCTGCACTTTGACTATGGTTATTCGGCAAGAAAGATTGCAGAGATGATCAAAATTAATAGAAATACCATAAACTCGGACATCACATATTGGTATTCTCAACTTCAAAGAGATGATGAGAGAGTATCTGTTGAGGACTGGATAAACAAAATGATCTATAGATGGGAGACAAAACGAACTAGACTGATGGAGAAACTAGACAAGGCAACATCCCTTGAGGGTTTTCTAGTACTTGAGAAGATGCTCTTTGAAATTGATAACAAAATTATTCAAATTATAATTAAGATACAGCATACAAATCAATCAATTTTTGATAGAACGACAAACATGTTCAACAATTGGCTTGAGGAACATGGTTACAAAGAAAGATATGTTTTGTGGGGTCAGACATTAAGAGTAACTTCTGGCACTCGAGAAAACATAAAGCGATTAATTCAATCAGACAAATATCAGAAATCGATCAGATCTAAGAATAATATTTCCAGATCAATCTCTCATATAACATCTTAAAAGTTTTAATTGGAAAAATATTTTTCATGGATATGTAAACTGACTGTTTTAAGAAAAGAAGATCAAGAAATCAGATTTTATAATTACAGAGACTACAAAACTTAGTGAAGATGTTACAAAGTTATTGATTGAGAAAATGGATTCAAATTTTAATGTTAAATACAATTACAAGAATGAAAAATACTCACATCAAATTAAAAAGAAAAAATAATCACACTAGTTTTTTAGTGTGAATGGGTTAACCCATAATTGGGCCATGTTTTTATTTAATTCAACAAATGCATTAACATTATCGTTGTATGTTTTGATGTTTTGTACGGTTGCATCAATTGTAGTTTTTACAAATTGATTGTTTACTGTGCTTGCTTGAACAATTTGCTTGCTGGCATCGGTAATTGCAGTCTTTGTTGGAGTTGAAAGATCAGTTGAAATTCCTGTCTTTTTTGCAAATTCCTGCTGTACAGATATTGAAGCATCAATTGTTTTTTCACATGTTTTCATACATTCTTTTTGCAAATCTGTCATAGCTTGAAAATACTGTGGTGTTATTTTTGAAATATTCTCAAAATATTTTTGAACATTTTGCTTGTATGTTGCATATGCATCATTTGATTGAGTTTGTGTGCTCATACATCAGCATAATTATTCTATTATATATACTATTGGTAATGAACGGTAATTATTGGTAATAAATGGATAACAATACCAATATTAATAAAATAGATCATGGGATACATTACATGGTTTCCTATAGGACGAGCATGCAAATTGTTGGAGACATTTTGACTGTCACAGAAGCGTCAGGTCAGGATGGAATCAAAACAACTGCTCTAATCACAAAGGCCAATTTATCGCATTCCAGATTATCAAAACTGCTGTCAAACTTGACGGGATCTGATCTGATAAACAAAATTGAATTTGATGGAAAACATACATTTGTAATAACGCCAAAAGGAAGACAGTATTTGGAGTCTTATGCAAAATTTGCAGACATTGCACAATCCTTCGGGTTGGAACTTTGATCATTTAATTCAAAAAAATGGATCTTAAGATCAAAAATGGTTGTTGTTTTGGTGATAGCTACAATCATTCTGAGGAATGAACCTATTATCTTTTAAGTAAACTTGTTTGATAATTTTCTGTATTCCATAGTATTTGAAATCAGTTCAGAATTACTAGAGGAATCAATATTCTTTGGAATGCCTTACTACATGACGGGTAACCCCATAATACTTTTGGGTTCCGGAATTGTTTGGTCTGCAGCACATCTGTTTGGTATATAATATTTTCAATTAATCAAAGCTAAAATTATGAGATAAGTACTTCTGATGTTTTTTAAGAAAAAAATAAGAGATCCAAAGAATTCTAAATGTAACTAGTCCTCGTAAAAAATCCAGGACAGTCCTTGTATCTCTTCCCAACTTGATTTGTTTTGATTAGCTTGATTGCTCATGAATATGATTATTCAAGAAATGAATAAAAGTAGCACGAATGATTCATTCATCATTTTTCCAGTGTAATTGTATTGAATTGTATCACAGCAGGATTGAAAGAGATATTTAAAAAAGGAATGGGCAAAAGTTGGCCCATTCCTCGGACGGTATGGTCGGTTAACGGTTAGATGACTCCTACCCGCAGAATTACAAATTACTAATTGGAGAGTTTGCTTAAAAGAGAATAGTATCATTCCTCAGAATGATCTAAATACTATTTCTGATTGATGAATGATTGGAGCTGTCACCAAGGCAAAAAATAGTTGCGGATCTTAAGATCCCATTATCAAAATTCAGTTTTATGTTGAACAAAATTAAATAACTTTCACATTGTCAGAACATCATAATGGCTTGTAATGGAATTTGTCACAGGTACAAGGTAACAAAGGGGACAAGAACTGATTCTTGGTACAGGCAAGGTGCAAAGAGATGTACTACATGTGACATCTACATAAAATGGGAAGGTTTGTGGTGTCCCTGCTGCGGATACATGTTGAGAAACAAGCCCAAAAACAACCAGTACAAGCAGAGACATCGGAAAAATGCATGAGCTTCATGACCTGATTGTAATCCAGGCAAACCGTGCATTTGTAGAAGTGCAGACGAGACGTTATTGTGTATGAGCGTCCAAGTGACCATAGTAGGGTAATTGTGCACAGGGAGTCTCAATTATTGATGATGAGCCCAATCATACAGACTAAAGGTGATGCAAATCCGGCGTCGATTCCGGGAACTGACTTTCCAATTACCTAGACTGAATACTTTGAAACTGCCTTTTTTGTGGTTCCACAGGAAGGATATGTTAATCAGATTCTGCAGTCGCCGTTCAATCTTGCAATTATCGGGGCAATAATTGGAATAACCCTCTTTAAGAAATTCAGAGAGTCAAAATTTTGCACGATACGATCATTTGAATAAAAAATAATGCAGAGTTTACCTTCTGCGTTTTACTGGTGTTCTTGATCTGCTTGCAGGTGCTTTTCTTTTAGCTGAGACTGTCTTTCTTTTTATTTGACGTCTCTTGGCAGCTGCGGCATTTCTTTTTCTTGTAGCTGCTGCTTTTTTGGAAGCAAGGCTTCTCTTTCTTGCAAGTGCTGCAGATGATGTTGCTGTCTTTCTTTTAGCAGCAGTTGTCTTTTTCGGAGTTGCACTGCGTTTCTTTGCTGCAAGAGAACGTTTTCTTTTAGCAGCAGCCTTTGCTTTCGTCTCTGCCTTTAGTTTCTCGTTGCGTTTTCTTGTACGTGCAGCTTTTTTTGCAGCTTCGCTACGTTTAGTTTTTGAAATGGCCATTGCATTTTGAGAATAATTAATTCTCTTATGTGGTACGGGTCAGGATTAATTATGTTTGAGGGTTATTTTATTGACAAGAAATTTCATGGCAAATTCAACATAGATAAAACAATTGCTAACAAATTGCATGCGCTGTGTATAAAAAATAAATTTCTAAAAATAATGAAAGCATAGTAAAATCCTGATCAATAAATTACTGATTCTTACGTATTGCTTTTATGTCCATCTTCAAAACTAAAAATAAAAGTAGATAGGCGGTAGGTTTTTTCTCGACTAGTACTTTACAGCCATCTATTTTTCATTGGTTCATTTTATTTTAAAGTGAATTAATTATGTTCTCAAATCCTGATACTGATTTATCTAATCTTCCTGAGTTGAGATCAGTTAATCTATCAATCAACTTTTTGTATAAAAGATGATAAAGAAATGTAATTTCAACACCAAGCATCAGAATTCCGAAACAAAAACGTAGAGTATTCTCTTCCTGAGAATTTTATAATTATGAGTTGATTATGAATTTTGTAATTTGGAGTTGATTATGAATTTTGTAATTTGGAGTTGATTATGAATTTTGTAATTTGGAGTTGATTATGAATTTTGTAATTTGGAGTTGAAGTTTAGATGTATTGTTTTTAAACTTATAGTAAAAATTCAAAAGGAACAAATTTAGACAAATTTAAGTAAAATAATTAGAATGTCTTAATGTGCCTGGAACGTATCCTGATAAGGAATTTTTACAAACTAACAAACGTCTTGTCACTCTTTTAAAATTGATTAATGCCGATGGAATTGTAAATGTAGTAAAAAGAAAAGATTTGGAATCTGCTGACTTTGGAATACTCAGCTTGCTTCTCGATTTTGAAAATAAATTTGCGAATTCATTAGAGGCTAAAGAAATTTTGAAATCTCTTAAACCAGAAATTTATACGTCAAAAAAAATTAATGTTATCGGAACAAAACTTAAGGAGCGAAATCAAGAAAATAAAAAAGATTGACGCTGTATTTTTAATCCATTTTTAACCCAATCCGTAGTGCAAAATCTAAGCGCCTAACTATATCCCCATGCACGTTGTGCTCCCAGTC
>JAOUNB010000069.1 GCA_029881195.1 Candidatus Nitrosopumilus sp.
GTTTCTATTTTTCAAAGCTGGGATGGATAATTCAATGTTACAAAAGTATCGTGATGCATTAACAAACAAAAATATCACACATGAAAATATAACATCTAAACTTTAATGTGTCTAAGCTTGCATAAAATTTAACTAACCAATAGATGGGATGTAAAAGATTTGAATGTGTTGTGACATAGAAACCAATACTGTTCTAAATTTTCAAGATAATCTGAAAATGACGTATCAAGTGTTTGACTGGCAATCATTATTTCTTTTTGTTTTGTATCTAATATTTTAGATAATTTTTCCAAAATTATTCTTGCAGTGTTGTCAGGTGAGATTACAGCATATTCGAATATTTTAAGATCTCCTGTTTGCATCATTTGTAGAATAGTGCGGTGAATTTCTTAAACCCGTACTATACACTTAATTCCTGTAGTTCATGAGAGGTTAGAATAATTTTCTTTAGTAATTAAAAAGTAATTTCCAGACATAATCAAGTGCAAGGTAGTTCTAGACAGGATGATGAATCAGAGTGAATCATAGTTGTTCATCAGATAGTCAACATTGGACATTTTAGATGTGAATAAATGTAATTGACAGTGCTATCATGGTATATTTTTTCAGGGTTAATTTTAGATGATTTGCCCATTACAATAAGATCAATCTTGTGGGAGTTCACAAAAGATACTATACATTCTGAGGCCACAGTACATGTAGAGATCTTGACATTGCATGGAATGTCATTTTTTGACGCAATTTCGTCTAGTTTTGCAGTTTTTTCATCCATTACACTACGGCGTTTTTTGACATCTTTCTTGTCTGATTTTGTTTCAAAAAAACCCCATGTTGATTCACGTTCAATGCATGCCAAAATTGTAATCTTTGAAGCAAATTTTTTTGCCAACTGTATTGCTCCGTTAAATGCCCTGTCTCCAGTTTTGGTTCCATCGTATGGCACTAGTATATCGTGAAAAGATAACGGCATTGTGTTTAATATTAAATATATTGCATATTAAAATCAAGTATATGACAAGACAGCACTAGTTTCTTGACTGTCCCAGAATCACATTTCCACCTATGTCTGGATACACATATGCCACAATTTTCATCCACGGATAATCCGGATCATATAGTCTGTAAAACCCTGCATCGCTCAACGTAATATCTGCTGATTGGCCAGGCAAAATTTTACCAGTTGAGATTTTGCCATCAGCGACAATTAATTCATGACGATCAGCATTTTGTATTCCACTAAGAATACTGTGTGCTACAACATCATTATTTTTAATGGTAATTGTAGTTCCAGGCTCTACAGATATTTTATCTTGTGAGAAATGTCTAAAGTACAGTGAATCTACAGATCCCGTAGTTAAACCAATGCCTTGAGTGGATGAACCTTTTGTAATGTTAATTTGGAGTTTTTGATTTGGATTGACTTCTGAAATCTTGAATTTTACAACCCCCTCTAGTTTTGCAGTATAGATAATTTTGTAAGTCTCATCAGAGATTACTCTTCCAGTAAATCCATAAATTGAGCCATTTTGGCTTTCTTCAATTTGCCTTCCAAAAAAGCTGACAGTGGCTTCATTATCGCCTTGCACAACCCCGTTGATTCTGATGTACTTGCCTTCTCGAAGCATCGTTGCCTTTAATTCCGTGATTAAGAAGTTTTCATCACCCAATGTAACGAATCCTGTTTCAATTGTAGATATAATGCTGCTTCCACTTTGTCCATGAGTATACAATGAAAGATTGATTTCTGAATTTTTAATCACATCCTTTGTTGCTGCGTAACCTGTTCCTTCCAAGACAAAGGAATTATTCAAAGGAATTGTTGCAAATGAATCTACAAAATTAAATACCAAAAAAACAATTAACAGAGATAGTGATGTAACAGTTACAGCGTTATAATTTTTCATAGAATTTAGTTCTCTTGTATATGGGATTTTGAAGTGATGTATATTCTCATGTCTAATGCATCATCAACTTGGATTTTGCAGAAATTCCAATGATGCTAATTATGGAAACAACTAGAATCATCATTGCAATTGTTCCAAATTCTGGAACAACATTAACCTGAATAGTTTCCCCCTGAGGTCCTGTAAACGGAGATACTGTTCCAATACCCTGCAATGTAATTTTGATGATTACGTTGTCGTTACTTGGCAATTCTTTTGTAAGATGGTCTCTTATACCTACTTGGTGGTTAACCATCGTTTCATCTAAAATAACTTGATCATTTTGAGAAACCATAATGTCATAGTTCACATTGGTTATTTCTTGCCCATTTTTGTCTGTGAATCTCACATTGACTGTCATATGCTCTCGTTCTACTGGGTTTGTGTATGCGACAAATATCCATACAGAGCCATCACTAGAAACTGTCTGTGTTTTAATCATTGAACCTAGATGGTTAGAGCCTAGATTCAATTCGGGGCTCTGAATTGTTAATTTTTCTGCAAATGCATCGATGTCAAAACTTGTAATGGTAAATAATGTAACAAGTAAGACGGACATACATACAAAATTTTTACTCTTGTTTAAGATGCATGTATCATTCAAAATTAAAGTCCTGATGGACTCAGATACTACTGCCGTTAATTTGATTATAATTCAAAAAAATCATCATCTTCTATACGCTTAACTTGCTATTAAGAAGTCCCTTTAGGTCTGGATTCATCAAATATATTTTCACATACTTTCAAGATTTTTTTCAAAATATTCTTTTATTTGATTACTTTAGTGGTGAATTTGGCACAGCCAAAATGTAACCAGAATTCACCTGAATCCTCCTATTATGGAACCAAGATGATTAATCTTTCCAAAATTCAGAAAACGCTCTGTGTGTCCTCGTATGCATGAGTACCAGTGGCATCCACACTATCTAGTGAAAGTATACTATACAAAGATACGTAATTGGACAAACTTTCCAGCAGTGAAATCTTTCCATCTAAAAAAAATTCTTACCATAAATAACTAGTCGTTTTATCGTACATTAGTAAAGGGTATTTTTAAAATTGTTTACCCATAATGTATCATCTTTATTCTTACGTTACTGCCTTTAGTTTCTAGATAGTGTCCGATAAAATTAGTCATTTGTTCTCCAATTTTACGTCCTAATGCACCTTTCATCATGCCTGACTTTTCAATAATCTCTGTCAACACTTCATTAATCTGGATATTAAAAAACGTCCAACCGAATTTATCGAAGGGCTCTCCAATTTTATATCCATTTTGTACAACACACTCTGTTTCCAAGTCTGTTAATGCCTGGGTAACTATGGCGATTTCACGTTCATAACTTCTTGTACTAAGTTGGAATAAAGGATTCAAAATAATTCTATTGTTTTCCAGACAGGTTGAATTGTGAAAGATAATTGGCATAGGACTCCATTAAGACATGGACATACTTGTCAAAGGATTGAATTGAAGATATTCTCATCTTCGAATACTGATCAATAAATTGTGTATTTTTATCAATATTTTCTAAACAGACTTTCTTGATTGCTTCAGAATTGGATCTGATCTGCTTTAGAAAGGATTGATCTAGGTTTAGTTTATCAAAAAACTTTTTTTCTGAAATAAAGCAAGTTCCAAAAAGATTATCAAACATGTGTAAATATGCAGTGTATAGATTTGAATAATTTTGAAACAATGATGGAGTTTGAGATTCTAATTTTCGTATGATTTCAGAGGTATCTTCTTTGAAGACTTCACATAAGGATAGTTTATTTTGATTTTCAGTATTGGATTTAATTTGATTTTCCATGTAATACAGTGCACGTCATAGCATATAACTAACAATCCAAATTTTTTATGGTTCAAGTTTTTCTCATTCGAGTTGCATGACTTAAATTATCATAAGTAAATCTAGTGATTGACGAGTCAATTGATTTTGTCATCGAGCACGGTTTGAACAATGGTATTTTCAATAACAATTACTGGTTTTGATCACTGTCTGTATTTACATAATAAAGAATTCTAAACTCTTTGTTTTTCTAACTGTTTTTGTAGAAAAACCAAACAAATGTTTAGAGTTTACATGACCTGCTTTTGTATTAGTTTAACGTAATCACATTATGGTATATTCTAACGCAATGTATTTTGCATCATACTTTGACAAGTTGACTAAAGAAATACTATCCACTTTTAATGAAAACCAAAAATCACAAAAAAATACTAATCAAGGTAAAATCAAACTTGCAAAAAGTTTGTTTGCACTACGTAGAAAAGGACATCCTGAAGAACTTGACTAGAACACATAGAAGAAGAGACACAAAATATCCCACGAGGGATGGAGATAATAATCCTGTCTGTAGAGATCCAAACTGCAAGGATTGCAACTAAAAGATAAGTAATTAGAATAACTCTAAAAATTAGCTAATCCAACATTAGCTGAAAATATTCAGATTCAAATCGTTAGAATCTTAAATCAATTCAATAGTACAAAGATTTTCATTTTTCTGATTGGCTCAAGTCTTTCCAAAGTTAAAGGACTAATCTAATCATCAAAGATTGAGGATGTTTTGAATTATTTAGATGGCTTTTTTCCTTTGAGGATGATTTTAAAATCAATTGACATGTTCGTCTAGTTTGATTTTCCTGTCTTGCTGCATGTCACTTAATGCCTTCAGTATCTCTTCTATGATGAGTTCAATATTTGCATGAGGCTCGGCAGATATCAATACGAGATAATCTCTGACTGGAATGGTAATTATCTTTACATTCTTTCTTTTTGACGCTGCATACTCTAGCGGTCCCAAGGTACCGTCAAGATCTTTTTTCATGAACAACTCCAATGCGTATTCCATACACATTTTGTACTGGTCAATCTCTGCAATCGGCACAATTCCTTTCTTATAATCTCCCACGACAAGGTTGCCCATGTTGTTTACAACTCCAACAAATCTAATTTCTGGAAAACTCAGAATGTACTTGCTTGTTGATTTCCAATAGGACATATTTTCAAATGTTAATTTTGACATCACATTGTATGGTTGTTGTTTGTATTAAGGCTTTGATTGACTGATTTGGGAAATTATGAAATTGATTTAGCATCGTTTGCAGATATCTGTATCTTATATGTCAGTATGATGTTGTAATGTATGTTAAAAAATCCATTTTCAAAACAAAAACACAAACAGAACTCTCAAGCAATTTTTGATTTGGTATGTAGGAGCAACTAAATTTGTATTGTGCAAATTGTGGTAACCAGGCAAGTTGGAGAGATCCTACATGCAACAAATGTAAAAAACTGCTGCATCAAACGAATTGCAAGGCAAAGGCATCAGATTGCAAATGTCACCAGATTAATGAACAATCGTGGATACAAAAAAAGACACCAAGTACAATCTGAAAAAATTAGAAGACACGGGAATTCTTAGATTCGACATTTTTTAACTGATCTATTTTTTCTCAGAACATGCGTTACATGATGTTTCATAAATCATACTGTTTACTGGTTTGAATTTATTATGACACGTCATACACGTGTTAAGTAAAATCACACCATCAACGACATTGTAATTTTCTTCATCTTCAGTCAATTTAGCCTCCTCACTTTCAATCATGTTTGACTCATCAAAATTTTTTTGGAATTACTGTCAATATTTTTAATTTCTTCATCTATTTTGTCAATATCTTCCATTGATAACAATATCTTGAATTCATCATCTTTAGTGAATTTAGAATGCTGTACAGTCCAATCCTTTATTGCCATATCGGTTCGGTGCTCCTGACATCTAATATGCGGACATGGTATCAACCGAGAACAACTTCTTTCTTCACATTCTCGATAATGGCCTGGAATGTTAGTACCTTTTGGGGATATTTGTAGACTGTTCATATTTTCTGTGATGTCATTTTTTGAAACTTATTGCAATACACTGTAAATTTTTTTATCATAATTTCTGACAGTCAGTTCATTGTAGAAAACAGACCTAGTTTTGTTTTAAATTCTAGAATTCGGTTTCTAATTGAAACTGTGCTAATATTTGCAGCTGCTGCGATTTTTATTTGTGATTTTGCTTCGTCAGTAATGACACATGCAGCATAGATTACAGTTGCCGCAATAATTTCGGGATTTTTACCAGCTATGATTCCTGCATCTTGGGCTGCATCTAAAATCTGTATTGCTTTCCGTATTGTTTTTTCCCTTATTCCAATCTTGCTTGCTATCTTGGTAATGGACTTTATTGGATCTGCTATGGATACCACAAAGCCCAATTCCCTAAACAAAATACGATATGACCTTGCAATCTCTTTTCTGTGTACTGCAAACTTTTCCGCAATTTCTGTAAGGGTTCTGCCGTGTTCTAGATCCCTGCATGATGCATAGAGGCATGCTGCGGCAATTGATTTTACAGTTCTTCCACGAATGAGACCCTTCTCTGAGGCTTTTCTGTAAAAAAGAGACGCTCGTTCAATCACCGTATCTGAAAGTGCTAATTTTGACTGTGCTTTGTCCAGTTCCTGAAGTGCAAGTAATAGGCTTCTATCTGCTGAGCTTTTTGTCTGGGATCTGTTGTCCCATTTTCGCAATCTGCCAAATGTCTGGGAGGTCTTTGCTGAAAGTGACTTTCCAACAGAATCCTTGTTTTGTGCTCCAAT
>JAOUNB010000070.1 GCA_029881195.1 Candidatus Nitrosopumilus sp.
CTTCTATCTCCACCTTCTCTTCTTCTATCTCCACCTTCTCTTCTTCTATCTCCACCTTCTCTTCTTCTATCTCCACCTTCTCTTCTTCTATCTCCACCTTCTCTTCTTCTATCTCCACCTTCACGTCTAAATGATTGAGGTTTTCTGATGTCTTTTTCAGTTGGATTTTCATACTTTTTACCAATTTCATCAACTCTGATGTTGAGTTTTTCGAGAAGTGTCTCGTTTAGCCCTTCACCGTAAACATCAACTCTTGCAGCAATGACTGCCTTGGCGGCAACTGCTCTAGCAATTTTTCCTCTTTGCCATCTAGGTGCAGCGTGAACCATTGCATGTTGAAATAACAATCCATGTTTTGGTGGTTGAGATCCTGTCTTCAAAGATCTAAACAATGCTTTTTCAGCTCCTAATACTTGTATTGTACTAGCAGGAAGTGAAGCTAACCTTTTGAGACTTCCTGCCCTTCCTAAAATTCTTGCACCTACTGCACTACCAAGAATTGCTGAAAGATTTGGTGCAATTTCTTGCATTGCAGTTTCAACATGCTCTTCAAGTTTTTTACGTAATTCATGAAAGTCTAAAATCTGTTTTGCGATTGATTGAACTATTGCTAAATTGACATCAGAAATATCTCCTCCTCTGCTTTTTGTAGAGATTAAAGATAACATTTCCACTTTTGATTCTGGAAATCCTGCCTCTTCAAAAACTTGTTTTGTTAATGATTCTCGTTTTCCAGCAAGTACTATTTGTGCATATCCATTAATGCTATCAATAATATTGTCTAATTCTGGAAAATGCAAGCCATACCATTCACGAAGTCTTGAACTTAGACCATTTGCAATCTTGTCTATTTCATCTAATGAATTGATTGCTTGAATGATGTGAAGATCTGGACTTTCAGAAACTTCGGTAACTTTAGATGATGATAATCCTAAAGCAAATTCTCTTAGTTTTCCTAATGTGTCCTGTAAATTAGAAGCAAATCCTGACTCAACAATTATTTGTGGTTTTGTTGCCTGGATGTTATCTAATTCTAAGGATTCCATTAAGTGACAATCAATTGCATATTTTTTTAAAATTGCAAGTAATGCTTCATCACTTACAGAAACTCCTCTTTGAATTGAAGATAGATAATTGATTAATTCATTTAGTTTTGATTCTTTATTTTTTACTAAGAGATATTCTTTAACCGGATTAGAAAATGGAAATGCTTTTTCAAGATTCCCTTCATTAAAAACTGAAATTCCCAACTCTGTTAATATCACAGAATACATGACTAGTTGATTCTAAGTCACCTTTAAAAAAGGTACCAGAATAGCGAATCAACTATTATATTCGAAACTAGGTTCATTATTCAAAGTGGAATCCAGTCTTGCAACTTCCATAGGACAAATTCAATTAGATAGTCCTGTAATGCTGGCATCTGGAATTTTAGGCATTTCTTTGGATGTTTTTAATCGATTATATCGTTCAGGCGCTGGCGCAGTTGTGACTAAATCCCTTAGTACAGAACCATGGGAAGGCTATCCAAATCCGACTATCTTTAGTGTAAAAGGTGGTGGCTGGATAAATGCTGTAGGTCTCTCAAATCCTGGAGCTACAAATTTTGCTAAAATGATTGAGCCTAATCAAAAAGTTCCAATAATAATTAGTTTGGTAGGTTCAATTCCTGAAGATTTTGAAATGATGGTAAAACAGTTTGAAAATTGCAAAGTTACAGCTTATGAATTAAATTTATCCTGTCCTCATGTTGCCAAAGTTGGTTTAGAAGTTGGCGATGATCCAGAATTAGTTAAAAAAATTGTAACTACTACAAAAAATACAACTGATGTCCCTATAATTGCAAAAGTAGGTTTGGGTACCACTCATTATTTGAATACTGTAAGTGCCGCAATCGATTCTGGAATTGATGCAATAACGGCAATTAACACAGTCAGGGCAATGGCCATAGATGTTGAAACTCAACGTCCTATTCTTAGTAATAAGTTTGGAGGATTATCTGGAACTCCAATCAAACCAATTGCATTGCGATGCGTATATGAGATTTCTTTAAAACACAACATTCCAATAATTGGATGTGGTGGTGTTTCTACATGGGAAGACGCAGTGGAATTTTTCTTAGCAGGTGCTTCTGCAATTCAACTTGGTAGTGCAGTAGGTGACAATTGGATTGATATTTTTAGTGAAATCAATAATGGGATATTGCAATACATGAAAAGAAAAAATTATTCTTCAATAAAGGACATGGTAGGTCTTGCAAAGAAATCCTAATCACACAACAATTGTAACAATTGAAAAAGTAATTGATGAAACACCTACTGTTAGAACTTTGGTTTTTTCTGATAATGTAATGTCTGATGCTCTTCCTGGACAATTTGCAATGGTTTGGATACCAGGAGTAAATGAATTGCCAATGAGTGTAATGATTTCTAAAGAACCTGATAAAGCAGCATTTACTGTAAGAAAACATGGTCCAGCTTCAACTGGTTTGTTTAACATTAAGGAAGGACAACAAATTGGAATCCGTGGTCCATATGGAAATTCTTTTGATCTGAAAGAAGGAAAACTTTTGTTGGTTGGTGGTGGAACAGGTCTTGTTCCAATGATGCGATTACTTACTTTTGTAAAACCCACTGATGATGTTACTATTCTGATAGGCGCAAAATCAAAAGATGAAGTGTTTTTTGAAAACTTGGCAAATAGTATATTGGAAAATAATCCCCATAAAGTAATAGTTTCAACTGATGATGGAAGTTATGGTGAAAAAGGGTTTGTTACTGATTTAGTTGAAAAACTTGTCGATGAATCTCATTTTGATGGGGTATACGTGTGTGGGCCTGAAATAATGATGTATAAAACTGTACAATCGGCTCATTCTAGGAATATCTTTGTTCAAGCCAGTCTTGAGAGAATGATGAAGTGTGGTGTTGGAATTTGTGGAAGCTGCTGTATTGGGGAAGATTTGGTATGTAGAGATGGAACTGTTTTTGATGGGGATTATTTGTCTTCAAATAAGGAATTTGGTCATTTTTATCGAAATAAGGCTGGGATTTTAGAAAAATATTGAGTTTTACTAGCAAGGTTTAAAATAAATCACAAAATTATTTCCTTGACGGATATGGTAACTCCAAAAATTGTTTTAACTGCGGATAGAACTTTGATGTCACCGTATAGGGGACTTTCACTAGCAACATTTTTTGGATGTGCGCCAGCCATTGATCCAAATCGAGATAAGAGCAGTTTTTGGTACAAAATACTTGGAAAGCAGGTAACTCCAAAAATTTTATTTGATTTTATTTGTAATTACATTCCTCACACAAACGGTGTTGCAAATTATGCACCATACGGTTTAAGAAAACTAGAAGCTGGTTTACTACGAGACGGGTTTAGTAGACAAGAAGTAGTTGTCGCACATCCTGATCACATAGAACAATTTATTGGTCCTCAAACTGAAGTTGTTGGAACATATGAAATGGATCCTCTTGGCATGGGTCCTGTAACTATGACATTTACCTATGGCAGAAAACAGACGTCTTATGATGAATTTTACAATACTGAATTACATCATAGAATCAAAGCTGCTAAATTAAAAACTGGTAGTAAAGCTAAAGTGATTTCTGGCGCATCTGGAACCTGGCAATACAATTATGATCCAGAGAAGATTGAGGAATTTGGAATTTATGCAATTCTTGAAGGAGAATTGGGTGGGATAGCACCAGAAATTGATGGACACGCTGGAAGATTTTTCAACTATTTGATTAATGGTGACTTTGAAAATATGGATCCTTTTAGAAAGCGAAGTGACTTTAAAGTAAACATTAAAGAATTTGAAAGAAATGGCAAAAAAATCCATGGACGATTTGTTAATTTCTGGGATAGACCAGAACTTGAAGAAATTCCTGACATTGTAGAGCCAAGTATGCATGGAATGGTTGAGGTAATGCGTGGTTGTGGTAGGGGTTGTAAATTTTGTGACGTTACACTAAGATCATTAAGGTACTATTCCCCTGAAAAAGTCAAAAGAGAAATCGAAGTTAACATAAAGAAAGGTGGCTCTAAATCTGCGTGGATTCACAGTGATGATATTTTCGTTTATGGCATGGATCCTAGAACTGCAAAAGGAATGGAACCAAATCGAGAAGCACTAGAAGAATTATTCACAGCAATCATGTCAACTGGAGTTGAACACACAAATCCCACACACGGTACTTTGGCAGGAGCTATTGCTGATGAAAAATTAATTCCAAATCTTTCTAAAATTATTAAAGCAGGCCCTGACAACATGATTGGAGTACAAGCTGGGTTTGAAACAGGAAGTCTTAGATTAATTGGCAAATATGCTGATAGAAAACTTGCACCATATTCTCCTGATGAATGGCATTGGGTTGTAAAAGAGGGTGTCAAGACATTAAATCAAGACTATTGGATTCCTGCTTTTACATTAATCATGGGGCTTGATAATGATGAAACTCCTGAAGATTCTTGGGAAACAATTCGTTTACTTAGCGAACTAGAGCATGAGCAACCTGATTCTATGTTTACAGCAACTGCCCTGACCTTTGTTCCTATTGGATTATTAGAAAAATCTGATTTCTTTAACATAGGAAATGAAATGACTCCTGCTCAATTGGGTGTCCTTTACAAAACTTGGCAACACAATTTCAAATATGGTATTCAAAAATTCATGACTAAGACTGGCTCAAAAGGTCCTCAAAGATACTTCTTTAATGCTATTGCAAGATCTCTTGGCGGTGTTCCTCTTGGTGCCATGGAAAGATATGCCCGTAAAAAGAGCAGAGAACATGAAAAAGTAATTGAGGCTGTTAAAGCCAAATACTGGTAGTCATACAAATACATAAATTCACTAATTCCTATTTTAAAATATGGCAACACACGGTTCACTTACCAAAGCAGGTAAAGTGAGAGGACAGACGCCAAAAGTTGAAGGCCGAAAGATTGTAGGTACTAGTTCTAGTCTTAGAAATAAAAGTAACTTCAAAAAACGATTTGTCTTGGGTAGATTTCCTGGTCAAAATAAACCTGGACAAAGAAGAAAGAGACGATAGTAACACTTTATGACCTCTGGTAAAAAGAGGGTATATCAACAGGATTTTTTACTTCTGAAATATTTGTATTTTTTAGATCGTATTGTCCGATTTGTAATATGTTATGTGATCTTTACAGAACCCTGAAACAATACTGTTATAAAGTACTGATACCGTACCATACGGTATGGAAGATTTAAGATTGGATAGTTTAGAGGGCGTAGGTCCTGTAACTACAAGAAAATTATCTGATGCAGGTGTCCACAACGTCATGGATCTCATCGTCAGAGGTCCTGTAGAAATTGCAGAAATAACTGGAATGGAAAAGGACACTGCTGAAAAAATTGTCAATAAAGCCCGACAACATTTAGTTGATGGGGGATTAATTGCTAAACACTTTGTTAGTGCAAGCGAAATTTACAAACACCGACAAAGTATTGGTAAAATTACAACTGGTACAAACTGCCTTGATACATTATTTGATGGTGGTATTGAGACCCAAGCCTTAACAGAAGTTTATGGTGAATTTGGTTGTGGCAAAACACAATTTGCCCATACAATGTCTGTGATGGTTCAAAAAACCAAAGAAGAAGGAGGTCTTGAAGGAAGTGTTTTGTATATTGATACTGAAAATACTTTCAGACCTGAAAGAATTGTATCTATTGCTAAAGCTCATGACATGGATCCAGAAAAAGTTTTAGATAACATCATAGTTGCTCGTGCATATAATAGTGCACATCAAGTCTTGATTCTAGAAGAAGCCGGCCCCATCATTGAAGAAAATAATGTTAAACTAATTGTTGCAGATTCTGCAGTTGGATTATTCCGTGCTGAATATCTTGGAAGAGGAACATTGTCAGTTAGACAACAAAAACTAAATCACTTTGTTCACCTGTTATCAAGAATTGCAGAAACGTACAACTGTGCTGCAATTGCAACCAACCAAGTTATGGCGTCACCTGATGTCTTCTTTGGAGATCCAACAAGACCTATTGGCGGAAACGTAGTTGCCCATACAAGTACCTATAGAATATACTTTAAGAAATCAGGTAAGAAACGAATTGCTAGAATGGTAGATAGTCCTCACCATCCTGAAGAGGAAGTCATTTTTGCTCTAGGCGAAGCAGGTGTAATAGATCCTGAAGATGCAGAGAAAAAGACGAAAAAGACTACCAAGAAAGCAACTAAATCTACAAAAGCATCTGAAGTAGAGACTACCGTAGAAACACCTGAAGTAGATACCATTGTGGAATCTACAATAGATGATGAATCAAAAGATTCAGAACCGATTGAAGAATAAATTTTCTTCCTTCTTTTCATTTCTCTTTGAATTTTTATTTTCAGCACTATTGATTAAATTATAATATCATTTGAGACTGTCAATACATAATGACTGATCTCTATCGATTACTTCCAGAAGAGATGGAGCAATTAGTGATCGGTATGGGTTATCCACGATATCGTGCAGACCAAATTCTACTTCCGTTATATTACAAATTCCCTAAAGATATCAACGACATACCACAACTCCC
>JAOUNB010000018.1 GCA_029881195.1 Candidatus Nitrosopumilus sp.
AATCAGGACAAGTGTTGTGGATGGAAAATAGAATTATTGTAGAAATTGGACGTGCATCTGGTGCTCCAAAAGATAAAGGCGCAGGAATTGTTTTTAATAAAAAAATTGGAGACAGTGTAGAAAAAGATGAATTGTTGTTTACAGTATATGCTGAACAATCATATAAAATTGATAGAGTAAAATATGTTATTTCGACTCAAGCACCAATAGGAGTAGGCAAAAAATCAGACATGTTAATCCATACAATAACGGAATCTCCAGTGGTAGAAAGAACATTTGAAATTGATAGATGATTAGAAATCAAATGTTATAAAAAATGCTACTTCCAATCTAAAATAGTTTCAGAGATGATTTTTGATAAATCAACTTTTGAAAATTTTCCTTCAATTGAATTTGTAGCTATAATTCTTGAGACGCCAATATTTCTGATGTTTCTTTCCGAATCACCCACAAAAACAGGATGAGTGCAAACTACATACATATTTCTAAAATTTCCTTTGAGAAATTTGATTGCTTTTAGAATACTCCCTCCTGTGGACACCATGTCATCAAATAATATCAGATCGCATCCTTTGGAAAATTTTGGCAAAGGTGACTTGATTACTAATTTTCCTGTTTTTCTGTCTCTTTGTTTGTTTAATGCAATGACAGTTGCATTAATGGATTTGGCAAATTTTTCTGCACTAGATTTCCAAAATAGATCTGGGGATACCACAAGAGGATTTTTCAGTTTGTATTTTTTAAAATATTCTGTAAATAAGGAAATTGCTGAAATATTTTTTGTTGGAAATTTGAAAAAATCAATAGCGTCTGGGCTGTGGAAATCCACTACAATTAATCGTGTTGCACCAGCAGATTTGAGCAGTTTTGCAACGACTGAGATTGTTATAATTTCTCCTTTGAGAAATTCTTTGTCTTGTTTGGCATAGCCCATGTACGGTACTATTGCAATTACATCTGAAGACATTTCTCGGGACTTTGAAATTAATGACAAGGTTCGAACAAGATTAGAATCCACAGGCGGTCCCATTGATGACACAACAAGAATTATTCCCTTGTTTTTGTATCCAGAAATAGTCAGTTTGCTTTCACCATCAGGGAAAACTTTCAAGTGAGTCTTCAGATACTTTGCTTGTAGTCTTTTTGCAATTTTTTTTGCTAAATTCTCAGAAGCTGGATTTGCAACAACAAGATAATTATTCATTATAACAATTAAAGGATATTTTGTACTATTAGTACTATTTCTTGTAGGGGTTATTTTGGATAAAATATTTGTTCAACTAATTTTTGCATGTTATTAATTCTCTTTTTGGAAATGCCAGTAATTCTTGCAATCTTGGCCTCATCATACCTCAAAAGATCTTTTGCAATCATCATGTTGCATTCTGAAAATATTTGCAATTCATTTTGTGTCAAATTAAGAATTGTAATTGGATACAAATTATGTTTTTCAATTATTTTTTCCAAGCTGTTTGTTGCAGGGTATCTCCAGGAAAAAATTTGTTGTCCGACACATTTGGCATATTTTTTTGCGTGATTTGAGATTTGAGTATTGCAAAAAATAATTTCTCCTGCAAATTTTGGTTGCATATCGAGGAATCTCGCATGGGTGTACAGTGATTCTTTTAGTCCAGTATACACTCCATGAAGAGAATGGTATTTGCATTCAATCAAAAATTCTCTGTTGTCTTTCATCCCTATGAGATCAATTTCATGTATTGCACATGTTCCATGAATTTTTGATCTTATTTTTGTTACCTGATAATTATAATATTTCAAAATTGATGCAATATAATTTTCAAATGCAAATCCTGCAGGACCCATCCTCATAATTGCGTCTTTTAATTGGTATCTTTGGTGTAGTGCTTTGAGGCCTTTTTCTTCAGAAATAACACGGAGGACTATTTTATAAATATCATTTGAAGCTATATCTCTATACACTTCTGATTTGACTTTCTTTAGAATTCGCTTCGCAGTTTGTTTACTTGCTCCAGCTCTAATACACGTACTAAGGATTTTGTTTTCATTGAATTGGACTCGCCTTCCATCTGCTTTGTAAATGAAAAATTTTCTAGGAGTTATAGATTAGATTAATTTTGAAGAGATTAATCTTTTACTTTAGAGATTCAGTTTTTTTCAATTTCACTTTTTTCAATATTTTTCAGCATAGATTTTCTTACCAGAATTGGAATGTTGTAGTAAGTTGCCAGTGCAATAGCGTCTGATGCCCTGAAATTTCTAAACACCATGTCTTTTTTTCCAGTAAAATACAGATTTGCTCTAAAAATTCCTCCGCTTTCATAGATTTTGACCTTGACTAGAAGGATTTCATTTTCCTCACAAATTTGCTCAACTAGGCGATAAATTGTTGGTGGATCATCACGTTTTCCATCAACAAAGTCAGAAATAATTCTTGCAACTTCCGATGAAAAACCAGACATTACGAATTCAACTTTTTCGTCTTTGAGCAATACTGCACCTGTTTGTGAATCAAGAATTCCAATTTTGTCTACTTTGACTGTATCATAATCAGTGTCAATTTCATCAATTTTCATGGGAATTTTTCCATAACTTTTTCTATTTTCTTTTCCTCTTCAATCATGACTTTTTCAAACTCTTCTCTTAATTTATCACATTTTACTTGTTTTTTATCTTCATCCATTTTTGAAAATCTAATGTCTCTGATTTCATTTACAATTGCAGACACTTTTTCGTTTGTTTCAATCATAATATCATCAATCTTTTTTTGCGATTGTGGATCCATATTTTCAAATAAGAGTCATAGTAGATAAACTAGTTCAAAGTTGTCATATTTGAAAAATATAAAGCCTATTTTTAATTACCAACTCAAAACGAAAAGATAAAGAAATTAAGGAGGATTAAAACATAAACTCAAATTTCATTCTTTGCATGATAGTAATTTTTATTTTTTGTTTCCATATAACACAGTACGGGCAATAATCAACTAACAAGAAAAAGATTTGAACAATCAGATCAGTGTTAAGCCTTTGGGTCATTCTAGATTCAGGTGAAAATTTTCTGCTACTCGACATTAGAACTATATTTTTTAAAAATCCTGTATCATCTACCAACATATATTTTCAAAATTAATAAACATGAATAATGAATAGATAGTTTAACTTCATGTTTTGAGTGGTAAATTATGGTTTGTCTCGCTGGTAAAGAACTCTGTCAAGAGTTTCATTTTTTATTTTGATTCTATTTCAAAAAAATAAGTATCCACATTTTTTGTTCATTAAATGCTAATTGATTTTGATGGAATGACCAACTATTTTCTTTGGAATTTTTATCTCTAGTCGTCCTTTTTGGAATTTTGCAGTTGTTTTTTTAATATCTATTCTTTTAGGTAATGAGATGGATTTTTTAAAATATTCAAACTTTGTGATGTTGCCTAGTTTTTCTTCAGAATATTCTTCCTTGAGCTTTGCCTTGATACTTATGATGTTTTCGTCAAAAGTGACTTTGATGTCTTTTTTATTCACTAGTGGAAGATCAAATTCTAACATCCAATAATTGTTAAATTCTCTTAGATAGGATAGTGGTGAAAGAATTCTTTGCTCCATGTCATCAAATAATGAGCCGATCACAGGAGAAGTCATTCTAAATTCAAACTTATCGTAATTATTCATTAAATCACCTGTAAATCTGCGGAGCCTTTGTTTTCTTTTCTTGTTGTAATGTTCGAAGTGTTTCTTCCATTAGGTTTCTATGCTGTATTCGAAGTGTGTCTATTTTATTTTGAATATCTTTTATGTCTATTTTAATATCCAGAATTTTTGTCAGTGCGATTATTGCAATAATTGATGCTTCAGGATCTGGGAAGAATGGATGACATTCTGCATACAAAACCATAACAGGAATGTTTGTTTTTCTAAAAACTGAAATTATGGCAGCATCTGTCCCAAAAATGGAACCATTTAAAAATTTTGAAATTTGATTGTCATAAAGTTCGCTTTCTAAGATTGGATGTGTTACAAGACCATAAATTTTTGGACCGTCTTCTTTTTGGTTAACTGATTCCATACCACTGACAAGCATTATTTTCTTTATTGTGTGATCTTTACAAAATGCATGAATTGCAATTGCAAATTTCTCTGCCAAATACTGATCAAATGGAACATCTGAGATGATCACAAAAAGATTATTTTTATTGTAGATTCTGATTGGGCTAAAATTTCCCCCTCTTCTACAAATAACGTTGAAGGAAGATATGGTAATTCAACATCCCCAATACATTTCATCTTTAGATGATGTATCAGGTAGGATATTGAAAAAGTGCCAATAAGACCATTGCTTGGAAATCCTACCAATAACGTCTTTTCTTGAGGGCCCATTTTGGTAAGTTTCAAGTCATTATTTTTCGTAGTCTTATAATTAAAAGAAAAACGTAGATTTCCTAACATGATAATCATTCATGATAATTCCCATCAAACTGGATGTTTTTCTAATCTTTTTTATTGAGGGTAAAAACGTTTGTGTGTTCTCGTAGATTTTGAAAATTCAGAGCAATAAGATCCTCGATTGGAGCGAATTATCTAAATGCTGTAAAAATAATTTAGGGAAACATGAAAAATGAAACCTAAGTTTTGGCATTATTTTGAAGATGCTTTATCAAATCATTTGTAGTGATAACCCAAAGCTGTTCAGGAAATCGTTCAAATATTCCTCTTGCATGTTTTTGGCCTTGTTTTTTACTGCTTGCACATGCATCCATCACCACTATCACATAATATCCTAAATGAACAGCATCCAATACACTCGATAGCACACAATAATCAGTTTCAATACCTGTAAAAATCAGAATTTGTACGGATCGTTTTTTTATTTTTGAAAGAAAATTACCTGCCAGGAATATTGATGCTGATTTTTTTCTGCTGGTAATAGATGAATTTGGAATGTATGGGAGAAAATCATCAACTATATCCAGCGCATCAGTTCCCAGAATGCTTGTAGTAATTTTTTGATTTATTTTATAGTATGTTTGCCAAGAGCCATTTTCATCTTTCCAATTCTTAGGAGGCATGAAGCGAGTGAATATCACATTTTGTTCTCCAAGTTTTTTGATTAATTTTTCTATGTTTGGAATTATAGAGATTAATTTTTTATCCATCCAAGGGGATTTTTTATCAGTCAAGAATAATTTCTGCATGTCTACCACAACCAATACCATTTTTAAGCTGGTCTTTACTTCTTCGTGCCATTCAGGGACAGTCAAAACATCACTCATGAAATTTTATTTTCGATTTTTATTTGAATCTTATCTATTACATCTTCAAAGGTTCAGACAATAGAGCAATAGATAAATTCTGCACATTCCTTTAAGGAAATCATATCTTTACCAATTTAATTAGAGAATTCTTGTTAATAGATAAAATGAGAGCCAATTTTCATTTTTGAATTACATTATAACGTTGAAGGGCAATTAGTCAAAATATCCCCTAAAAGATATGGCTCCAGAGGCGAAGAATTATTCTATATTCATGACGCTACGATAGTATACACGTATTCTCAAACAGCAGATCACAGTTTGAAATTATCCTCTGTATGAAAGGATCATTTAATGAAGAAAAAGTAAAGATTCTAAATCTGGAAGAGTCTAATACCTATTGCTATGCTTCCGATCGGTATTCTAAACGAAACATCAGAAATTATCAATAGGAGATCCTTAGAATAGGTAATTCAAAGATAATTAGTTAAAATATTTTTTCATGATTGATTATTACAAGTATCTGAAATGTCAAGTGTAAGGAATTGAGACGGTATTGGTCTGCATTCAGAAAGGAAGTAAAAAAATGCTTGAAAAAGAACAACAAGTAAATTTCTAGAATCTTCTATGCAATTTGAATACCATGAAAAAAGGATATAAAATTTCAATGTTTGGGATAATTCCAATAGTCTTTGCAACAGGAATATTTGGACTAAATGTTGAATCATCTTTAGAAATCAATGATAAGATATTAAAAAATCAGATTGATATCCCCGAATCCAAAAGTGACGTAATTTCTTTGAAAAAATATGTATCTTTACATGAAAAAAACATTAAATGCACTGGAGATGAGCTGTGTCTTACAGGTACAATAACAAGAATTGTAGATGGGGATACAATTTATCTTGATGGAATTCATGAAATTCGACTTTCCCTTACAAATACTCCTGAAAGACACGAGATAGGATTCTATGATGCGAGCCAGTTTACAGCAGAAATGTGTCCTGTTGGATCATAAGCTACAGTGGATCAAGATGACAAGCAACCATATGATGTGTATAACAGAATGCTTGGCAAGATAACTTGTGGGAAAAAAATTCTCAACGCTGAACTTCTCTATGAGAATCACGCAAATATTTTGAACAGTTATTGTCCTATAAGTGAATTTTCAGATGAAACATGGGCGCAGGAATTTGGCTGTTAAGTATCACCAACCTTGAAAGAGTTTATCAATGCAATTCTGTAACAATATTCTGATTCCATTTGTCGATTCAAAACAAAAAATTAAAACAATTCATGGAAGAGTTGGTCGCAGAACTGGTAAAGAAGTACCCTGAGGAGATTGTCTCTTTTGTACTGTTTGGCTCTGCAACAACTGGGGAATGGATACGTGGAAAGTCAGACATTGACTGTATTGTGATAATCAGAAACAAAAAACTCTACAAGGAAATTGAAAAATATCTGACTGGACTTTTACTTCTTCTTGATGCAAAATATGACCTGAAACTATCTGAGACGTGCACAACATACAAAAAAACTGACAATCCTGCACTGGATCTTATCTTTAAGACTGAAAACAAAATGATGTTTGGACAACCATTTTACGTAGTAGCTTCAGACCAACTAGATCTCAAGGGATTCAAGATAAGAAAAGACCTCAAAATAGAAATCGGCACAAGAACCATAGCGTCACTGGGATTGTTCCTGCAGAGAATAAAAAATACCGGCATAATCTTGTATGGTAAAGACATTCGAAAAGAAATCCCAAAAAATGTTCCAACAATTGAGAAGATAAAGGCGACATTTAATGCAATGTTACTTTTGATGATGAGTTTTGTAATATTTCCATTCAGCCCAAAGTCTGCATTCTCTCATGCAGTAAAGGCGAATTTTTGGGCATGCGATGACGTTCTTTTTGCATTAGACAAACCTCTGTCCACCACAAAACAAGAAGTAAAGGAAATATGCTCCATTTTTGGTAAGTCTGAAATTGATTCAGAACATTTGATGATGTCTTTGGAATACAAGAAAACTAAAGATGATATAAAAATAAAGAAAATATTTGTTATACGATATATACTAAAGAGTACAAAATTTGTATATGGATTGTATATAGTTACTCTGAGAAAATTATTCAAAATTTAATTACATGGTTTAATGAGGATTCAGATTTTCATTCTGTAACAGGTAGAAAATCAGGTACAGTGAATGATGAATTAGATAGTGAGCTTTGTCCATCCGGAGAATTTTGGACATTTACATTTGCCAATCCTGGAGAATACAATTATTTTTGCACTATATGCACTCAGCATTCCTCAGAATACAAATCATGAAAAAGCAGAATCTGAAACACATATTCCAAAATAGTTAAAAACGAATGCTGAGTGGTGATCTCAAGGTTTGTTGTCAGATGATGAGTTCAAATAGTATTCAGTATTTGATAGCTAATGAAATGATCTAGAATAATCTGAAATGAAATTTATTCTAGATAAATTAGCAAATTTTGATGTAGACATAAAGGGAATTATTTTTTGAGGCAAGTTACTACCCTGATTTTATGAAGTAACTAAAAATGATCTGAAACACTTCCTAATCAGTTGGCTCAAAATATAGAATTTTAAGATAGAATAAAAATGGAATTTAAGACCAACAACGATTTGTCGTCTGGTGACAATTCCAATTGAATTGTATTGTCTAAAATAGTATTTAGGGACTACTGATGATTTGTATGAACGATTTGTTCATTAGTGTTTTAAGTAAATTTTGTAATCATATATCATGTCAACAATAATTCAATACAAATATGACAAAAACTCTAATCAATCATTTTCTCCGGAGGAATGTAAAGTCAAAAATCCGGTTTCAACCAATGTCTCTGCATTGGATATGATAGGATTAACATGGATCTTTGATGAATGACGATGAGCATAAGCCATACCTAAATTTTCTTATCCGTTGATTAATCACCCATAGCTTACAACAGGATTACTCTTGTTTGAAAGTTATCTTTTCCTATCACGCAAAATAAATTCACATTCATTGTAATCTTAGTGTGAATAAGACAAAGTTTGATGAATTTCCAAGAATAGGGATTGTTATTATTGCCAGAAACGAGGCTAATAATATTTATGATACACTTGATGCCTTATCTCAGCAAACAATTCCGTTAACTCAAATTGTATTGGTTGATGATAATTCAACTGATGATACTGTAAAAATTGCAAAAAATTTTGATGTTGAGATTTTAACTTTTCCTGAGATTCATGATAATTGGGTAACGCGTCCAGAGCTTGCCAAAGTTTTCAATTATGGCTTGAACCATTTGAATGTGGACAACCTTGATTTTATTTCAATAGTAGGCGCAGATCACCTGCTGTCTTTTGACTATTATGAAAAAATAACAGAAAAGATGATGACAGATGATTCTGTTGTTGCGTCTGGTGCAATTCAAGGTGAAATAGCTACGGCACCCAGAGGCTCGGGGCGTGTTATCAGAAAAGATTACTGGAAATCAATAGGTTCCAAATTACCTGTAAATTTTGGTTATGAAACATATGTCTACGTAAAAGCTATGCAGTTAGGATTCAATATCAGTTATTATGAGGATATAAAGACAAAGACTGCCAGAAGAACCTCAATTACGTACAAACCCATAATGTATTACCATTACGGCTATGCCATGCAAGCTCTTGGATATCCCTTATTACACACATTTCTAAGATCGTTGTTGCTATTAAAACGCGGAAAAGGATTCAAAAGTTTCATGTTTTTTCTGAAGGGATATTTTTCAAACAAGGGAATATTTTATGAAGAGTCTCTTCGAAATTTTATATCAAAAAAATATAATACAAAACACGTTCTATCCAATCCTACTGAGAAATTCAAGAGGTTTATGGAAACCAAATACTGATTTGAAAACTATGAGTAATTTTTAGGCAAATGTAAAGGAAGTCCACGGAAAATTTTTCATCGGTTTCTCAAAACATTAAGTGCAGAACCAGCTTTGAACCACTCAATCTGAGATTGATTGTATGAATGATCAAGCAAGAGTTCATCTCTGCTCCCATCCTTGTGTAAAAGGATGCATTTTACCTGTTTGTGTGGCTCCAATTCATCTAATTCTAAAAGACTGATTTTGTCATCTTCTAAAATTTTTTCATAGTCGTCTGGATTGCTAAAGGTGAGTGCCAGAATTCCTTGTTTTTTCAAATTTGTTTCGTGAATTCTAGCAAGGCTTTTGGTGATTACTGCCGCACATCCTAGATATCGAGGAGACATTGCAGCGTGCTCTCTGCTGCTGCCTTCACCATAGTTATTATCACCTACAATCACCCATCTCATTTGTTTTTCTTTGTATTGCCTTGCAATACTTGAGAATGTTTCGAGTTGGTTATTGAGCATGTTCTTGCCCTTTCCTACCTCATCGCTAAACGCATTAACTGCTCCCAAAAGCATGTTATCGCTCAAATTATCTAAATGGCCGCGAAGTGACAACCAAGCACCGGCAGGGGAAATATGATCAGTGGTACATTTTCCTTTGGCTTTAACTAGAATTGGCAAATCAATAAAGTCTCCACCATCCCATTTTGAAAAAGGTTCTAAAAGTTGCAGTCTTTTACTGTTAGGATCAATTATTACTTCAAGATCATCTGAGTTTTCAGGAGGTGCAATGAAAATGCCTTCAGGAATCATAAATCCATCCTCAGGAACTTCTGGTGCAGGTTTGGGAGGATCTAGTTTGAATTTTGTCCCATCAGAGGCTGTAAGCTCATCTTTCAACGGATTAAAGGATAACCTACCTCCCAAAGCTAATGCGATAATCATCTCAGGACTTCCAATAAAATTCAAAGTACTACGATGACCGTCATTTCTTCCTGGAAAATTTCTGTTAAACGTTGTAACAATAGTGTTTTTTTCTTCATTTTCTAATTCAGGTCTATTCCATTGTCCAATACAAGGTCCACATGCATTTGCCAGGACAGTTGCTCCAATTTCCTTAAGAGAATCCATTTGGCCATCTCGCTCTATAGTTCCACGAATTTGTTCAGAGCCAGGAGTGATTAACAGAGGAATTTTAGACTTTATTCCTTTGTCTTTTGCTTGTTTAGCAATACTTGCAACTCTAGACATGTCTTCATATGAGGAATTGGTACAACTTCCAATCAATGCGACAGATATTGGATCAACATAATCATTTGATTTTACATCATCACCTAATTCTGAAATTGATCTAGCCAAGTCTGGAGTGTGAGGGCCAACAATGTGAGGCTCTAATGTAGAGAGATTGATTTCAATTACTTTGTCAAAAAAGATTTCGGGATTTGATTCAATCTCAGGATCTGCTACAAGTAATTCTTTGTTTTGATTTGCTAGTTCTGCAATTTTTTCTCTGTTTGTATACTTCAGATAGGTCTCCATCCTTTCATCATATGGGAAAATAGAACAAGTCGCTCCAATCTCTGCACCCATATTAGTAATGGTAGCCTTACCGGTACAGCTGATAGATTTTGTGCCAGGACCAAAGTATTCCACGATCGAATTAGTCCCTCCAGAAACCGTTAATTCTTCTGCAACTTTAAGTATGATATCTTTGGGTGCAGTCCATCCATTAAGTTCTCCAGTTAATTTAACGCCAATTTTTTTTGGGTAAAGTAATTCCCAAGGAAGACCGGCCATAGTTTCAGCTGCATCTAACCCACCTACACCAACTGCAATCATTCCAAGTCCTCCAGCATTTGGAGTGTGAGAATCAGTACCAATCATCAAGCCTCCTGGAAATGCATAATTTTCAAGAACTACCTGATGAATGATTCCAGCACCAGGTTTCCAAAAACCACATCCATGTTTTGCAGCTGCAGACTGCAAGAATTTGAAAACTTCACTATTTTCATCAAGTGAAACTTTCATGTCAACATCACCTTGAACCTCAGCTCTAATCAGATGATCACAATGAACAGTTGTTGGGAGGGCAGATTGTTTAAGACCGGCTTGCATAAATTGAAGCATCACCATTTGACCGGTGACGTCTTGTAATGCAACTCTGTCAGGTTTAAGAAAAACATAATCTTTTCCGCCAGCAAGAGGCTTATCAGGAATTTCGTAAAGGTGTCCAGATAGAATTTTCTCAGTAAGTGTGAGTGGTCTTCCGATTATATTTCGATATTTTACAATGTTTTCTTTAATTTTTGAATAAACATTTGAAACAAGTTGAGGGGTAGTATCTACATCCATAGAAAACATTGAATTTCTCTGGAATTTAATACTTACAATTTAAAATTTAGAAGAAATAGGAAAAAAGTCACCGAATTCCTTAACAATTATAAGCGAAAAGCATGTTTTATTACATTGTTGAGGAGTAGTATGTTTTTTGGAGTGATTTGTAAATATGGTCAATAAGGGTTTTCCAAAATTTGGAATGTCACAAGCAGGAGCTTTTGTTGCAGCATTAAAGAATTACAATTTACCAGACTTTATTTTAGTTTTAATTGCCAAAGAATGTAAATCAGATCTTCTAGAAAGAGGCAGAATTGATGACAGATTACAAAGTATGAATGATGATGCGTTAGAATTATTGCACAAGGTTTTTGTGGATTGCGAAGAAGATGAGGCAGGAAAATATGCACAATATAGATTCTATGCATATGTTTCAAGTATGTATCACAAATGTGAAGTTTTAGTTAATGAAACAATTCCTGGTGAATCAGGAAAAAATCACAAAATCCCTGTCGCTGTAAAAAATAATGGAATGTACATTTCAGTTGCATATAACAAGGCAACTGGCAATCCTGTCAATAAAAAAGAAACTGCCAGATTTTATGAAATGGTAGATGATATCAAAAAAGGAGATCACGGAACAATGTTGTCTGATGCAATTTATGGTTCATCAGTGGGATTTAGAGGAGATGCATTAGTTGAGCTTGAGAATTTAAGCAAATCAAGAACAAATGATCCTGAAAATAAACTAGATTTCAAAACAGCAAATTTTGAAAACAACATCTATTCAGTTACAAAGTGTTAACTTGAAAAATTATTTAAAAATTTGATTGAGAAACATCGATTGTTAAAAACATAGGCTTACCATCAGTTTTTTGAAAGTCCTCATCGTATTGTTCAAATTCTAGTTGTTCAAAGAGATGTTTTGTCCAGATATCGTGAACTTCTTGAATGAATTTTTTGTGTCCAAGTTTTCGTAAAAACTCATGAAGTAAAATATGAGATACAGTTGTACAGTTTTTTTCCGCAAGAAACAATGTATCATTTGCTTGTTTAGGAGGTTGCCAAAATACCAATCCAAAATTTTCAGCATGATATCCATCACAAGTACAATCAGTCCATAATGGTTTGAAATAAGTAAGGTAAAAGTGATAGATGTTTTTTCCTCTTTGTTCGTGATCACGAACAAACGTATGAGTATCTAGTCTTTGAAGAATACTTCTTGGTTTTGTAACCAATTCATCGCATTGAACTTCATAATCCATGTCAAATTTTTCCTTAATCCATAATTTGTAAAATTGACCCATTTTTTCAATATATTCAAATTCGAATTTTCGTTTTTCACGATCTTCTTCTTTTACGACAAAAATAAAATGCAAAATCATGATAAGAAAAAAGGGTGTTTATGTTTGGCCTTCAATACCCATTAGGGTAAGAGTTGAACGAATCTTTTCAATTTTTCTGATCTTCCAAGTAATTGTTTCTCTTAGTTTTTCTACAGTATCAGATTCAATTTTGGCCAAAATATCATATGCACCAAAAGTTCCATGAACTTCCTTCACACCTTCTAAGCCTTTGAGTTGCTTAATAATAGCTTCCTCAGAACCTAGTTCACAGTTTATTAAAACATAAGCTGTTGCCATGATTTCGTTAAACAAATCGACTATATCAATAAACCGATTGAGGTCACGTTTGTGAAATATTTAAGATAGCATCCCATATAGGCTTTGGAACAGGCATTACAGACAATCTAGAAATTCTAATTAGTTCCCAATCTTGGAATTTTTTATCTTTTTTCATTTCATCCAGTGTTACAGGGCGTTTTAATGTTTTTTTGTATTTTACATCTACAACAATGAAACGTTCATTTTCCTCTTTTGGGTTGGGATAAGGTTTTGATGTTACTTGCATTATTCCGACAGCTTGTCTTTCATCACCAGTATGGTAAAACAAAACAAGATCACCGGACTTCATTTCTCTCATATGTTTTAATGCAAGATTGTTATGGACTCCATCCCATACGGTTGTTTTTTCTTTTTTTAGTTGTTCAAAGTTGTATCCCCTTGGGCCGTTGGGTTCCTGTTTTGCCAACCAATAGTTTACCATTTGATTTTTCTGTATCAAGGGATGTTTTATCTTTTTAAAAATATGTTCCCCGGTTCTGACTCGCACAAAATCATAGGTACATAGCCATAAGCCTCCTCGCGTTCTGAAACCGGGGTTGCCCATAATGTAGCACACCTGGGTGAATTAGAAATCATTGGCATCATAACGATCGACATCATCCTAATCCGTCTGCGTGCCTGCTCTTGGGCGATTATAATGGAACTATTCCTACTAAAAACCATTTAGGGAATTACTGTATTGAAATAGTTTTTTAAAATTAAAATTGATTTTAGAAATACAGAGTTTGTATGGAAATCAAAGATACAGGAATTTTTTTATAGGAATTATAGTTTTGGTTTTAGGATCATTAATCATTGTTTTTGATTATCCGCAAATTGAATTTTTTGAGAAGATGAATACAGAGTCATATCACTTGATGAATGGAGAAAAGAAGGATCTTCATAAAAGATTGGTTTTTGAATTTTCTATTGGAATAGTAATTTTAGCATTGGGTATTTTGTTACTAATTATGTCAATGCTAAGAAGGTTTGAAAAAGAAATCAGATAGAGAAATTTCAAATCCAACTACTTTGGATTGAATTTTGTAGGTTTCAATAGCTTTTGAACTAATTTCTCCTATGATCCCTACATGTTTACCATCTACAACAATTGTTGCACATCGTCCTTCCTCAAATAAGGGATCGGATGAAGTCTTTGTTTCAAGATCAATTCCGAATCCAATCTTTAATGCAGATTGCAAAATAGATTTGATTTCAGTAAAATTTGCATCTTTATGTGTGCTAATTCCAGAAAAATTAATTTTTTCAGAAATTGGATCATTTAAAGAAAATACACTACCAGTTTCAAATAATTTTTGAGGATAAGATTCATGTATGTTTCTAGATAGATTTTCTAACAATCCAGGAAGAATAGAATTTCGTAAAATTGTGTGCTCTTGACTTTTTGAATCAAGTACTGAAAGAATTTTCGAAGGATCCCTTCCAGTCACATCATATAGAACTCGTTTACTTGTCAAACTTGAATTCAATGCCTCAAGATAACCAAGACCAATCATGATTTGATCAAGGGATTTCAGTTTATTTGAAATAGGATTTGTTTGGCCAATAGTTTGTGAAGGTGAAAATGTGGGTTCTAGATTTTGAATTCCATAACCCAGAGCAATTTCTTCTACCAAATCCATCGGTCCAAATATATCAAATCTATATGCAGGGATTGTACAGAGAATATTTTTGCCCTTTGCTACCGCATTCAATCTTGATTTTTTCAGAGATGAAATAATTTTTGATGTACTTAGTTCTAAACCGAGTGTTTGATTGGCCAAATTAGGATCAAATGATATTTTCTTCTCTTCAAATTTTGGAGATGAATTTTTCAAACCAGATATTTGTACATGCTCTAAAGTAAATCCAGCACTTTGTAGAATAGTCGCAATGACTGAGAGCATGTCTTCTGCATCTTCTTTATTGATTCCAGTCACTTCAACGAAGAGGTTCTTTGTTTTTGTAGTAACAGTGGTGATATTTGCATTGATAATAGGAGGAAAAGAGACAGTTTTTTTATTTGTGTCTAAAATTATAGGAACTTGTGAAGAATTTCCCAAAAGGGATCCGTATTCTTTTCCCACATTAATGTTGTTCAGTATTTCAGAAACAGATATCTCAGAATCAGAATTTAATGGAACGAATTTATGATTTCTATTGGTGGTTGTGTAAACTAGAGGAAAAGTAATTTTATCTAGATCATGCATTCCAATTGAAGATTTCTTTCTTTTCCTCCCAATTCCAAAATGAAGATCTTCTTGCATTGCCATGAATTGTTTGATAATTTTATCGTCAATTTTTCCATTTTTTGCAACAATACCAGTTACAAATGGTCGAATTTTTGACACTGAAGGTTTTACAGAAATTTTATACTTGTGGGATTTTTTTATGTTTAATTTTATTGCACCGGTTTTGATTCCAAATAATCCTTGCAAACCTAATGCAATTCCATAACCAGTAGAGTAGTCAGGCCTATTGGGGCTGTATTCAATTCTTACTGAATCGTTGTCTTCAGATTCAATATCTAATCCAAGAAAGGGCAAATAATCAGAAATTTGTTTTTTTGTAACTTTACCAACTAATTTTTGAAGATGGGAATAAGATAATTCAACTACTGGCATTTTGTAGTACTCCTTAACCAATTCAAATTATTATTATAAAATTCTCTAACATCATCCAATTCATATTTCATCATTGCAATTCTTTCAATACCACCACCCCATGCTAAAACAGGTTTTGATATACCAAGAGGTTTTGTTACTTCAGGCCTGAAAATTCCCATTCCAAACAATTCAATCCATTTTCCTAATCTTTCATTATACACCATAGTTTGCAGAGAAGGTTCCGTATATGGAAAGAATGTTGGCCAAAATTTGATTTTTGTAATTCCTATTCTTTTGTAAAATTCTCGTTGAATTCCCATTAAATTTCTCAAAGTGGCATCTTTTCCAACTACAACACCTTCAATTTGGTTAAATTCCACAAGATGCTTGTAGCTGACTTTTTCATTTCTAAATACACGTCCCAACGAGAAAACTCTTGCCTCATCAGGTTTATTATCTGCAAGATGTTTTATTGTAACACAAGTAGTATGGGTTCTCAAAACCATTTTGCGTGCTTCATTAACATCCCAATGATAACGCCAATTCTTTTTGTGGGATTCAGATACTTTTTTTATCTGTTCAGAATTTGCAATTTTTTTAGCATGTATGCAATCAAGATAGAACGTATCCTGTAATTCTCTTGCAGGATGATCTTGGGGAGTAAATAATGCATCAAAATTCCAAAAGCTAGATTGGGTCATATTTCCAATGATTTCTGAAAATCCCAAAGTGACAAAAATTTCACGTATTTCATCAATTGTGTCTTTTAAAGGATGAGTTCTTGCAACAAATACTTGAGGCACCTTTGCTTCTACATCTATTGCTCCAGAGACATTTGAGATTTCTAATAATTTCGCTGAATCAGTCAGAGTGATTTCTTTAGTTGTAATAACATCTTCAATGATAAAATCAGGTCTTTTCAAAAGTCCTAATAAATCATTTTTGTCAATTTCATTTATAGAGACTTTATCATTACCTATTTTCTTTAGGGTTTTTTCACCTGGAAGTTCTGATGGAAAATTTTGAAGTGAGATTTCGTCAGAAGAAGATTTAACCCAGTTATTTTTTTTAGCTAATCCCATAGCAGGTCCAAAAACATATCCAAGATCTTTTTGTAGATCAGATAATTTTTTAGGCCCATCGTTTAGGAAATTAAGTAATCTTCTTTCAGGTAATCCTTTTTGAAGAGACTCAATGCCATTTTTACCTAAACGAACAACACTTGTTTTTGATTCATCTACAATTGCCAGATCTTTTAGTTTTAACCATTCTATTCCTCGTCTAATTTGATCTGAGGAAAGATTTGTTGATTCTTCAAGTGAAGTAGGAGTTTGTTTTGGATTGTTTTTTAGAGAAGCAATAATTTTTTTTTCAATATCATGAAAAACTTGTGACAATAGCAGAAAGTTCGAAAAAGACTTTTTAAACCTTAACCTAAGTCAAATTGAATGTCAGCTAATGACTTTATTGTGACTCCTTGGCATGTGGAAGGAGATATTGACTATGACAAATTAATCAAAAAGTTTGGAACTGAAAAAATTTCATCTGATTTACTAAGAAAAATTAGAAGTGCAGCAGGAGAGGATCATTTCATGCTCAGACGGGGTATTTTTTTCTCACATCGAGAAATGAATAGAATTTTAGATGATTATCAAAAGGGAAATAAATTTTTTCTATACACAGGAAGAGGGCCATCAGGTCATACTCATATTGGACATCTAGTTCCATGGGTATTTTCAAAGTGGCTTCAAGAAAAATTTGACGTTAACATGTACTTTCAGCTTACAGATGATGAAAAATTCTTTTCAAAACCGAATCTTACTTTAGAAGAGACAAATAAGTTCGCTTATCAAAATGCTCTTGATTTTATCGCATTAGGTTTTAAACCAGATAAGACAAAAATCATCATCAATACAAAAAACATTCAAACACTTTATCCCATTGCTGCTCAAGTTGCAAAAAAAATTAATTTTTCTAACACAAAAGCAACATTTGGATTTACTAATGAGACAAACATTGGAATGATTTTTTACACAGCATTACAATCAGCACCTTGTTTCATTGAAGATAAACCGGTTTTGATTCCATTAGGAGTGGATCAAGATCCTCATTTTAGATTAACAAGGGATATTGCACCAAAAATCGGAAAGCCAAAACCTGCGTTGATTCACAACATAATGATTCCTTCATTAGAAGGTCCTGGAGGAAAAATGTCAGCTTCGGCAGAGAATGGAACAATTTACACGACTGATACGCCAAATGTGGTGAAGAAGAAAATCAATAAACATGCATTTTCTGGAGGTCAACCAGATGTTGAACTGCATAGAAAGATAGGAGGGAATCCCGATATTGATGTTTCATTTCAATATTTGAGAATATTTTTTGAACCAGATGATGATAAATTAAAAACAATTTATGAAGATTATAAATCTGGAAAATTACTCTCAGGGGAATTAAAAGCAATGTTAATTGAAAAAATTAATGATTTTCTATCAGTCCATCAAGAGAAAAGAGAAAAAGCAAAAGATAAGATTCATGAATTTCTTTTGGTGAATAAATGAAAATAGACATTACATTTGATGACAAATATGAGATTCAAAAATTTGCAAGTCTCATATTTATAAAAGAAGGAAAAGAGACATACATTACATCAATTCTGAACATTATAAAAAATGAATTAGTTATATCAGTGAAAGATAAATCTGCTCACAGCATTGTGTTCAAAGATGAGGAAAGCGTGGAAAAATTTGCAGATTTTATTCAATCAGTGCTTGATAAAGAACACAAAATAATTTCTACGAAAGTCAGTGAATTCAACATAGAAATCATTAAGGAATAATCAAGAACCAAATACGGTATACAACGCCACTATACCAACCATTATAATCAGAGAAATTCCCAATGCCTTAAAGTCGCCGTTCATAATATTATTCTAAAAGAATTATAATTAAAGTGTTAATAAATTATCAAGAATGATTTTAGGATTATCTAGGGAAATATCTACTCTTTTTAGGTTTAGATCTAGAGGAAGATTCTTTGGGTTTAGATACAGGTTGTCTTATTTCATTACAATTTAAGCATAGAACTCTAAGTTCCTTTTTAGCAAGATCAGGTTCAGAGATATATTTTCCCCATGAAGATGCAGCACCACCACGTCCAAGACTATCTGAAGTATCATCAAATATGTGACTAATTCCTAAAGCTCTTTCATCTTTAAATCCACAACTTGAGCAGGTTTTACCACCCAGAATTTCAAATAATTTTTCTTTTAAAGTCGCATAGAATTTTTCTGAACCACCAGAATAGAAACGCTCTTGTTTTTTTAAGAATTTATCACCCTTGGATTTTTTAAATTTAGAACCATTTTTAGAGGATTCTTGAATAAAAGATCTTGGATTCCTATCATCTCGTGAGTATTTATCATCTCGTGAATCTTGTGGTTTGTTTTGTCTGAAACAATCATTACAGTAAACAGGTTTGTCGGTTCTTGGAACAAATGGAACTTGACATTGGATCCCACAATCAGCACATGTTACAGTTGTAGATTCGCCTCGATTATCATCTCGTGAGTATCTTGGATTCCTATCCTTGCTAGAGTTTCTAAAAGAACGATGTGCACCATTGTCTTTTTTCGTTCTTGAATTTTTTTTATCTGAATACTTTGATTTGTAAAGTTCCATGGTATACTGAATTAAGATTATTTGATTATAGATACTTACAGATTGAATTTGTGCCTAAATTAAAAAATCGTTTCATATTAGGGATTTATCCATTTCAGCGGACATTATTTCTTGAACTTTAAGAAAATAGAGTTTAGTAGAATATGGCATTTCATCTAAATTATTGTCAACTGCAATCATGAAATATCTAACGGCTCGTTTTGAGATATCTAAATTGAATTTCATTGAAAGTATAGGATCTTGATGGACTTTGATTTTATCCTGTAGCCACGGAGGAGCCATCTCAATTGTTTCTTTGATAATTTTGTCATACCAATAAGAGAGATTTTGAGGATGTAATCCCTGTTTAAGGTTTGATATATCAGTATCAATTTTTTTCATCATATGATTGATGATTGCCATGAGGATCAATCGAAGAGTATTGTTTTATTGCAATTACTCAAAGTTAGACAAGTTACTTGTCAATTGAAAGCGAGTTTCCTTCAATGTCAATTTCAGAGTTTTTTATGCGAGTAGTAGATATTCGTTTACCATCTTTTGCCAAAAGCATAGGAACCTTAAAAATTTCAACAGGTGGAAGATTCCTTTCTGCCCTTAATTTATTTAATATATTTCCTTGACTACTAGTTTCATCACTAACAACTAATGCTTGAACTTCTTTTTCTAAAACTGCAGGTCCAAAATCATTATTCAGTTTACTAATTCGAAAAGAGTCACTTGAATATTTTTTTAAAAGTATATTGGTCAAGTTTTCAAGTCGTTGTTCATATTTGTGAAGTGGGTGTTTGCCCTTTTTTTCAGCCAGTTCATCACTAGTTAATCCAATAATCACTTTATTGGAAATATTAAATGCGTTTGAAAGTAGAGTTAAATGCCCTTTATGAACAATATCAAAAGTTCCACCCATTGCAACAAGAGAGAATTTAGACATGCATATGTATAGAATTCTTTGAAAATAAATCTACTAGTTTTTTAAAATACTAAATCTAAATCAGAATAAAATTTTATTTTAACTAGACAATGTCATCAATCCTTCTTTAATCAAGAATTGTATTCCCTCTACAAATGAGCTATCATCAATTTGGTCATCTGCCCACCATCCGGCATTACTCTTAATCCAATCAGGGATTTTATTATCTGCAGATACTGAACCTTGTTCAGTAGAAGGTATTTTCATCAATCCTTCTTTAATCAAGAATTGTATTCCCTCTACAAATGAGCTATCATCAATTTGGTCATCTGCCCACCATCCGGCATTACTCTTAATCCAATCAGGGATTTTTGCACCAGTAGATGATGATTCATCTATATCTGAAAAGTTATCAGAATTTATCAGAAACGAAATACTTTCTACGGTGGCCTTTGAATTGCCATATTGAGCTTTTACAACATATTTTCCTTCAAGAAATTTTTCATTCAAAATAACATTGTGAGAAAATGATGTATCTGGATTAACAGGTATTTTTTGAGTTATAACTAAATTTTTACTAAAATCAAAAATAGAAATTCGTAGATTTCTTTCTTCATCAAATTTATTTACAGTTCCAGAAAAGGTTATTGATTCTCCAAGGTCGTATGATTCTTCATCTTGGTTAATATCTACAGTGTAATTGTTTGCGCTGCTTTGTTCAGGAGGACCACCATAACCTAAAGCATTTTGTCCTGAAAAGGACATAATAAGCAAAGATATTCCAATAACGAAAATGAAGTTAAATTTCATAAGTACATAGCAACAATTTTTACTGCATTTAAATGGTAGAACACTGATTAAGCGAATTTAGTCTACTAAGATTAGAACAAATGGTCCCTGTTCGGATAGTGGAACGTTGTTTCTATCCCAAACGAATGTTTCAATGAAAAATAATCCCTTTTTTTCAGGAATCCAATCTATTGACTGAGATTGAGCCCCATTTCCAATAAACCGCCCGTCAGATTTTCCAACAAACTCAACATATGGGGGCTCTCCAGATTCTTTGACTTGTACATAGTATGTATATGGAGTTTCAGCTGGAATTTGTTTATCAGAAAACTCCACCAAAGTTTCACTTACTATGTTTATTGTTGAATCTACTTTAATTTCAGAGAGGGTGTTTCCATTATTGTCCTGAATAGAAACATTAGAAATTGAAACTAATTTTGTCATAAGTTGAGGAGTAGGAATTTTTACATCAACAAAATTTGAATTAAAAATATTTGATTCTGCAAATAATAAAAATCCCACAGATCTAGGATCAATTTCTTCATTTATCTCAAAAGATACTTCAGAGTTTGGTTCCATAAATCCAATCTCAATGGTAGAAACTCCAAGAATTCTTGGTGGCTCAAAACCGTCATAAAATGCTAGATAGACGTTAGTGTCAGCATTGGGAGCCCCTTCATTTTGTAAGACTCCTGAAAATCTTAAAGATGTATCCAAAAATACATCACTTGAGTAAACAGATAATCCCTTTTGTTTGTCTTGAGAAGAATCAAATCCCAAAAGGAAGACAGATGCATGAGTTATGTTAGGATTAGGAGTTTGAGAACGAATAGCATATGGGGATTTTCCATTTGTTGGGATTACTTCAAGCGTTGTATAACCTTGAGTAATTTCCAAGGGATTGGGATCGAAATCATCAAAAAATTTCACTTCAAGTAGCACATTTGTTACAGAAGATAATGAATCATTATTTTCAACGGTTCCAACAACAACCGTGTAACCCTCTGAGTCTTGATAAACAAATGTATTGCTTGCTAGAGAGACAGAAAGGGTAGGCAATGTGTCAGATTTTTCTGCAGAATAAGATTGTGACATAGGAACTAAAAGTAAAATCAAAAATATGACAAAAACAGATTTTCGCATCAAAAGTCTTTTGCTAAAAGAGATTAATTTCATTTAACATAACATATAGTGAACAAGAAAGGTAACATCAATTCACCTAGTTTACACTAAAACCAATATAATAAAAAGAGATTAAAAAATAGATGTAATTTTATTTTCTCTTTGCGGTAATTGCTAACCAGTATATCAAACCTGGAACCAAACCGACAATGAGTGGAATAAATACCGGCCATGCGTCTGCTGAAGTTGCCATATGAAAAAACGGAAACTTATCCTATTTAAATCCATCCAGCAGTCTGAAATTCAGCATAGATCTTATTAATGAAAAGTGGACCGGACGGAATTTGAATCCGTGACCCCCCGCGTGCAAGGCGGGTATACTACCAGGCTATACTACCGGCCCACATGAAGACTGGAAATTGTGTGGATTTTAATTGTTGTCTTATTGGCAAGAATTTTATTTGAAAGCAAGATTGTTTTTTCATGGTACTCTTAGAGTCTCAAGTCAAACTAAAAACAGGAAGTATTGCACCAGACTTTGAATTGTTGGGAATTGATGATAAAAAACATTCACTATCTGATTATAGTAATTACAAAGGAATTGCAATAATTTTCATGTGTAATCATTGTCCATATGTTAAAGCCAAGGTGGATGCGCTAAATGAGTTATATGAAAAATTTGGAAAGGACATTGCAATTATAGGGATTAATAGCAATGATTCAACTGACTATCCGGAAGATAGTTTTGAAGCTATGAAAGAGACAGCAAAAGAAAAAGGATTCAAGTTTGATTACCTAGTAGATGAAACACAAGAAATTGCCAAGAAGTATGGTGCAATGTGTACTCCAGATCCATTCCTATTCAACAGTCAAAAACAATTAGTTTTCCATGGAAAAATCGACAATGCAATGAAACCTGATGAAATCGCTACTGAAAAGACAATGATTAACAATATGGAGAAATTGTTGTCAGGTAAAAAAATTGAAAAAGAATTTGACCCATCGATTGGCTGCTCAATCAAGTGGAAAGAAAATTAAACTTAAATGAGTCATGCCTAGAGATTTGTTCGTGGGCTCGTAGCTCAGCTTGGCTGGAGCGTTCGACTGATAATCGAAAGGTCATGTGTTCGAATCACATCGGGCCCATTTTTCATCGTTTTAGATTTTCAGAAATTGTTTTGGACCATTGCAAGATATCATCTAGTCGATCAGATTGCAGATCAGGATTAATTTTAGATTTTTTAGATGTTTTACCATAAAGCACTAATTTCATGTTTTTCCCAGATTTTTCTTTAATTGGATTTATAGAGTTTGCAAAAAAGTTTAGTCCTTCATTGGAATGGGAGAATATTATCACTAATAAAATTCCAGGTTTTTGTTTCCAGATTTTTCCAACCAGTTTATGAAAATCTAGATCAAATAACACATCAATTGCTGAAGACATATCACCAAGATGGGAGACTTTCCACCCATCAGAATGATATGCTGCAGACGCAGCTTCGGAAATCAAAATACTTTGGGAATCAGCAGCAATCACTACTACATTCTTTTTTGGATCAGATACTACATGAATTTGATTGAATATTTGAAGTGATTTTGAAATGGTGGTTTTTAAGAGATTGAGTTCTGCGACTCCGATTTTTCCCGCATCATAGAAATTTTGTACATAATTGATAGCAGGGAAAATTATTTCAAGAATTAAACGATTAGGTGCGGCGCCTGAATGTAGACAATTTCGAATTAGAGAATTAGCTTGTTCATCCGTGCCTTTTACCAGATATTCAATATAGGTCGCAGCTACTTTGAAATAATCATCAGGAAAGTCGAAAGATTCTTGCCCTGGTTCTAAAAACCACAAAGTGATATTTCCAATATTTTTTTGTCGAAGTAATCCCTCAGCTGCAAAAACTTTGAGATATTTAGACATCGTAATTCTATTGATGCCAATTTTTTTAGAAAGATCCATTCCAGACATTCCAGTATCAGAACTTTCCAAAGATGAAATCAGTTTTTCTCTAATGGATTCTGTAGAATAACCTCTGCCCATGATGTTTTTGTACGTCAGTATTGTATAAAGACTAATTTTCATTTACATTGGTCTATTTTTGAATAAAACATTAAATACGTGAGTACTTTATTATACGGTAAGGAAAAGTAAATTGCCAAAAGCCGGATTCAAATCAATCACAGTCTCAGAAACAGTTTATGATAAATTCCATCAAGTTTATCAAAACAGTAAAGACGACCTTACAA
>JAOUNB010000071.1 GCA_029881195.1 Candidatus Nitrosopumilus sp.
TATGATTGGACTATGAGCTGCAATTACTCCTGCCCGAAGCCTATCCCCATAAGAAAAGCCTCCCGGAAGAATTACAGCATCAATATTTTTTGGGAGAGGCTTTTCATGCCAAAAATATTGTGCATCAAGATTAAATACATCAGTCAGCACATGATACATATCTCGATCACAATTACTTCCTGGAAAAACTACAATTCCAACCTTCACAATTGTTTTTAGAATGACAGATATTTAATTTGAATAGAGTCGAATAGAATTTTTATGCGAATGATATTTTGATCGCTATAATTAAAGTCAGTGAATCATGTAGAAAAATACAATCATCAGAGTCAGATAAAACAGTGTTAAGTTCAACAATACTTTAAGAAAGAGAGATCAGTTTCTTGTCATTACAGAAGGAGAAAAATATACAAGAATAGTTTCTGAAAGAGTATTTTAAGAAAAATTGTTAGTTGAAAATCAAATATATTCAATATCTCTAGATAAAATTATTTCAATGAAATTATGATGATTTCTATATTATATTACAATAAGAAATTCAGATCAAAAGATGTTTAGTATGGATAGATAATTATTTTTAAAATGAAAAATTTGTTGCTCAGATAAATTTAGCAGAATTTTTACATAGATTTTTAATAAATTAAATTATTAAAGAATCAGGAATACGAGAGTCTTAGTCACTAAAAACATTGATTGTTACTTTACTAACCATTGGATTGTAAATACGTAATTCATCACAAATTTCTTGCACTTTAGACTGAGCAGATTTTTTGTCTTTTTCTTCAATAGTGAATTTCAGCATCTTTGCGGTTTTTATTTTTGAAATTGATTTGTGAGTTCCTTTGAGCACAAGATCATTAAGGATTGTATCCCCCTCAGGATCATTCATGCCAGGTTTGTTTTCAATGGTTACATGAACATTAAAAATTGCCATTAATAATTTGAAAATTCAAATTGAGGTTAATCTATCTTCCGAAAAAATTTGTGCTTTTATACTAACTTTGAGACATATGTTAGGTATCCGATTCTACGGACTTGTATTGTTGCAGATATAACCAGTCCAGGATCGGTTACTCGTATCTCAGGTTTTCTCTGACATATTCTATGTATTTTCTATAAAGGCCAGACTGATATTGAGGATTAATAATAATGAGAGATTTATTTTTCAAATCTTCTTTTGAATGATACGGAATGTTTTGAAATTTTTTGTATTTCATGACTTAATAAAATAATCACTCTACACCTATCAAAATATTCTTGAATTTTGTATAAAAACAATTCATTTTTTACTAGTCTTGCAGATATTGGAATTTATAACAGAATAATTCACAATACTGTATAATGGCAAAAGGCAGGATGAGATATTGGAAGATCACACCAGAAGAATTGGGAGGATATTCCTATGACGAGAACAATTTACTTAATTGGGAAATCAAATGCGTGAGGGAGCCAGAATCAGAAGCTCAATTTATCGGGGTTTTCATGTATAGAAAGGGCACAGCTTATGACTATGAATCAGTAAAAGGAATTTGTTATTTTCACAATAACATTGATAGAAAAGAACTCCCATCAATCACCAGTTTTCTTCAAGGGAGATTTAATGGTAAAGAGATGGAAAAAGGAGACAGGGTATTTCTCAAAGATTCAAAAGAAATCTATTCTGCAAAAGATATCAGTGATTTGGCAAAAGATATGCAGTCTAAATTTAATACCAAAGCCATCATATCTTTAGAGTTTGAAGGGATTACCGCAGAGCAACTCAAAGAAGCAGGGCTTCCAGAAGCAAAATTATTACCAATTCCCACTTAATTGATATAGTTTAAAAAATAAAGTGATCCAATGTCCGAATTGGATGGTATCAACCAGCACTTAGAAGAACTAAGAAAAAGATTACTTCGAATTGTGTTAGTTATTGGAATTATTACTGCATTCATTTTGACATTTCATGCAGAATCAATACAGATAGATCAATTTACTTTGTATTATCCAACACCTGAACCCCTGCACAATATTGCAGCACAAATTACAAATCATATGAGAATCAATTTAGTTCCAGAAAGCGTTGAATTAATTCAGACAGCACCAGGACAAGCATTCTTTGCTCAAATGTATGTTGCAGCACTTGTAGGCATTGTTGTTGGAATGCCGGTAATCATTAAAGAATTAGTGGGTTTCATCAAGCCAGCACTAAAAGAAAATGAGATCAATGTAAGTAGAAGTATCTCACTTCCAGCACTAGGATTATTTATTGCAGGTTGTATTTTTGCATATAATTTTGTAATTCCATATATGTTAGAATTTTTGTATAGATACGGTGAGGGTGCAGGACTAGTAACTTTTCTAAATGTTATGGAGTTTGTAACTTTTGTATTACAATTTTTGTTAGCATTTGGCTTTTCATTTCAGCTTCCACTTATTATGTATGCAGTATCAGCATCAGGAATGATAGATTCAGATTTTTGGAGAAAAAATATCAGATATGCAATTGTGATAATTGTGATCTTTGGAGCAATAATTACTCCAGATGGAACAGGAGTAACAATGATGTTTGTAGCAGGACCAATGATTGCATTGTATGCAGCAGGCATGATATTCATCGAGCGTAAAGAACACAAAAAGTTGAACACTTAAATCTGAAATTAAAGAATTAAAAACGTAATGCTTGGAAGTACTGAGATCATTGTATTGATCGTGGTAATTGCCGTATTGATTTTTGGTGCAAAAAAGATACCGGAACTTGCCAAGACATTTGGTAAAGCCAAAGGAGAATTTGAAAAAGGCAAAATCGAAGCAGATAAAGATCTCAAAGAATTCAAAGAAGAATTAGACAGCACCTCCAAAGATAAAGAAATAAAATAAGATTAATTCTCAATAATTTTTAAAAAATCATCTAAAATTTTACCATAATCCCGCTCAAATGTATCTTTTCTAAATAATCTTGAAATCTTTAGTTTTCCTTTGATTTTTAAATCAACTTCAACTATAATTTTTGTTCCCATATCAAGTTCAAGAAATTTTTCTTTGAACACACTTCCTTTTGCATCACCCCCAATCACAAAAACATCATGAGATTCTGGAAAATTAGATACATGTTTTGTCATAATCAAGAATTCCTCATCGCCAAGATTAAGATATTCTTCCACTACGGAAGCATTGTTGCGAATTGAACGGACTCGAATTGATGGAAAGTGTTGTGGAAGCAATTTTGAATAATTCTCAAAATTTGAAAAAGTTTCAAAAACAATTTCTCGTTTTGTGTTAACTATTCTTTCTAAAGAAAATTTTGGCAATTATAGTTTACAATGTACCCCATCGAGGGTATAAATTGTGCTCTATGTCAAATTGATCCAGACACTTGCCAACACCATGATTTACAATATCATCAATGGATTTGGGTTTTGTATAGAATTCAGTTACGGGAGGTAAAATTACAATCCCCAATCTAGAAAGCTTTAGCATATTTTCTAAATGTATTGCAGATAAGGGAGTCTCCCTTACCATTAAAATTAATTTCCTAGATTCCTTTATCGTAACACCAGCAGCTCTTGCAATTAACGTGTCATCATAGCCATTAGCAATTGCAGCCAAAGTTTTCATACTACATGGAGATACAATCATACCGTCAATCTTATGAGTTCCACTAGAAACACTAGATGCCATGTTTTTTTCATCAGAAGTATTAGATGCAAGGGATTTTACATAATCAATAGAATAATCCGTCTCCATGGAGACACATTTTTCAGCCCACTTAGACATAATCAAATGCGTTTCTATGTTTAATTTCTTGAGGGTTTCTAGCATTCTTATCCCATATATCACACCAGTACTGCCAGTAATCCCAATTACTAATTTCAATAATATGTCTTCTAAGGCACAGTATTTTATGTATTAGATATGCATTTATGCTTAGCACTAGATATTTTGTGGGTTGTCAGATTCTTGGAATTCCTTATTCATTTTTCGTCGTTTAAGCCACAATGAAATTCCACCCACCGTCATTGCAGTAAGCAGAATGACTCCAGCCATTTGAAGTTCAAAATGATACAACATGTCTAAAAATAGACATCAGTTCAGGAAAAATCTTGTGATTTTGACTCGATCTGAAAAATTAGCTATATTACCTCCCATTATCTAGGCATGATGTGATTAAAAGTTCAGACATTAAGAAAATAGTTAATGATTACTCAGATGTCAAAATAGGAGTTCTAGGAAGTCATTCTGCATTAGAGATTATGGATGGTGCAAAAGACGAAGATTTTCAAACCAAAGTTTTCTGCCAAAAGGGCAGAGAAGGCCCTTATCAAAGATTTAGTAGGATTGCAGATGAGATAATTGTTTTAGATAAATTCAAGGATATGACCTCGGCCAAAAATCAGAAAATGTTACGCGATTCAAACACAATCATCGTTCCACATAGATCACTCACTGTTTACTTGGGTTACAAAACTATTGAGGATTCATTCAAAGTACCTATTTTTGGAAATAGAAAATTATTTCAAGCAGAAGAAAGGACCGCAAAAAAAGGACAGTACTACTTGTTAGAGAAAGCCAAAATAAAATATCCTAAATTATTCAAAGATCCAAAAAAAATTAACAAGCCATGCATAGTTAAAGTTCAAGAAAAAAATAGGCCTTTGGAAAGAGCGTTTTTCACAGTTTCATCATATAAAGATTTTATAGAAAAATCAGAAGCAAAAATCAAACAAGGAGTTATCTCAAGAAAAGATCTTGAAAAATCAAGTATTGAAGAATTGGCAATTGGAACATATATGAATTTTAATTTCTTTCATACGCCAATTTCAAATCAAGTAGACTTTATTGGAATTGAACGAAGATTGCAAACTAATATTCATGATTATAATGCACTTCCTGCAAAACAGCAATTAGATATCAATGTAGATTTGCAAAATATTGAAGTTGGTCACACCCCAGCAAGTATAAGAGAATCTCTGCTTGAAAAAGTCATAAAGATGGGAGACAAGTTTGTTGCAGCTGTAAAAAGGGAGTACGCACCAGGAATTATTGGACCATTTTCGCTTCAAAGTGTCATTACAAAGGATTTAGAATTAGTTGTATATGACGTATCATTAAGAGTTCCAGGAAATCCAATAGTTGCAACAACTAGTCCTTACACAAAATATCAGTATGGCACGACATTTGGAGTTGGCAGAAGAATTGCCATGGAGATAAAACGAGCTCAAGAAGAAGGAAGACTAGACGAGATAGTAACTTAATCTCTTTTTATCAATAAAATTAAGATTTTTTTAATTACACAAATCCAGATTAGGATTACTAAAAAACAGAAATTATAATCAAAGAAATTAAAGGCGCAAACCCCTAACTGCAGAACACTGAGAGATTCCCCCTCATGGTCAAACGTCTAAACGTTTGATTGCCTTTTTTCGTTCTGCGGGGCAGCGCAACTCAATCGCCAGATTTTTTAACTAACGACATCAATATGTATAAACCATATAACTATTTAAGATTTTATATGAATTTTTTGAAAAAAAGTAATGAAATATTATAAATTTTAGCAGAGTAAAAAATTATCAAAAATACGTATAATGAGAGACAGATATCGAAATAACTAGCAGTAATCCAGATATTGAAATGTACAAGAAATCATTCAAAAAGGTTGATGATTGAAAATATCTAGATGAAAAAATAAGAGTAATTCATGCAAAGAACAACGATGTATAGATACATGATTATTCAAAAGTAATCGAACAATATTTGCAAAAGGATATCAAAAAGTACAAAAATATATTTTCAGTAAAAACTTTACAACTTTGTTAATTGGTTAGATTGGGAATATACCGAATACCATTCGTTCTAATTTTGAATGATTAAAACGGTTTGACATTCAAAATTGGATTGCTGATACCAATTAACAATACAAACTCTTTAGTGATCATTTATCAGTAATATGATATGGGAAAAACTATTTTCATCAAAGAGATAATCACCATGCTAAAAGAGCCAAGACTGTGTCCAACATGCCAAAAAGAAGACAGATTGGAAAAGAATGTTGTTAGAGAGGAGAGATCAAATGGAAAGACCATTTTATGTTCTAGGTGCGAAGCATTAATCATAACCACAAACCATAATTTAAAAAAAGTAGAATTATCATCAATCAGAGACGATATAATTATGCTAAAAGAGCCATATCTCATTAGAAAAGTCGTATACTAGTTTTTTGATTTTCCAAGTAATTCTTGGATCATATAATTTCGTACATTTGTAAATTCCCATTCTCTTAGATGTGCATTCAGACATTCCTCTTTAATTATAAGTCCTGCCAAACCATGACTCCACATATGACGCTTGGTATCATAAACTTCAATAATTTTCCCATGTTTTGTAATCTTGATTGCTCCATGGCATCTTTGAATTACTTGTAATGCTACTCTTTGGTATATTTTTTCAAAATTAACCATACAATTAATGTGTATAGTCACATCAAAAAGGTTCTGATTTTTGATTGGATAATAATATACCATAGAAATTA
>JAOUNB010000072.1 GCA_029881195.1 Candidatus Nitrosopumilus sp.
CCAACGAAGACATCATTCCAATAAGGTCATCTAGGTTTAACTTGATCATGTCTCGAACATAAATTCGATCATATGGTTTGTTTACAAACTCTGTCATGAAATTCATTTATTATAGAGTCTTAATGAGTATTTGGAAATTTTATAACTAGTTTTTCTATTATTTTATCATGAATGAAAAATCTAACGAATCATCTGAATTCGATCTATTTGTTACAGAATTTCCAAAACAAAATTTTGGAATTGTGGACTATCTACAAGGTAGAGTTCATTTTGCACTACTAGATCAAATGAAACTTATGAGTACCTCTGGCATGACTAAGATGCAAATTAAAGAGACAATTATTTCAACTGTCACTGAAATTATTGATAATTTTGAATCTAAAAATGAATCAAAAGGTTCTTGAATCCATTTTTTCTGATTCTGCCATTATAATTTTGTGACACTGACAATAGCAATTTGTATGGGGCATGTCGTGATCATTTCTATATCTGCATTCTTTAGTATGCTCTATCATTGACATTTTTTTGAATCATTCATACTAAGCTTTTGTGGGATCACGGCTTAGTATGTTTAGGACATGTTCTACAATTTGTTTTTGTCCTCCTTCATGAATATCTGTTCTAACTGAATCAGATCCCATACTGACAAAAATCAAATTCTCATTTCCTAATGGAAAAGTCATTCGAGTAATTTTTTCAAATGCTGCAACAGCATACAATCCGTTTCCTATTTTTGGACTCAATGCCTTTCTTCCTTTCCATGCATTTGCTGCTCTTCTCAAGGATGCTTCAGTCTCCTCTTGAGATAGGAAATTTGTAATTCCTTCTCTATGACTTGTAGCAAGGATGCTTCCTTCAGTATCTGTAATAATACTATGCCTAATGTTGGGATCTGAATTCATTATCCTCTTTAGGAGATTTTCAAAATCCATGTTATTATTAATGTTAAATATTACTTAAGTTGTTCTAAGAGTCTTGCCCTTGATTTTTGTATTCAAAATAGTCTAAAAATGCTTCATTAAGATTTTTGAGTAATGTTTCATCACTGAATCCTGAATCTTTTAATTCGTCCCATTTCTTCTCTATTTCTTTTTTTAAAACATATAGTGTTCTTTTATCATCACAATGCATATTGTATCTACTATGCTCTCAAATTTATGATTGTCTTTCAGTATTGGTTAAGCTAGAATTGTCATTTTTTAGCATATATGAGATAGAATATTTTCTATATCATTCAGATAAATGATTTATCCATATTATGTCCAATCAGTGGTAATTTATATCTGAATTATGTGACTTTTAACACATAATCATACATGGTGAGAAATTTAAATCCATTTGATTTTGAGTCAGTATATTTTTAATCTTGATTTTGTAAACTGGCATTTTTTTCGTAAAAATACTCTTGTTTTTTTAACTCTTTTTCAGAAATTATCCTGCATTTTCTCATTGGGACTAATCTTGAAATTTGTTCATATGTATTCATGTCTCTGACATCTGCAGCATAAGCAATTTGTAGCAGAGGTGATTTTTCTTCAATCATTGGTTTTGCTTGCTCATATCCGCCACTTTGTCTCATTCCAGTTCTAAACAGTCCTACATGTGTGCTGCTTTTTGAAATTTGAGGATCTTCATAACAGCAAATAGCAAACTCATCACCATCTTTCTCAATTATTGTTAATCTGGTAAATTTGTCGCTCCAATCTTCTACTTCCTTGGCAATTAACATTGCCTCTTTCTTATCTTCAAATACTGTTGAAACTACTATTCTGTCTTTCTCATATGCCCATGATATTCCATAAAAATTCCTGTGCCAGTCAATATCAAAAGACATACATTTCAATCTAAAAATAATCAAATTAATGCTTTCTAATTTGGAATAATTGATTGAAATTATAACATGTATTTTTACTTAGAATAAAATTTTACAAAAACAAGATTGGATGCAAGTTATAATGGTTTTATCTCGCAATTACATCCTTCACGTTTTCCACAAAATGGACAATTACAATCACAATAAATCAATGCTTGATTACATGATGGGCATTTTGTGTACTCTGCAAAATCTTCTCTCAAAATAACTTACCTCTCATGGTTTCTATGTCGTTTAAAAATTGATAAATCATTCTACTTGATTTCTGAAAATTAGTTTTATTTTTTAATTTAAATTAAACAAATGTTTACAAATACCATCAATTTTCTTTTAAATCTTGAGCCTAAGATAGTATAGGCGCCTTCGTATAGTAGTCTAGGCATGCTATAAACGACTACTATTCCAAGACGTCTTTAATCCCGTTTTTTTAATAATGCCTCTTCTGGTGTCTTTTCTTTATTGGATTCCCAATGCCAGTTGTGATGTTTCTTCCAATGACTCTCTAATTCTCCAGTGGGGGGTTCTTTACCAAGTGGAGTTCCGCATAGTTTACACTGTTTCATTTTCTTTCTCTATTTTTTTCTTTTTTGATTTAATATAGGGTGACATTGTACGGGAAGATTTTCATTATTACTCATCGTTATTCTAACCTTGAATTGTATAAAATTAAGAGTTTTGCAATGATGATAAATTTCAAATTTTTATTTCTTTTTTGAAATCGGTTTTTTCTTTTTTACATTACTGTGTTTTTCTCTTTTTCTTCTTTTTTCCAAATCCATGATCAGATAAATTTTTCCAGCTTCACATAACTTCATTTCTCCTGAAAATTCATCATGGGTTGATTCTAGTGAACCGCTTGATAATAATTCTCCAACAATACTCCATGCAACATCTTCTGAAATTTCAAATTTGTAGGGGATTGTAGAAACTTTGGTGAAATACCCATTCTTTGAATTTCTTATGATGAACTGTTCTATCTTTTGCTCCGTTGTCAACGAAGGTTCTTTCTTGAATCTTCTAAATGATCTTCTTTCAGACAACATTTTTTTCAGCTTTTTCTAGTATTTTAGTAATCACTTGGAGTTGACTGTATCTGGATCATTGTTACCTGGCATGTATTTGTCCCCTAAGCGCCATTTCATTCTATTATCAAATTCTTCTTGTAAACGGGTTAGATACATTTCAGCTTCTGTATCATCATCTGGAATTCCTGTGTCTACATCATAGTTGAAGCCTGTTGCAAGATGATAAAACTCCTCGAAGAATTCTTTACAGTCTATTACATCTGCCTTGGAATCTATTGAAACAACCAAACAATTTTCTTCAATTCTAAAATTAAGGCAAATCTCTTCTTCAATCATAATATCTGCCATTACGGCCATGAGATATGGTACATGTTGACTCTCAATCTTCTCTTGCCCTTTGTCTGCTATCCATAATTCGTTTCCATCTATCAAATTATCAAAAGTTTGAACAGTTACATTCCTAATTTCTGAATCAGTAAATGCTAATTTTGACTTCCATGATTTTGCATCATAATTTCCTGGTTGGATATAAACAACATCAAATCTTATGTTTTCATTTGCCTGCTCAAATTCCCATATCTGCTTGTTAGTCCACATTGGTGAAAATTCATCAATTAATTTTTTTGTTACCTGATTCAATGCAAATTTTTTATTTTTCTGATGTTTATTCCTATCTTAAATTAATTAATTCCCGACTTGAGGTATTCTAATGTACATTCTGCAAGTTCTTTATCTGAATGTTTTTTTATATCATGTCTGCAATTTGGGCATTTACCTGTTTGTTCTTCATCATATTCCTCTCCAACTTGTTTCATACAACACTCCATTAATTCAGATGTGGAATGTGATTCCATCAAAAGTTTACATGTGGGACATTCGGTCAAATATAGAATTTTTTCTTTATTTAATTATTAATAAATTATATTTGATTTTTCTAAAGTGTCGCTGTGAATATAGTTGATAAATTCAAAAACAAATTACGATGTACTTGTAATGATGTAGTGACATTTGAAATCATTGAGATTGAATGTGATTGGGGTAGTCATTTGGTGATACAGTGTCCTAACTGTGAAGAACTTTTTAGTGTTGATAACCAATGTCCTGCTTTTCAAAATATCTCAAAATTAGTACATTTTAACACTGAATTGTATTCAAAAGAAGAACTTGATAATTACATATCTCATACACACCCAAATTGAAATCTTTTGATCTCAGATGATTTGATAATCAGTGTAGTTTGGATTATCACCATCTCCATTCTGTAGCACCGTTTTTGATTTGAAAATATACTTAAAATATTTAAAAATCATTTCATATATTCAAAAAATTAGCTTTGTGAATTTACTATTTTTTTCTATAATCTATCTTAGATTCTGTTGTGTTTTTTGCTTAGATAAAAGATGGAGTTTTTTCTGGGATTGTTTTCATAGGTATGATTATCGTGCAATTGTATCTTCCAAATCTCAGACTGATTATCCAAATAATAAAATGAATCCAACTGCCAAAGCTGCAACAGAAATTCCCATCGTGATATAAAATCTAGTATTCATTGATAATGTTAAATTCCTCTAAAATTAATACGTAGAGGGAGACACTCTTCTAATCTGTTTTTTTGAATCGTGAAAATGATGTGAATCCACTGCTAATTCAAAAACAATAATTATACCGTAATTTCCAACAAGAATCAAAATATGACTTCCTTTGAAGATGAGATGATGGATGTAATGAATAAGGCAGCAATTGCACTATTACTTTCAGTTGGGCACAGAACCAAAATCTTTGATATTATGGCAAAACTTGAACCATCAACCAGTCAAGAAATTGCAACTGCTGCAAATCTTAATGAGAGATATGTGCGGGAGTGGCTTGGCGGTCTTGTCACTTCAAAAATTATCGATTATCACCCCGAATCTCAAAAATATTCTCTGTCGAAAGAAAAGGCCCGATTTCTCACCCGAGATAGTAATTATAACTTTGCATCATCAATGCAATGGATTCCAGCACTTGCGTATGTTGAAGACCATATTATAGACTGTTTTGAAAAAGGCGGCGGCGTTTCTTATGAATTATTTAACAGATTTCATACTGTAATGGCTGAAGAAAGCCAACAAACGGTTCTTCCTATATTGATTAATGAGATATTGCCATTAATCCCAACTTTTGATAAATTAGAATCAGGAATTAAACTTCTAGATGTAGGATGCGGTAGTGGAAGAGCAATCAATCTAATGGCAAAATCATTTCCAAATTCTCACTTTACTGGTTATGATTTCTCATCTGAGGCGATTCAGAATGCAAAAAATGAAGCAGAAAATCTTGGATTAAGTAATGTGATCTTTGAAAAACAAGACGCTGCATCCTTTTCTAAAGATTCACACTTTGATGTAATTACGGCGTTTGATGCAATACATGATCAAGCAAAGCCAGACAAAGTGCTAGAAAATATCAAAAAATCTCTAAAACCTGATGGACTTTTTTTGATGCAGGATATTCGTGCATCATCCAATCTTGAAAATAACATAAATGATCCTTTTGCGCCTTATCTCTACACTGTATCTTGCTTGCATTGTATGACAGTATCGCTTGCATTGAAGGGAAGAGGTTTGGGTGCAATGTGGGGAAAAGAGCTTGCAACCCAGATGTTAAATGACGCGGGTTTTTCTAGTGTTCAAGTCAAAGAAATTTCCCATGATCCGATGAATTACTACTATATTTCAAAATCTTAGAGATTCAAGCCTATCTTCATCCAATTCTATCCTCAAAAATGCACAATGGCAATTTCTTCTTTGGTTGAATCTATGGTATTACTCTGGTAAAAGAGCCTTAGCCTCAAAGAATCCTGCCAATTCCTTTGAAATTTGATCTGAGAATATGCCTAAAATCTCAAAATCTGATGGAGAAAACTGTTTCGTGCTGAATAGAGCTATTACGGCAATCACCTTTTTATCATAAATTAATGGATATCCTGCAAATGATTTGAGTTTCTCTTTTTTTGCCCAATCATGATGTTTTATTCGTGGATCATGAACCACATCATTTGAAACAATGGGTTTTTTTGTAGTTACTATCGTTCCAATTTTTAATGATTTTATTGGAATCTTGGAAAACTCTCCATCAATATCTTGGTATTTCCCTGCACTGAATCGTAAAACCAATGATTTTTCAGATTTGTCTACAAACCAAACCCTGGCAAATTTTGCGTCAAAGTATCTTACAAGGCTTTCTACAGTTTCCTGCAATCGCTCATTTAATGTATCATATTTTTTTATTCTTTGAAGTATCTTGAAAGCTTGGAGTTTTTTTTCTTTGATCTTTTCTTGGTCATACATAGTGTATGGTGAAATCTTCATCAAATTTGATTCATAAGATCTGTAATCTAAAATTAATTCTGAAAATTTGTTTAAAAAATTGTTTGTCTCCAAGTCATATTGTTCTATAGAATCAAATACAAAATGACATATCCAGTCAAAATCTCCATTTAGCTTACTAGAATACATACAAAAATGAGATTCATTCACATACTCAGTTAGCCTGATGATTAACTCTGGAGTACTCTGTAAAC
>JAOUNB010000019.1 GCA_029881195.1 Candidatus Nitrosopumilus sp.
TCATTAATTGAGCCCAGAGAGACTCGAGTTTGTATGGCTCTGAATTGAACTGTATTCCAAAAAATCATTCTAACTTAGTTAGAACAGTCTGTCCTATAAAGGGGCGTAATGTCTCATAGAGTGTTTTTCGTTACTTTTTATGATTTTTTTTGAAGATTATTGTCTAAATGTGAAAAAACTTTTCAAAATTATCAACTACGATCAGACTTTCTATCGGGAATTTATCGGTAGTTTCGGAAAAGTTTCAACAAAATCTCCGAATTGATACCGAATTGATAAAAAATATCAGAAAAGCAGCTAGTTCTAACTGCTTTTCCAACATCAGTATCTGTTTACTGTGTTGTTGTCGTTTCCATTTTTGTAATGGTTATACAACCACAATCCACCAAAGATTGCAATCATCACTACACCAAAAATCAAGAAGGCCTTCACAATTCCAGAGTTTCCAGTAATGTCTCTCCTTTCTCATCTTTGAGGTATTTTGCAAACTTTTCAGGCCTTTCCTTAAACTGTACAAAATTCTTCATGCTGTTTGTATGATATGTCCTAGGTCTTTTGTCAGGTCTTCTTTCTCTGCTCCACAGTTTTCTCTCTAACTAAAACATTATAAAATATAACAACGTAACAGACTTGAAATCTTGAAAAAGTTAATTAGATTAGGAGTTTCGTATGCTGGAGAGAGTGAGAACCTTCGGGCCCATACCTTTTCAATTAGTTTTAAAATAAGCCAATCCAAAATTTATTGGCCGCAATGAAGAATCAGAGTTATATCTGAATGGTGATTGGAAGGCATTTGTCTGAGCTGCCAATATTCATTTGTTAATTTGTATTTTTACTTTTTCTAAAATATTTACATCTACTAAATTTTGTTCATACAGTACTTCTGTGATCTGTAAAATATTGAGAATTGAATGCATGTTAACCCCTAATTCAGATAACACATGTTCAGCACCCTCCATTCTATCCACGATAACATATACATCTTTAACTGAAATATTGACTTCTTTTAGTGATTTTATTGCGTTCACTACTGAACCTCCAGTAGTTGCAACATCATCAATCATCACTACTTTCATTCCATCATAAATTTTTCCTTCAACTGATTTTGAAGTGCCGTAATCTTTTGGTTTGCTTCTTACATAGATTAGAGGTTTTACAGTTTCTATTGCTAATGCTGATGCAATTACCAATCCTCCTGTTGGGACAGAAACAATAGAATCAAAATTATCTAATCCTATATTTTGGGTAATCTCATTTTGAAGAAATTTCACCATTTTTCTAAATTCATGAGGATAGCTTGGGACTAGTCTTAAATCCACATAGTAAGAACTCTTTTTTCCACTTGCAAGTATAAATTCTCCAAATTTTATAATGCCTTTTTGATGCAAAAATATTGCAAACTCTTTTACAAATTCCACATCAATGTTAACTGCACTGGATTTATTTTGGTTTGTATTATTGATAAATTATGCCTGAAATCTGGTTAAATTATGGTGTCACTGATGTTGTTTTGGATATAAAGGCAGAAAATTTAGAGCAAAAAATTGATTCTGATGCAAAAATTTTGGAGGATTCTGCGATCAATGAAAAACTTAACTCCCTTGATTTGTCAAAACCAATAGAACTGGTAGTTTTACATAATTCAAAATCTGTTCAAAAAATTATTTCTTCTCTGTTTGCTTTGTGTGAGCAAAAATCAAAACCCTTTCCAAAAATTTTTGCTGAGAAAAAAATCCTGAATTTGATCAAAATGGGACTCCCTGAAGGAATCTCGATTAACGAATTTGATGACGTTGATATTTCTAATTCCAATCTTGTTTTTATGGGTGAAATGGAATTTGATGGATTATTTGGTTATGAAACAATTTCAACTCGTCTTATCAAAAAATTTGGTTTGGATTCTATGCTCTCTGCATATGCTAAAAGACAAGGAAATTTACCTGTACCTGGACAGTATCCTGAAAGTTTAGTAGAAGCAAAAAAATTCACTGATAAATTTGAAATTCATGGTATCGAAATAGTTGCAAATTCTCAAGGCATCATTGATTTTTCAATAGGTCATCCATCTGAAACACTTTCTACTACAAAAATTTTGGAATCTAACTCTATCAAAGATATAGGAGAACATAAGACTATGATTGTCAGTACAGGTAAAGATGCAAGTAATTTTGATCTGGGAAGATCCCTTTCATCTCTTTGGAATTGCTCTAGTGCAATAAAAAAAGATGGTCTTGCAATTTTAGTATCTGAGTGTAAAGGTGGATTGGGTTCTGATGCAATTCAACAATATATTGAGGATCGATTAACTTTGGAACAACTAAGAAATCCTGTAAAATACATTGGTGGAATGGAGGATTTATTATTTCTTTCAGAGATACAAAAGAATTTTCAGATTGGTTTAGTTTCAATTTTGCCTGAATTTTATGCCAAGAAACTAAACATGATTTCACTACCTGGAATAAAATATTCTATGGATTATATTCTAAAAACACAAGGAGCAAGGCAAAAGGTTGTAGTTGTTACAGATGGTGCTAGACTTTTACTAAGGTAAGAGACTTAGAAAATCTGTTGGTAATGGTGCACATAATATAGCTAACCCTATAATTCCAATATATGCAAATTTTCTGTTTCTTGACAGTGGTGAAATATCATCCAGTGGAGTTGCTCCAGGATTTCTTGAACTCATAATAAGAATTAACATTGCCATTAACCAATAATTTAACAAAACAAGAATTGCCATGCTTCCAAAAGTTGCATATCTGTGTAGTTTTGGACCAAGTAATGTTCGTGCCATATGTCCTCCATCTAATTGCCATGCTGGAAGTAAATTCAAAAATGTAATTAAAAATCCAATCCATGCAGCAAACATAACAGGTGTCATGATTACCTCGTGTCCCTCTCCACCTTTTCCAAACAAAGCCAAACTAGCAGTCATTAGTAGTGGCTCGCCCTGATTCCATTCCATTAATTTGGATTCTGCAAATAAACCTGCTGCAATATCTTGTTCCAATGTTGGTGCAGTATATGCTCCATAAATTGAAACTATGACTGCAATAATTAACCCTGCAATGGGACCAGCTATAGCGACATCAAATAAAATTTCTCGATTAATTGTTAATCCCTTTGATTGAATAAATGCTCCAAATGTGGGAATTCCAATAACTGGCAATCCCGGAATAAAGTAAGGCCAAGTTGTTTTTAGTCTGTGTTTTTTTGCAGCAACAATGTGGCCTAATTCATGAATTCCTAAAATTCCTAATAACGATAATGTGTAGATTCCTGCCATTTCTAGAGGATCTCCAATTTCTATAATGGAATTGGTTCCTGATGTTCTATAGTATCCATCAATCATTACAAATGAAATTACAACTGCAAACAATATTCTGGGAGTCCATGAAGAACTCATCCATCTTCTCTGTTTTTTTGGTGGGAATTTCTGAATGATTACATATCTTCCATCGTTCATCTCTTCTAATTTTCCTACATATCTGATATTTTCTAATTTTCTAGCTAAATCCTCAAACTTTGATTTGAAATCATAATCTTCTATTCTAAACTCTAAAGAAAATTCAGTTTTTGTAAAATCACTTACCTCAAATATTGATCTGACTAGTGAGATAATCTCTTCCTGGGAGGCGTCTTCCATCTGTTCATCACTATATCTTTCCATTAAATGGTCTTTTGGTTTAAAAATAAATATTGATACTCTTAACCTATAATATGCAAGTGATTCTTAGACAATTAGGGGATTGCAATATTAGAAGAGCAGAACCAAGCGATCTTATTTCTGTGATGGAAATTAATCTGAAAACCCTTCCAGAACATTATTCTGATTATTTTTATGAAAGTTTACTTGCAGAATTTCCAGAGGCATTCATTGTTGCAGAAATTGGAGGAAAACATGTTGGTTATATTATGTGTAAAACTGAATACGGATTTTCAAATTTTAAAAAATTAGGATTTGTTAAAAAAGGTCATGTGGTTTCTATTGCAGTTCTTGATGAATATAGAAAGAAAGGTATCGGAAGAGCACTAGTAGAAGAGTCCGTAAATGGTGTAAAATTGCGAAAGTGTGATGAATTCTATTTAGAAGTTAGATGTAGTAATAACGAAGCTGTTAGACTCTATGAAAAATTAGGATTTGTTATTAGACAACAATTAAACGCTTATTATCGAGATGGCGAAGATGCATATCTTATGGCAATTGAATTAGATTAGTTAAAACCAATAAATAACTCTCAAAAAATTCTTCGCCATGGATAAGCGTAAAGGAATGGGAATTACAATTTTTGTGCTTTGTATTGGTGGCTTTTTTCTTTATGCCTATTTGTTAATGCTCTCTGAATGGAGTCCCATCGTATTACAATTATCTGTGTTAATGATTGCAGGAGGAATTCTTGGCGTAATTGCATGGATTGGATATGTTATGGCAACAACAAAACCTTCATCTGCATCAATTACCACTGAAGATTAACTATTTGAAAATTTTCACATCCACTACTGTTTGATAATATCTAGGACCTACTGCTCTCACAATTTTTGAATTTAGAATTTCTGATTTAACTGGTGTGACTTGAAGGTAATGCTCTTCTGATAGTTTCGCAGCTTCTGATTTTTTATCGGCATGAATATGTGAATAATAATGAATTATTCCTCCATTTTTAGTTGTGCTAATTGCAGACTCTAAAAATTCATCAGATCTTTCTGGTAATAACATCAATGTTCTATCTGATTTATTCTCTAATTGTTCTTTGATAGTTTTTGACGCATCCCCGTTAATCGATATTATTTTTCCTGCTAGTTTGTTTAATTCTATATTTTTTTCACACAATTTTGAAGCAATTGGATTGATATCCAAACTATATATGATGCATTTTTTCTTTTTTGCAGACATTATTGAAAACATTCCAACTCCTGCAAACATATTAGTCACAATTTCTCCTTCTTGGATTAAATTTGCAATTCTTTCTCTTTCTGTTGAAAGTCTAGGTGAAAAAAATGCTTTTTCTACATCTACTATGAATTTACATCCAAATTCTTTGTATTCTGTCTCAGTGTTATCTTCTCCTGCTATGATCTCTAAATTTCTAGTACGAAAATCTCCTTCTACATCTGAAGCTTGATAATATACACTTCGGACAATTTTCACTTCATTTAGCAAAGTTTTCCCAATGATTTTCTTCTTTGATAATAAAGTATCTGGAATTCTTACAATGATTATGTCCCCGATCTGATCAAATGCTGAAATCAAATCTTCACTTTCTTTTTCAGAAAGCACACTTGCAAGTGCTTTTTTTAGCATTCGAGTCAATGTTTGTAATAGAAATTTCCAGATGTTTTCTGATCTTTATCTAATCTACTTTCTAGTTTGTTCACTCGAGGTCTAAGACTCCTTTCATCTCTTCTAAATGACATGTCAAGGGATTTTAGAAATCTGTTCATTGCTTCAGCCTTTCGCATTGGAGTTGTAGCTCTTCCCACGATTCCTGATTCTCCCTCAAAAATTACTATTGAATCTGAAATCAAATCCATTAACTGCAAATCATGATCAATAATTATTGCTGATTTTCCAAACGAACGGACAAATTTTTGAATGAATTTTGCAACTGCAATTCTGTCTTCTACATCTAAAAATGCGGATGGTTCATCTAATGCATACAAATCTACTTTCTGTAATAAACATGATGCAACTGCAACTTTTTGCAATTCTCCTCCAGAAAGATTCTTGACAGATTTGTTGTATAGTTTTTTAATTTTTAATGGTTCAAGTATTTGTTCTTCTTCCATGCTTCCTTCTACTGGATTGCCATTTGCTTTATCTAATACTGATATGACTTCTACATCAATATCATTTTGAAGATATTGAGGTTTGTATGCAATCTTGATTTTTTTATTAACATTGCCTGAATCTGGATTTTCAACTCCTGCAATCATTTTCATCATAGTTGTTTTTCCAAGAGCATTTGCTCCCATTATGCCTAGAACTTCGCCTTTTCTTACTTCTCCTGCTTCAATTGTTACTGAAAATGTTGGATATTTTTTTACTAATTTTGGGTATGTAACAATTGTACTTCCTTCTTCAAAAATGTCTGTAGTAGATGATGATACATCAAAAGAAAATTTTTTGTCTCTAAATCTAACATTTTCATTTGGCAAATAACCATCAAGAAAAACATTGATTCCAATTTTTGTAGATAGTATAGTTGAAACAATTCCATATGCCCCAGGTTCACCATACAGAACTTCGATATAGTCACTAAGAAAATCAAGTAATGTTAGATCATGTTCTACGACCATCACACTTTTTCCAATTTTTGCCAAGTTCTGAATTACGCGAGCAACACCTGTTCTTTGAAAAACATCATTATAGGACGATGGCTCATCAAAGAAATAAAATTCTGCCTCTTTTGATGCAGCAGCAGCAACTGCGATTCTTTGTAATTCTCCTCCACTTAATTCTTTTAAACTTTGTTCCATGGAATTTTCTAATCCTAATTCTTTGATTAATTCTCTAGAAACTCCTCTTTCATCATATTTGTCAAGAAGTTCTTTTCCTGTTCCGCTAAACGCTTGTGAGATATGATGAACCTGTTGTGGTTTTATTGATGCACGAATTTGCTTTTGTTCAATTTTTTCAAAATGTTGTTTAAGTTCAGTCCCACTATAGTATTTTAAAATCTCATTCCACTCTGGTGGATTTTCATATCTTCCAAGATTTGGTTTTAAATTCCCTGATAAGATATTCACTACAGTACTTTTCCCCATACCGTTTCTTCCTAATAGTCCCACAACTTCACCTTTTTTTGGTGCAGGTAATTTGAATAATCTAAATGAATTTGCTCCATACTGATGTATCTTATCCGTAGCCAACTCACTTGCTAGATTTACAATGGTTATTGCATCAAAGGGGCATACTTTGACACATATTCCGCATCCATTACAAATATCCTCGTCAATCTGGGCTTTCTTTGATTCTTCATTTAGAACAATACATTCTGCTCCTGATTTGTTGACTGGACAGTATTTTATGCACTCTAAACCGCATTTTTTTGGTTGACATAGGTCTTGATCTAAAACTGCTACCCTGTGAGTCATGTTGTAATCCTGTATTTTCTTTGCTTTATACCTATTTTGGGCATATTTGAAATCTGGCGTTACGTTAATAGATGAGAATTCAACACTATGTTTTAAGCCGGCCATAGAGTTAGGGTGCGACCCAATCCCATTCCGAACTTGGAAGTCAAACCTGACGTCGCTGTTGTGCTACTAAAATGCGAGAGCCTTTGGGAAGCAACAGTGCTGGCATTTTCTAATTTACAATCAATCTTTTAATATCCAATTATCTGGAATGATATGATTTCTATGAAAAATTGTACCGTGTGTGGTGAATCTTTTTCAGATGATATTCGATTTTTAAATCATATGATGGAAAAACATGGTTTTAGGAATCCAAATGTAGGCATACCTGATAGAAATAGTAGAGGATACTGATTCTATAACTTTTGTAAATAATCTAAAATTAATCTTACACCAAAACCTGTTGCTCCTTTTGGGTTGTATGGTTTTTCTTTAGTTGCTGTCTGAGTCCATGCTACCCCTGCAATGTCAAAATGGATCCACGGTGTATTGTTAACTGCCTTTCTCAAAAATGCTGCAGCCGTGATAGTTCCTGCGGCTCTTCCTATGCCCACATTTTTCATATCTGCAACATCTGATTTTATCATGTCCATGTAGTCCTGATTGAGTGGAAGCTCCCAAACATCCTCACTTGTATTCTTGGATGCATCATTGATCTTCTTAGTTAGTTTTTCATTGTTTGATACTATTGCTGCAACATTTGTTCCTAATGCTACAATACATGCACCTGTAAGAGTTGCAAAATCAATTATTGCCTTTGGTGAATATTGTCTCTCTCCATATGATAATGCATCAGCTAAAATCAATCTGCCTTCTGCATCTGTATTCAGTATCTCTGCAGTATTTCCACCATACAATTTTATGATGTCTCCCGGTCTATATGATTCTCCACTGGGCATATTTTCAACTGAAGGAATAATTCCTACGACATTTATTGGCAATTTTAATTCTGAAACTGCTTTCATTATTCCTAGAACTGTACACCCTCCACATTTGTCAAATTTCATTTCATCCATTTTATCTCCAGGTTTCAATGAAATCCCACCTGTGTCAAATGTCACAGCTTTGCCAACTAGAACAATGGGTTTTTCATTTCTTGATCCATTATTGTGTTCTAGAACAATTAGTTTAGGTTCATTTTTACTTCCTTGTCCTACTGCTGAAATCCCACCAAATCCTTTCTTTTTTAATTCAAATTTCGAAATTACATGGCATTTCATTTTATTCTTTTTTGAAATTATTTTTGCAAAACTTGCTAAAGTAGTTGGAGTACATTCATTTGGAGGTAAATTTGCAATACTTTTTGCAAAAATTACGCCATCTGCAATAATTTCAGCAGTTCTAATGGTCTTTGAAATGTTATTTGATTTAGAAACAATAATGGTGAGATCTGGGTTCTTCTCTGCCTTTTCTGCCTTGAATTTATCAAATTTGTATAGAGCCATTTTGGTTCCTTCCACAATCTGAGAAATCGACGAAACTGATTCATTAACAAAACTTGGAGGCAAAATTATTGAAAATTCTTTTAACTTTAATTCTAGTGCTTTTTGTACTATTTTCCCTGAAACATATCGTATGGTATCATTCGTAATATTTTCTTTTTTTCCTAATCCTGCAAGAAGAATTCTGTTTGTATATCTGTCTCTTGGAGATGGAATTATGCTCAATTTTCCCAACTTTCCTTCCATATCTTTTAGAGATTGATTGATTGATAATGCTATTTTTTTATCGATTTTGGTTAACCCTAATACTTTGTTTGAATTTTCTAAGACGAATCCGCAAAGAAGTTCTGTTTTCTTTTTTATGGAACTTTCAGCATTTATTTTCATTGTAATTGATGGTTTTCAAGTATTATTTAGATTTACTAGAAATCAATTCTTTTGCTATTAGTCAGTAAACTAGATGATCTGATAAAAACTGCCTTGATCGTTTTGCAGTCATGTCCACAATTACCGTCAATTTTACTAGAAATCAATTTTTTTGTTCTTTTAGAAAAAAATGATTTGAATAACGGTACTAATGCTGCTCTTCCACCATAAGCTCTTTTTGTATCAATAAACCAAAACATTTCCAATGCAGACTCATCTAAAATATCGTCTCTTATCTTTTTTCCAAAATCTGAATAATGACCTACTATTGTAATTTTTTCCCTTGTAAAAAATTCAATAACTTTTGCAAATTTTACACACAAATAACATTGATTATCAAAAATGACGATTGGTGCGTTTTCTTTAATTTTCATATAATTAGATACTCCCGATCAAATTAAAATCTTACAGAAGTAGATTTTTATTCAATTTAAAAAGAAAACGTGCTAGATGGGTCTTAATTACTATGAAATTAAGAAAAATATTCTTAGAGCCCGAAAGTTAGTAATAAAAGCAACTGCTCTTGCTGGTTCTGGACATCCTGGTGGTTCTTTTTCTATGGCAGAAATCTTGGGATGTTTATTTAACAAACATCTAAAATTTGATCCACAAAACCCACAATGGGAAGATCGAGATCGTTTGGTTCTTTCTAAAGGTCATGCTGCACCCGGTTTGTTTTCCAATATGGCAGTTATGGGATATTTTCCAGAGTCTGAACTTGATACTCTACGAAAATTTGGTAGTAGATTGCAAGGACACCCTGATCTAAAATGCCCTGGTGTTGAATTTTGTGGAGGTTCTTTAGGTACTGGATTATCTTACTCTATTGGAATTGCACTTGCTGCAAAACTTGATTCCAAAGACTATCATGTTTATACAATAATTGGTGATGGCGAATCAGATGAGGGTCAAATTTGGGAGGCAGCAATGACTGCTGCAAAATACAAGGTAGACAATCTTACCGTTTTCCTTGATAGGAATTTCATTCAACAAGATTCCTATACTGAACAAGTAATGCCACTAGATGAAAAATTAGAAGGTGATGATATTTCTGAAATGTGGAAGGATGCATCTCGCTGGAAAACAGGTGATAAATGGAGATCCTTTGGTTGGAATGTCATTGAAATTGCTGGACATAGAGTTGAACAAATTGATGCGGCCATTACAAAAGCAAATGCAACAAAAGGAGTGCCTACTATGATCATATCTAGAACCGTTAAGGGTAAATCCATAGAACATATGGAGGATAATCCTGAATGGCATGGAAAATCTCCTGATTCAGATGTGGTCCCAATAATTGATCTTGAATTGGATTCACAATTTATGATTGCTCCATCAATTATTGCGGGAGATATGACTCATCTAGAAAATGAAATTAAAAGATGTATTTCTGGAAGATCTAATTATATTCATCTTGATGTGATGGATGGTAAATTTGTTCCAAACAAAACTTTTGATCATACTAAAATTAAAGAACTAAGACCTCTAACTATAATTCCATTTGATACACACCTGATGATCAATGAACCTGTAAAACATGTTGGAGATTACATTGATGCAGGTAGTGATATTATTACAGTCCATGCTGAAGTAACTGATGAATCCAGTTTTGGAGAAATTCATGACTTACTCAAACAAAGTCAAGTCAGTGTTGGATTTGCAATAAATCCTGATACTGAATTGCCTGAGTGGTCTTACAAATTCTTGCCCACTATTGATCAACTTACTGTTATGTCTGTTGTACCTGGAAAATCTGGACAAAAATACATTGAAGGAACACACGCAAAGATGGCACGATTGAATTCTATCTTAAAAGAACACCATTTTTCAGGCTATATTGAAGCTGACGGTGGAGTAAATATAGAAAATATTGGTTCAATATTTGCTGACGGTGCAAGAGTCTTTGTTGGTGGCGGTGCTCTTATTGGGCAGCAAGATATCCGAACAGCTATTAGAGATTTCAGAGATGCAGTTTTAAAATCTAGACGACGTATTTTACTTGATAAGGCCCAGGAGATTGGTGGAACCGATTTGGTAAACAAATGGATTGGCCTGCATGTTGTAGGTGAAAAACAAGAACAAATTAAAAAAATTGCGCAAGAGGCAGAATACATTTGAACGAATTAATTATGACTGACATGCGTTCAGAATATTCAAAATCTCTGATTCAAGTTGGAAAAGAAAATCTAGATGTTGTTGTTTTAGGTGCAGATACATCTAATTCATTAAAAACTTCTGTCTTTGGTAAAGAATTCCCTAATAGATTTTTTAATGTAGGTATTGCTGAAGCAAATCTTGTTACTATTTCTGCTGGATTGGCTATATCTGGAAAAATTCCCTTTGCTAGTACTTATGCAATATTTTTACCAGGAAGAGCAGTTGATCAAATTCGAAATAACATCGCGTATCCTTCTCCACCAGGTAAAAAAGGCCTAAATGTAAAATTAGTTTCATCACATGGTGGTCTGTCTGTTGGACCTGATGGTGGTTCTCATCAACAAATCGAAGATATTGCAATAATGAGAGTGATCCCAAATTTCAGGGTTTTTATTCCATCTGACACTGTAACCGTCTCCAAACTAACTCGATTAATGGCAAAAGAATATGGTCCATTTTACATGAGAATGGCAAGATCTAAAACCCCATTAGTTCATTCAGAATCTCAAGATTTTCAAATTGGTAAAGGTATAACCCTGAGAGATGGTTCTGACTGTACAATTGTATCTTGTGGAATAACAGTCCAAATGGCTTTAGAGGCAGCTGAATCATTGCAGCAAGAAGGCATCTCCTGTAGAGTTTTGGATATGTTTTCGATAAAACCAATTGATAATGAATTATTAGAAAAAGCTGCACGAGAAACAGGCTGTATTGTAACTACTGAAGAACACAATATTGTTGGCGGAATGGGTTCGGCCGTTGCCGAATCTGTTTCTGAATCCTACCCCGTTCCTATAAAAAGAATTGGTGTACAAGATATGTTTGGAGAATCTGCTAGGGATAATGAGGTTCCTTTACTCTTGGAAAAACATGGAATAACATCTTTTAATATGGCAAAACAAGTCAAAGAAATTAGGAGCAAAAAATTATGAAGATTTTTCTTGATACTGCTAATCTAAACTCAATTAAAAAATTCAATGACATGGGCTTACTAGATGGAATCACCACAAATCCTTCTTTAATGTCAAAGGAAGGTGGAAATCCAAAGGATGTAATGGAAGAAATTACAAAAATTATCAAGGGCGATGTGAGTTTAGAAGTTGTCAGTACTGAGTATTCTGGAATGATTGACGAAGGTAAACGACTATGTAAATATGGAGACAACGTTGTAGTTAAAGTTCCAATGACTCCTGATGGACTAAAAGCATGTAAGTTACTTTCATCCGAAGGAATTCCTGTTAACGTTACGTTGATTTTTTCTGCAAATCAGGCTTTACTTGCAGCTAAATCTGGTGCAAAATATGTTAGTCCATTTATTGGACGATTGGATGATGTTGGTCAGGATGGTATACATTTGATTAAAGAAATTAAAGAAATCTTTTCTAATTATGATTTTGAAACTCAAATTCTTGTTGCAAGCATACGTCATCCAGTACACGTAGTGGATGCTGCAAAAATTGGAGCCGATGTAGTAACTTTGCCTCCTGCAGTGTTAGATAAAATGTTGCAGCATCCATTGACAAAAATTGGTTTGGAAAACTTTCTTTCAGATTGGGAAAAACTCAAAGCTGGAAACCCTAATGTTAAAATCTAACATCATATCTAAGAAAAAATCTTAAGTGAAAAATTGAGGATTATTATTCTGTACCTCTGTTTTTACTCTTTCTTGAACCTGTTCCTCTACCTGTAATTCTGGTCATTCCTTCTGTTGAAGGTCTTGCCTTTGGATCAGGAATGTCTCCTAATTTTCTTGAACCTGTTCCTCTACCTGTATGAACCATTCTATTTGCTGCTGCTTTTTTTCTAGCTTCTTGGACTTTCCTATATTCGTCTCCTGACCACTTTGAAGGATCGTCATCAACTTCAATGGTTCCCGTACCTCGTCCTGTTCGTATTCTAATTTTCCCCATATTTTAGGTTAAAATATCTCGTATTTATCTAATCTCATTTTTCATACCTGCAACCATTTTTGATTGCTTGTTTAATCTTTGTTAAGTTTTATAATTTTTTGAACAAAATATTATGGTGCATAGAACATAATTTTTGTTGATTACAAAAACAGTTCTGTATTTTATATTCTGATATTTACATTTGTAGTAATTTTATCTGATGATTTTTTGGACATTTGATTTATCATGCTCCTTATGATCAATATATTAACGAATATTACATCTACATCTATTTACAGGAAGACTAGAATAGATATCTTGGAAATATTTTCTTCCATGTAACTAATGTTTCGTCCAATTTAAATCCTAATCAAAAAACTATTCTCCAGATCCTTCAGATGTCACTTCTTACAAACAATATAATTCCAATAAATTACATTATCAACATGAAAAATCTTATGTTGAATTAAAACATGAATTTAGTAATTATGAGTCAAGTTGGAACCTATGCTATATAGATATGTTATTGATTTTGTTCATAATGAAATTCAGTTTGCTCAAGGAAATCAACTAAATGACAATCATACATCTCAATTTTATAATATTTCACTTGAAAATCAATTGGAATCTTTATCTTATGCTCAATTTATTTCTGGATATTCTGCAAATTTTTATCAAATTTTGTGGTGTTTGTAAATATGTTGGAAAGGATTCAAAGTCTTTTAGTGATAATTCTTGATATTTTGAATCAATCTCTAAAAGATTTATGTAAATCTACATGAAAAAATATAGAATGATTTAATTTTTAACTATTTATCCAGCCTAATTTTTTAAAATATACAAACATCAGAATTGCTGGAATTGCTGATGCAAGTATGATAATTGTGAATGTCGTAAAAGGACCTAGAAACATCAGATTATCTTCAATTCCACCTGGTAAACTCACGTTCATTCCATAAAATGTACCAATTACCGTTGCTGGAATCGCTAATGTAAAAATAATTGTTAATACTCCTAGTACTTTGTTTGTTTTTTCAGTGCTTAACACAAAGTCAGTATCTTTGTAAATTTCCATAGTTTCTCTTGATTCTTCTAATGTTTCAATTACCTTATCTATGTGATCAATTACATCATCAAAATATAGTGTAAGTTCCTCAATCTCCCTGTCTGAGTATCTATCAATATTCTTTGCAATTTCCAGTACGAATTTCTTTAATGGATTCGCTATTCTTCTCAACCTGTTAATCTCTCTTCTTAACAATGAGATACTTCTTGCTACTGATTTCCTTTCATCAAATACCCTGTCTTCCATCTCATCTAGATTTGCAATAATTTTTCTCGATGTATGTAAGAGATCATCTACTAACACATCTATTATTTCATGAAGTAAATGTCCTGGAGATTTTCCTACAAGCCTCTTTTTTATTTCTCGATCTGAATCAGTGATACATAATTCAACCAATTCAACCAATGGATTTAGATCTCCTTGATGTATAGTAATTAGAAAGTCTTTGCCTACAAAAATAGATAATTGACTGTTCTTAGATATTCCCACTTTTTGTGCCAAGGGTGGAAAATGTAAAATTACAAAGAAATGATCATCATAACTATCTAGTTTTGGAAGCTCAAATTTTGTTAAACAGTCTTCCACATTAAGCGTATTTAGGTTGTAATCTTTTGCAATTTGTTCTATATCCTCTCTATCAGGATTCTGAAGATCTAACCAAGTAAATTTTCCACCTTGTATTTTCTCCATCTTTTTTGTATTGGCATCCTCTTCTTGCACTCTCTTTCCAGTTCGCAATTTTTTGGTGATGAATCCTTTTTTCAAGTTGAAAAACACCCATATACAACAAATTTAAAGCGATCGGCTTTATTTTGTTGGAAAACCAACGTTTAATCGCAAATAAGAAATGTTTTGAAATCGAGTTCTACTTAAATGGAAGTAAATAGTTCATTCCAACCCATGTTAATCCAATTGCTATTGCCATTGCTACCCACCATAATCTCATACTACAAATTTTACCTAGTCAATAATAAATCTACAGTCTAATTACCAGCTAAAAGATTATTACTGGATAAACAAAGTTTCTTTCTTGTGGCCTTCGTAGTACAGTGGTTAGTATAGAGGATTGTGGATCCTCGGACAGGAGTTCGATTCCCCTCGAGGGCCCTCTCAAATTAATTCAATATCATAAAATACGTATTTTTATACGCTCCAAAAACTAGATTCAAATTATAATAGGAGCATGTTATGTATGAACTATAGTTTGAGGGTTGTTTTTATACCCACATGGAAATTTTATAATAAAAAACTTGTTTTTTTATAATACAAAAGGACGAAAAGACGTTACTGAAAAACTTGGTTTTGATAAATTTATTGAAAAGGGCAAATCCAAAGAAAAATGGAAAAAATGTAGGCAACAGTAATTCTAAATGAGAAAGGAATATCATAATATTCCTACATTTGATGGAGAGTATTCTCTAACTGAAATGTTTTATTCATATGATTTGATGTTTTATGAATATGACGTCTTGATTATTTCCAGCATTATTGGTATTAATATAATATCTTCATAGAAAGTAAATTAAAAAATATCTGGATGTTTTTAATCTGGAATTATTAAGAGATTCTATGACTGACAATAGTGATAATTATTTTACTGAATACATCTATTAGTTAATGTCTATGATCAAATGCAGTTCAGAATTCTGTAATAGTTGTATCAAAAATCATACGCATCGATGATTGATTATGTTTGTATAAGATTTAAGGTAAAAAATAAGACAATATTTTCTGACTGATCTTTGATTTTTATTACCATTTTTTAAATTTTTTATCATTGGCAGGTAATGAATCCTCTAATCTTTCAATTCGTGACATTGTATTAAAAGGAACAATCATTGCTTTGATTGTTACTATCCCTTCACTTTCTACTTTTGTTCTAGTATGGGTTGTTCTTGATGATTTATTATTAGGAGTGATATCTGGTGCTTTTGTTCATTTCATTGCTATGGGGTTCTCTTTAAAAATTTCTAAGAAAATATTAGTTAAAAAATAGATCATTTATTTCATCCTTCCGTATTTTCAAAATAATGGATCTCTCAAAAATTGAACATGATTTGATCTCTGAAATTAAATTACAACCTGTTCAAGCCAAAGTCTATTTACTAATTACATGTCATGGAAAAATGTCTGTACCAAAAATTGCCGAAAAACTAAACATATCTGAGAAAGAAGCTAAAAAAGCATCTAAGGATTTGGTGACTCTAGGATCTTTAATTGATATTACTGAGAGTGAATTTGAGGCAATGCATCCAAGATTTACTGCAGTTAATATGTATAGAAGAATGTGTGAGCGAGAAAATATAGTCTTTGGACGAAATAAAATTGTTGATAATATAGGAGGAATTTTAGAAAAGCCTTACGATGATGCAAGAACTAAATAATGCTAATGATGGATGACCGACATTGAGCGTTGACCCTGAAACTTGTAAACATCAGCCAGTCTACTTTGGAGTAGTGAACATCAACATAGATGAGAGAACTATTGGCTCTGTTGATGTTTGGAGATGTGGTGTTTGTAAGAAAAGATTTTGTGAAGAAAAACAATTGGGTATTGAAGAAATTGCTGATTTGGTGGGGATGCCAAAAATTGATCCTGATGCAAAATGGGCAGTAACAGTATGCAAATTACAACAAGGAAAATACAGATGGAAATTAGTGAGGCTAAAAGAAAATGGTGAAATAAAGCATGAATGCTTAGATGAGCAAATTATTCCACTTAAAATAAATAATTTCAAAATTGATGATGATAAGCATTGGAGTTTTTTAATTGATGATAATATCAACAAGGCAATAGAAATTTAATTTCTGAGATGGATCTTAAAGTTCACATTAATAATGTTCATGGAAGCCAGATGGCTGCAAAAATTACTGGACACTTTATTCTAGATAATAATGAATTTCGTTTTACTGCCATTGCGTTTGGTAGGATAGGTGGTCAAAACATTGGTGCAAAAATTTCAAAAAATACTGAAAAAGAATTAGAAAAACTAGGATATGATGTTGAAAATGTAATTCTTCTGCTTCAGAAGAATTTACTTCAGGGTGATTTGACTCTCCCGAAGGGTCTTAAAAAAGAGTCATTTGTTGATGACTAAAACTCTGCTTCTTCTAATGCCTTGGCACAGGAACAACTTCTAGTTTTAGGAATTTGATTAATTAATTCTGTTAACACTCTTTTTGTTTTCTCTACATTTTTTGATAATGTCTCTAAAACTTCTTTGGCAGTTACTGGTTTTTCAGCCCATACATCATAATCTGTTACAGTTGAAATTGATGCATAACACATTTGTGCTTCTCGTGCCAGTTGACATTCTGGAACTAGTGTCATTCCAATAATGTCCGCTCCGGTGGTTCTGTAGAATTTTGATTCTGCTTTGGTTGAAAACCGAGGACCTTCTATGCATACATAAGTACAATCTCTGTGCATTTTCAAATCTTGACTTTTCGTAACTTTTAGAATTGATGATTGCAATTCTGGGCAAAAGGGTTCTGCAACAGAAATATGGATTACTCTTCCTTCCTCTGAAAATGAACCGTCTCTTGATTTTGTAAAATCTAGGAATTGTGTTGGCAATGCAAAATGCCCTGGTTCTAATTCTTCTTTGAGACTTCCAACTGCAGACGGCGCAATAATTCTTGTTATTCCCAATTCCTTGAATGCCCAAATATTTGCTTTAAAATTTATCATGTGTGGAGGAATTGTGTGTTTTTTTCCATGTCTTGGGAGAAAAGCAATCTTTCTTCCATTAAAAATACCTATGGTGATGGTATCTGAAGGCTTTCCATAGGGTGTGTCTATATCAATTTCTTGTGCATTTTTGAGTAATCCCGAATCATAGATTCCTGTTCCACCAAAAATTCCAATCTCTACATCTTTTTCCACTAATACTTCACCAATGATTTACAATTATAATTGCTAATCCTTTTCATTCCGTTCAACCCTGTTAGTTCTATGATGAATGCAAAACCTGCAATTTTACCTCCTACTTTCTCAATTAATTTTGCCGATGCTTTTGCTGTACCTCCCGTAGCAAGCAAATCATCACAAATCAACACTCTCTGTCCTTTATCAATAACGTCTTTTTGAATTTCGACGACGTCTTTTCCATATTCAACAGAATATGCTAATTTTACAGTCTTTCCAGGTAGTTTTCCTGCCTTTCTAATCATTATCATTCCTTTGCTATATCTGGAGGCTAAAATGCATGCAAGAATAAACCCACGTGATTCAATTCCTGCAAATACATCGATATCTTTAGTATGAAAATATTTTGAAAACTCATCTGCAATTTCAGATAATGCTGACGGATCCTTCAATATTGGACTAAAATCTCTGAATAGAATTCCTTTTTTTGGAAAATTTGGGTATTCTGCTATTCTGTCTTTTAAATTCATGATTGTTTGTCTTCTTGGGTGGAATAAAATTGTTTGATACTATTTGATCTTAAAAGTTGTTTCAGCAGAATTAAATCCGTCTGCTACCTTTATTGTGTATGTTCCAGGCTCTGTGTCTTTAGGAATTATCCATGGCTGCTTGATTTCTCCCGATTTTGATGCTGGAAAAGATAATGTTTCTATTACTTTGTTATTTTCTCCAATAATTTCTAGTTCTACTGTTTGCTGAGCACCTATAACAGAAATATTCACTGTCTTTCCATATCCTGGAATGTCTTCGCCTTCTGAAACACTAACGATCATTCCTTCTGCTACGAGTGAGTTGACTTCGAAATCTACTGTATCAAAATTCGACCCGCTTGTCGCCTTTATTGTCCATACTCCTGAAATGGCATCTGATGGAATTCTAAACGATCCCTCTGAAATTTTTCCATTTTTATCTGAGAATGTTTCTTTTACTTTTATTTCCTTTCCATCTGGATTGCTCAAAGTAATTGTAAGAAGAGCATTAGGTGAAGTTTCTCCTAACACCAAAATTGGATCTCCTGTGAGATAACTTATTTTTGTAGTGTTAATATCAATCTGTCCGGATCCTGTTTGCAAACCAACTGTGAAAGTTTCTTCGTTCTGTTCTCCTCCTTTACTAACAACTGCAGTATATACCCCTGTTCCAAATCCTTTCAAATCAACAGTAAAGGATCCCCTTCCATCAGGACCTAGTTTGATAGATTGTGATTCTCCTTTTGGTTTATCTGAAGGATCGATAATTAACAAGTTAACTATTTCTGATGACTTTCCAGTTAGTGTGATAATTGCCTTATCTGTTGACTTGTAATTTAATTTGTCAAATTCTAAGTTAACTGGGATTGTTGGTAGCTGTCCTAATCCTACAAAAATTAATTCTTTTATTTTTTCTTGTGTTGCAACTAGGGTGTATGTTCCTTTTGTACTGCTTTGAGTAGTTTCAAATTCAAATTCTACAGTTCCAGATTCATCAATTTCAATAATGTCTGAAAAGATTTCCGTTCCTAGAGGATCCTCTATTGCTAATTCAATTGGTTTGTTTGGTATTGCTGTACCATTAAATTTCACAGTTTCTCCCGGTTCAAATTTCAAATTATTGGGTGTAATGTTGATTACTTTGTCTGACTCAATTGTCCAACTAATTGTTTTTTCTTGTTTTCCATCTGAAATAATTCCATTGTATTTGCCAAATGGTCTATCTAATGGAACAATAAGTGGTTCCAATTCCCAATTACCTTTATTATTAATTTCTGTTGTTCTGGTCCTTATTACTTCTCCATCTGGTCCGATAATCGTTATTGAAATTCCTTTACCTGGGGTACCTGTTCCAAAAATTTCTAGTAATTCCCCTCTATGTATGATGCTTGGAATACCTTGCACAGTTAGTTGGGTGTTCTCTGATAGAATTCTATTGGAAATATTACCAATTCTAAGACTGATTTTTTTTTCTTCACCTTCTTTATCTTTTATCATGAAATCTGCTCTATCTGCCTTTTGCTCATTTGGGATTTTCATAGTGGTCATAAAGTGTCCATCCTTATCTGTCACAAAACTTCCAATCTTTTTTGAATCAATGTAAAAGTCAAATTCTTGAGATGCTCCAAATTTATCACCTGTAACTCTAATTGATGAACCCACGTTTGGTTTTTCTGGGACTATTCTAAATGTTGATTCTGTAAAAATACTGTCATCCGTATTTTCTTTAACTTGAATGTTGTCTGAATTTTGAATTACTCCTGATAATTCTTTTGGTAATGCTTTTCCTGTGTCAATTTGTTTGTCTTTATTATCTAATGCTTTCCAATTAATACCTGTACTTACTTTATCTGTTTTAACACCAAATTTCACAGATTCTCCTTTTTTGATTGGTTCTGCAGATGTGAAAATAATCACTCCTTGTGGCGTTTTCTCTCCTATCCAATCTTTTTCAGTTTTAAAAGATTTGAAACTAAAATCACTTCCTACCCAAATCCTAAAAGTATTGATATCTTCATCTTGAAGATTTGTTAACTCAATAATGGTTGTCTCTTCTAGAGCAATACTTGTTACATCAATTCCTTCCGCATAAGATGGAATCACTGCAAATGTAATTGAAAGTATTATTGCGGTTAAAAAGGTAATTCCTCTAACTGAAGATCTATACACGTTCATCAAATTGCTCATCTCTCTCTTAAACCTTAAAGATTTTTCCATGCTTTACTATTTTTTAATTTAGTATCTCTTATAAGCAAACTTCTTAAATCTTAAGCCTTGGCCCTTTGAAATTTATTTGGATCAGGTTTAGCAGCTATATTTTGATATTGTCTTATTCTTTCAGCAATCAATCTATACAACGATCTAAATTGATCCTTAGTTTTGTCTGTAAGAAAACTAGTATCTTCAAGAGCAATTTTTTCACATATGTATCTGGTAATCTCTTCATTGTCAAATTCTCCCCAATCATCTTCTCTGTGGTCTTGCCATATTTTTTTCAATTTTTCTAATACTCCTTTGCCTTCTTTTGGTGTAACTTCTTCAGGTGTAAGGTTTGAAAATCCTTCACGTCTTAATTTTATTTCATAAGTCTGATTTACTGGATGCAAATAATCCTCAAGTGCAATATAATCTTCAATTGATTCTAGTTTCTTTCCTTCCTTTTCAAAGAAAATAGTTTGAATGGCTGAAAATTCATTTGATACTAACTGGGCAGAAATTTGCTTTGATTCTTCAGAATTATCTAATAATACAAATGTTCTGTATCCATGATTTCTGTAAAAAATTGCTAGTGGCAAAACAGAATTTTTGTTATAAGCTGCGACAACATTGAGAGGATTCATTGAAATATTTGGATCCTGTAAGAATTTATCAAAAGCATTAAGATACATTGCATCTGACATCGTCTCCACAATAATTATAGGTCTAGAATTTGTTCCAATTTCTCTATCTACGATAGATTCAACTTGTCCTCTGGACAATCCATATAGAATAGGTGTTAATGTTTTATCGTCTGCATTCCAATAATCGTAAAAAATTCTGCTGAGATGTTTCCTTTTATCTAATTCTACAACTAACAAGTTACCTGGTGTGTAATCAAATATCATAAATGGAGAATGTGTTGCATACAAAACTTGGTTTGATCCAGCTAAATTTTTTAACAAGTCTGAAATTCCCATTTGTTGAGTTGGATGAAGATTTCTTGCAGGTTCATCTAAAAGTAATATTGCTTCTTTTAATTCCGCCCTCTGTGTTTCAGCTGCAAAGTTGACGATAAATGAAAATGTCCATTTGAATCCCTCTGCTCTTCTATTTAATAATCCTGTGTTCGTTATTGTTCCATCTTTGTGAACATCTGAAATTACCACACTCATGATATTTCCTGGATTGTATCTCAAATCTACGTGGATAGGGTCTCCTTTCCATGCTGGATTTAGTTTATTGGTTAATCTATTGCTTGCAGCATTTAGAAGTTTAATGCATTTGGAAGGGCTTTCTTTTACTTCATCTAACTCTTTCATATTAAGTTCGGCAAGATAGAACAGATTTCTTACCGTCTCTGCTTTGTCAAATTCTTCAATGTATTCAATTGAATCTGCTCTTTCCCCTCTTTCTTCTCTGAGAAATTCATTAAGATTGATGTTGCCATAGATTTTTTTATAATCTGAAAAGTAAACAAACCTTGGATGTAAATCAGACGAAATAAAGTTCTCTAAGGCTGTTTTTATACTTTCACCGCTTAGCAAATTTGAAAATTGATTCTCCTGATTTTCATAGATTTTTTCCCACTCTTCAATAACTTTTGGTTCTTGAATTGCAATTACGTGAAACTGATTACTAAATTCCGCCATTCCACTATCAAAAGTCTCTTGATTCTTTGGAACTGGTCCTTCAAAGAATTTTGTATCAATTTGTATTCTGAGATGATTTGGAATAGTATCTAAAAACCCTAGAATCTGATTTGAGAAATTTTCCCATGAATTGATTCCTTGACTTTCATCTTCACTAAGTTCTATATCTTCAAATTCGTATTGAACTTTTGGTCTTCTATTTGTTCTAATCAATTTAATTTTTTTTATTTCTGGTAAACTTGGGAATTTTTCTTTTATCAGCTCTCTTTCATGTTGATTAAGATCAAATTCTCCTTCTGCTAATCTGATCTCTTCTTTTAACTCTTCATTCATTTCATCACAAAGATCTAAATCTGAAACCATTTCATCTCTATTTAACAAGGTTAACGCTTGAAGAATCGTGGTTTTGCCACTTTCATTCCTGCCAACAAAAGCTGCTAAATCCCCCACTGTTATCTCTCCAGAATCATGAATGCAACGATATGCTCTAACTCTGAATTTTCTTAGTCGCATCTAGCGATATTTAGTCAGCTACGATTTAACTTATTCGTCAAATTGATCTGAAGTTTCATATTTTGCTAAATTGATATAAGGGAATTATGGGTCTTAAAACCAAATGGTGTCTAAAAGAATTTTTGTAGTATTTGTATTGCCTGTGATCTTTTCAATAGTATTTGGCTCTGCCGTGATGAGTGATATCTTACAAAAACCCCACAGGGAACTAAACATGTGGCCGATGTCTTACTCAGAAGAGTCTTCATCTCATAAATCTTCAATTGAAATTATTGGTCTTTCGAAACAATATTCTGTCACAGTGCCCATAGAAATTCAAATTAAAGTTAATGACTCTTCTTTTGATTGCGGCGATCTATATATCACAATTTACTCATCTTCAAGTGATGTGGTTACTCAGAGTGGATTTTTTGAACAATGCTTTGAAAAAGGAAATTCGATGATTCCCGTTGGTGATAAATTCTCCAAAATAATTGACACCCCAGGCTCATATGAATTAGTGGCCGAAATGGTCTCAAAACAATTACAAAATCTTTCAATAACGGAAACATTTACTGTTAAATAGGCATGAATTTTTCTATGATAAATAAGAACTTGAATTTAAAAAATAAGGTGATTTGATGGCAAAGAAAAAAGATACTCTGATTGATGAATCTGCAAAAATAAAGGCAGAACTTGATGAATTGAAAAAGAAAAAGAAAGTTCTAGATTCATCCCCAAAGAAAAAAGCTGAACCAAAACCAGCAAAGAAAAAAGCTGAACCAAAACCAGCAAAGAAAAAAGCTGAACCAAAACAAGCAAAG
>JAOUNB010000020.1 GCA_029881195.1 Candidatus Nitrosopumilus sp.
TTGAGACCCAGGGGAGACGAAACTGACTCAAATTCAAAATACGTGAACTGCTAAAACTTACCCATACATCGATTTATCTATCGTTTCATCTGATGAATTGCTTGGTGATGGAAAACCACTAAAATTAGCACGTAGTATTTTTTGAACGTGTCCTGACACCCGAGCGACATTGTCCCATGTGTTATGGAATGAAACTCGGTCTAAAACCTGTTCATCAACATGGGAGAAAATTGCCAGCCCTACAATGGTTTCTTTGTCTTTCATCCACTGATGCCCTACTCCACATGTGGTGCAAACTTCACTAATTTCCATGATTGCTTTTGAAAATGATGGATTTTTTAGTACAAGTAACTTTGCATCTTCTGGGGGAAACCTCATGTTGACATTAACATGAATTCTGTCGTCTCTGTTTGCGTTTTTACTGATAACTATGTTTGCTCCAACGTGGAATTGCCAATCTACTATCTTGCTTTTCTCTCTTACTTTTTCAGTCTGATCTTCGTATTTTATCTTGGTAATTTTTATAAAATCTTCTACAAGTTTTTTCATTTCTTCAGAAGTCTTGGTCACAAATCAAATCACGACTGTATGGTATATGGATGTTGTAGAAAAAAGGAACTAATGGCTGTATCCACAACCACAGGAATCATGACCTTCATGTCCTTGGGATTCTTTTCCTGCACATCTGGAACATTTGTCTGATCCCATTGGGGAAAAGAAACTAATTCCACATGATACGCATTTCATGTTTGACATGTTGTTTGTAAAAAATTGCCGTATTTATTGAATACGTTTATGATTATAAAAAATAACGAAAACTAACTCACTGTGTCGGATTTGCTTTTCCAACGTCTGCTGACTCGTCATTCTTTCTGAACACCCTGTATTCCCCGATCACTGAATCACATTTTTCACAGGCATATTGCCCTCTTTCAACAAGTATTAGGTTGTCTGCGACTTCCTCGTTGGGGTTCTCTTCGAGGTGGATCTTTGGTGGGTTTTCAAATTCTTTCTCACAATTATTGCAGTAATGCTTGAACATTTTTTCCGTCTCAAGTTTTCCGATTGGCGCTAAAAATAACTTTCCTACGCCCAAATCTGCCTTTTTTGCTTGTTCGTCAGTTAAATCCGCAATAATGTAACCTCCGGATCCTTGAACTTTCAGTTCTGTCATTTACATTTGTGTCATTGTTGGTCTTAAAATACTATTTGTAATTAATTTTAAGAATAATTCTATATTTTTTTCAGAGAAAAAAACAGTCTCCTTTGCTTTGGAGACTTGGTAATCGTATTAACTAGTTTATGTGAGCTCTGGGCCACCAGCTAACACCGCGAGATGTCTCTGACTCAATGACTGTGTTAGAACTATGTTTTTGTTAAAAAAACGGAGCCAAAAATAATTACTTTTAGGTTAATTTTGTAAACGCTTGTTTAATCATTTAACATGTAATTCAAGATCAGTAGGTTCTTATCTAAAATTTTTGGGAAAATCCTATGGCAAAAATTAAACAAAATTCGTCTGTATTATTTTTCTATAATAATTCCAAAAAATGGCTTACAAAGATTTCAAAAAAGGAATCACTGCACACCCATATTGGCGTAATCAAACATTCTGACGCAATTGGAAAAGAGTATGGCTCCAGATTGGTCACAAACAAAGACAAGTATGTCTATCTTCTTGAACCGACAATGTATGACTATGTGATGAAGATTCAGCATGGTACTCAGATTGTGTATCCTAAAGATCTTGGATACATTATTGCAAGGGCGGGAATAGGGAGTGGCCAAAAAATTTTGGAGATTGGAACTGGAAGTGGCTCCCTTACATCATTTGTGGCCAATATCGTAAAACCACGAGGACACGTTTACACTTTTGACGTGGATGAGAATTTCATGAAAATAGCTGAGAAAAATATCAAAAAAGCTGGGGTTTCTAAATATGTCACACAGCATAACTTGGATTTGAAAACCGCAAAAACTTTTCCTCTGGAAGACATTGATGTGGCTCTGATTGATTTGGGGGACCCTTGGATTGTAATTCCCAAAATTCGGCAGATGTTAAAGGGCAGTGGAAGCATCTTTGCCATTTGCCCCACAATGAATCAATTAGAAAAATTGACAATGGCATTAGTTGAAAATGAATTTACTGATATAGAATCAACTGAACACATATTGCGTACAATTGAAGCGAGAGAGGGAAAAACTAGACATTCTTTTCAGGGAATTGGGCATACCACATACCTTTGTTTTGCACGAAAGGCATTCTTTCAAAGAGAATCAAAAAAATCACCTGAAAAACCAACAACCAAGAAAACCACGTCAAAAATTTCAAGCAAACCTGCAAAGAAATCTCCAAAAAACCATCCTCATCATTCATGAAAGTTAAAAACAAGATTTATTCACCTATTTTTCATGGTGTATCACAATGGCGGCCAAAAATCTAACTCTTTCAATAGTTAAGAAATTCATCCCTGCAAGAAAATCCAAATCTCGAAAAGGTGAAAATGGGGTAGTTCTTGTGATTGGTGGAAGCTATATTTACCACGGTGCCCCTATTTTGTCTTCTATTGCAGCTCTCAGATGCGGGACTGATCTGGTTTACACTTCTGTTCCAAACATCAATGTCACTCCCACTCGATCAATATCTCCCAATCTGATCGTAATTCCTTTGGTTGATCAAAAATTAACTCGCGGGGCTGCAAACAAACTTTTGGGTGCATTGCCTCGAAATTTAGATTCTGCTACGATCGGAATGGGCCTTGCGATACAAGAAAGAAACGCCCTATTACATCTTGTAAAGTCTCTCTTAGACAGGGATGTGCGGCTGTCGCTAGACGCAAGTGCCCTTGTTCCAGAGGTTCTGCCGTTATTGGCAAACAAAAATGTTGTAGTTACGCCCCATGCTGGAGAATTCAAAAGACTGTTTGGAGAATCTCCGCCCAATTCAAAAAATGAACGAATAAAGCTGGTTGAAAAAAAAGCAAAAGAAAACGGAATTACAGTTTTACTAAAGGGTGCAACAGATGTGGTTTCCAATGGCTCTGCAACTTACCTGTATGAGAAAAAAATCCCTGCAATGACAGTTGGAGGTACAGGTGACGTTCTTTCAGGCTTGGTTGCAGGATTGCTCTCAAAGAATCGACATTCCCTAGAATCTGCAGCCGCTGCAACTTTCATCAATGGTTTGGCAGGAAAAGCAGTTCAAAAGAAATTTGGATTACATATTACTTCGATGGATCTCTTGGATGCAATTCCCACCGTAATGAAACCCTTTGACAAAATCGTGTGACTGACATGAATCCACTCCAACATGTAGATTCAAACATGGGTGATCTAATATCCGATCTTCAAACTCTGATTAAGCAACCTAGCGTTTCTGCAAAAAATGAAGGAATTGAAGAATGTGCAAACCTTGTTGCAAAAGTACTGAAAAAATCTGGAATATCTGCCGAAATCTTACAATTGAAAAAAGGCGTAGCGCCAATTGTTTTTGGTGAAATAAAATCAAAACAAAACCCTGCAAAGACCCTGATGTTTTACAATCATTACGACGTACAGCCCGCAGAACCATTTGATTTGTGGGATGATCCTCCATTTAGTGGGACAAGAAAAGGAAACAAAATTTTTGGAAGAGGAGCAACAGATGACAAAGGAGAACTGATCACTCGGATAAAAGCAGTTGAGGCCTGCCTAAAATCAACTGGTGATGTCCCCTGTAACATCAAATTTGTAATTGAGGGCGAAGAAGAAACAGGCAGTGCTCATATTGAAGAATATCTGAAAAAATACAAAAAAAAGTTTTCTTGTGATGGCGTAATCTGGGAATTTGGATATGTTGATGCCAATAACAGGCCAATCATAGGGCTTGGTATGAAAGGACTTTTATTCGTTGAATTATCCGTCACCGAATCCATACGAGATGCTCATTCTAGCCTAGCTGTTTTAATTAAAAACCCCGCATGGAGGTTAATCGAAGCTGTAAAAACACTACGCGATTCCAATGGAAGAATTCTCATAAAAAATTGGTATGATGAAGTCACACCACTTTCAAAAATGGATTTGAAGTTAATTAAAAATGAGCCCTTTGATGAAAATGTTTTCAAAAAAGAATTTGGTTTAAAATCTTTTTTGGGAAACAAGAAAGGGTTTGATGCTAAAAAAGCACTGGTTAGCGGTGCTACCTGCAATATTGCGGGATTCATTTCTGGGTATGTCGGGGATGGTGCAAAAACTGTTCTTCCTGGCAGTGCACTAGTCAAAATTGATTTCAGGTTAGTACCTAAAATGGAACCAAAAAAACAAGTGATACGGTTAAAAAACCATCTAAAATCCAAAGGGTTCTCCGATGTTAAGATCAAAGTTTTTCATGGAGAATCAGCCGCTAGAACTGATTCTTCCAGTCCTTTTGTTTATCAGGTAAAAACTGCAGCTGATAAAGTATTTGGAGAATCGGTTCTAAATGTATCCAATGCTGGAACTGGCCCGATGCATCCATTTGTTGAAATTTTAAAGGCTCCCTGCATATCCATTGGAAGTACATACATGTTTTCAAGAATTCATTCTCCAAATGAATTTGCAAGAATTGACTTGCTCAAGAAAACTACAAAATGCATTTGCTTGATAATGCAAAATTTTGCAAAATCCTAGTGTAGGCACCTAGGCAATTTTCTAATTGCATGTGCTGCTGAAATCCTTCCAGGACCTGCAATCATAATTACTATCGATGATGCCAGTAATATTAAATCAATTTCTACCCCTTTGTCTCCTGTTAGGCTTTGAGCTCCTTTGACATAGAAGATTGCACCTAACATGATAACTGAAATTAACGCTGCAGATAATCTGCTAAGAACTCCAAAAACTAAGAAGATTCCTGGGATTAATTCTGCTAATGCAATTGGGATCTGCATTTCTACGGGAATCCCCATGTTTGTCAAAAAGTTTACAAATCCTGGATTCATTTTGGATATCCCATGTACAATAAAGATCACGCCTATGGCGGATCTTAAACCTACAAAAACGACATCGTTAAGAATTTTCCCTTTAATCTCAGCTGAAGTCATATGATTCACTAAAATATTCGGTATAATTGTTTTACCAATTATTTATGAGTGAAATGTAGAAAGCCCTTTATTATGCGGCAAAATTATTTGGATTATGTCAATGTATATGCCAGGTGCTACTGCTGTTGGAATCACTTTTGATGGTGGCGTAGTTTTTGCCAGTGAAAAACGAATTGCATTTGGGAATTTCCTTGTGAGTAAATCCACAAAGAAAACATTTCCTATTACTAACAAAGTTGGTGCAGCCTGCGCCGGTCTTGTTGCTGACATGCAGATTTTAGCTTTGCAAATAGCCGCTCTTGCAAAAATCCGAAAAATGGAACTCAAAAGGGACGTTCCTCCTAACACAGTTGCAAAAATGATGTCAAACATGATGTATGAGCGAAGGTATTTCCCATTACTTACTCAGGTAATCGTTGGCGGTGTTGTTGATAAACCAATTCTGTATACCCTTGATCCATTGGGTTCCGTTCTTCCTGATGACTATGCTGCAGTTGGAACTGGTGCTGAAATGGCATTAGGTGTGCTTGACCCTCAATTTAAGCCAAATATGACCAAAGATGAGGCAATTGATCTGGCAAAAAGAGCAGTCCGTTCTGCTGCCTTGAGAGACTCTGCAAGTGGCGATGGAATAGATATGCTTGTAATCACAAAAGATGGTACTGAAGAATTCACAGAAGAAATCAAATAAATCTAAATTTTTAAACAAATCTGCAATGTTGTTTTTTGTTGATGCCATGCTTGGTAATATTGCCAAAAAACTGCGATTACTTGGGTTTGATTCTGAATATTTTTCTGATATTGATGATTCAGAATTATTAGAGAGATCTCAAAATGAAGATAGAATAATAATCTCTAAAGATCAGAATTTAATTAAACGTGCAGAAAGGATGGGCATTCAGTCTGTTCACATCTCCAAAGAAAATGAACTTGAACAATTTCAAGAAATTCATAAAAATATACGTTTAGAATTTAATGAGATTTCTGGTGATACAGCAAGATGTCCTAAATGTAATTTTAGAACATCACAAATAAAAAAATCTGAAATTGCTGACAAAACACCTGAAAAAATTTTAAAATATCATGATAAGTTCTGGAAATGTAATGGATGTGATCAAATCTATTGGGAGGGAACGCACATCAAAAATTTACAAGAGTTTGTCGGAAAAATAAAACGTTTAATTTAATCATAAATTGTTTTTCCAGTTTCCCAAAACTTGTCTGATATGTAATGGATGTTTTTTATGACTTCGCCTTTTTCCATATTTTCCAACTCCGAGCTAGATACCATTGCCTTCCCAACTGCCAAAAATTTATGTTGAGATTCTTCTACAATACAGACAAGCTGCTCTTTTTCAAACTCTGTGAATTTCTTAATTCCTGGTCTCATTACATTGGCGCCTTTACACATAAATTTTACAGCTCCCATATCGACCATGACGCTGGGAAATCTTTCTAACATTTTGGTTTCTGATAGAAATGGAAGATAATCTTCTTTTATTTTTAATATTTTTATTCCCTCACCTGTGATTATTTGTGCATCTTCCAAGATCTGATGTACTTTTAGATTTTTTATTTTGGGAAATTCCATATTCCATTTTTCTGAGACCGTTTTTAAGAGTGTGGCAGTTTCGCTCTTTGAAATTAGATTGGATTTCAAATTCTTGCAATCTCTTGTCTGATGTCTAACAAATCTCTTAGAATAGAACTGGCAGTTTCCATGCCTCCTGCACCTCTACCGATAATTGTTTGAGTTCCTGAGTGCTCTGATGTAAAAGCAATTGCATTTAATGTACCATTCACACAAAGTGGATCATCATTTGATATTTCTTTGGGGCCTACGATAAGTTCTTTGTTGCACGATGCAATTAATTTCACAGAACAATTATTCTTGTTTGCTTTTTTAATGTCTTCAGTTGTGACATTTCTAATGCCCGTACAATTAATATCTGGCAGTGTCACTTTCATTCCCATGATCCAGTTTGCAAGAATTACTAGCTTGGCAGCGGCATCTAATCCATCTAAATCTAAAGACTCATCAGCCTCGACATATCCCTTATTTTTTGCGTCTTTGAGTGCTTCCTTAAATGACATCCCTGTAGCCATATTTGTTAAAATGTAATTTGTAGTTCCATTTAAGATTCCTGCAAATGATGTTATCCTTTCTCCACTAAGACTATTTTTTGCATAATCTAAAATTGGAGTTCCTCCACCTACAGTTCCACTAAATTTGAATATGACTTGATTGTATGTTGCTAGTTCCATGAGTGATGGAAATGCTAATGCCAGTGGGCCCTTGTTAACTGAAATTACATGCATTCCTTTTTTCATTGCTGTAGTAATGTGAGTCATACCCGGTTCCGCATCTTTGTAATTGCTGGCAGTGGTTTCAATTAGCACATCTGCTTCAATGTTTTTTAACATTTCAACTCCTGACATTGAATTTTTTTTGTCTGAGTAATTTTTTACAGTTCCAAATTTCTTCTTTACTTCTACTAGCTTGTTAGAGTTCAATCCTGATGTATCCACTGCGCTTCCTTTACTGTCAAACACTCCTACAATTCTTGGTTTTAATCCATATTTTGCATAAAGGTCTTCAGATCTTGATTCAAATAATTTTACTAGACTTTGGCCTACAACGCCAAACCCACATAGTATAATTCTCAAATCATTTCATTCCTGTTTATTGTATATTTGTGGTTCTCTTTATTCATCTGATTTTTATTACTCATTAAGTGTAACTCACAATATTTTATTCTAATTTGTTTTGGTGGGGTTTGTATCATAGAGTGGGTTGCCTGATTGCTTTCATAAATATTCTTAGTCAGATTATCTTTGTTTTTAATCAATTTTAAGACTAAAGCACTTTGTTGTTATTAATCTAATATCTGTATGTTTTCCAAATGTGGGTTACACCTTCTTTTTTTGATGTTTACATTGCAACGTATGTCAAATTATCATTCATTTAAATTCTAATAGTAAATGGAGTTTAAACCCGTCTTATTTTTTCATAATTTATTATGATCGTAATGAATTGTTATTCAAAAATCATACTTGTTTGAAATGTTATACGTCTTGGTCTTTTTCATGCTGTAATGAAATTGAATTGATACAATATCTTTGATTTGTTGGTTTTGGACCATCATCAAAAACATGGCCTAAATGAGCCCCGCATTTCTTGCAATTAACCTCTGTTCTAATCATTCCATAATTTGTATCCGAAACATATTCTATCTTGTCTTCTGATAATGGTTCCCAAAAACTTGGCCACCCTGAACCTGAATCAAATTTTGCATCCGATGAAAAAAGATCTTCCCCACAACAGACACACTTGAAATGCCCTTCAAGTTTGGTATTATTATATTTCCCGGAAAATGGGGGTTCTGTTCCATGATTTACACATATTTCATATTGTTCAGGAGTTAACTTTTCCTTCCATTCTTCAGAATTTTCGTGAATTTTATTGGTCATATCTTTTATTACTATTTCCTGTATTGGAATGTGGTTCTATTTTTTGATTTGTTTTCGCTTTTCTTCAGTTCTTTTTTCTGATTCAAATCTCTCTAAATCATATTCTTTTAAATCTACAAATTTCATAATTTTACTCAAATTTGGGTGTACTTTATTAATTTCATGAAACATTTGTTGTGCAACACGTCTATAATCAACATGCCCCTGAGGAACTGTTCGTAGTTCAATTAGGTGGCAAGCTTCTCTTAGATTGAATTTTATAAAATATGGATAATTGAATGCAAAGTTTACCACATATTGTCCTTGTTCGGGATATTTTTTCCTGATCTTATCAAATGTTTCTTTTGTTTTACCCATACAATCTTTAAAGTCTTTTTCGATTCCAAGTATTTTGATCTCATCTGGAATATTGTATCCATTATCTGTTGTAAGCAATTGTCTTTCTAAAGTTAATGCTCTGTGCCTGTGAAAATCTCTGAACATTCCAAAATTATTACATAAATCAAATGTATAGTAAACTGTTTCAAATGCTCTTGAAGGTCTATGACGTCTATTTTTTCGAAGTTTAGCAAATTCATTGATCATTTTGATTTTTTTCTGATTAGGAATTTTCTTAACCAGATGTAAAATATTTTGATATGATGTACTTGGTGATTGCTCGTAAATTATACCTGTGATGATCTTATCTATTGCATTTTTCTCGGATTCATGGTCTACAAGTTTGGTGATTGTTCCTATCGTTGGGTTTGACTTTATTTGATTTCTTGTTATTGTTTTTGATTTATTTTTAACATCGTTAAGATATTTTTGGAATGCTTTTCCATATTTGTCATCTGCCCTTCTGACAAATGACTTGATAGTTGTATCTAGTTCTTTTTTGATTTTTGAGGCTAAGTCTTGTTCTTCTTTAAGTTCAGATGAGCCTAAAACTGTGAGAAGATATTCAAATGCACGTCCATTCCCTGTAATGCCAACATTTGTTAAAGTCGATGCTGGGAGAAGTCCTCTGAGAATATCTAATGCCTTAGCTTTAGTTGATCCTTTGTAAATCATATTTGCAGATTTTACATCCGATTCTTTTTTTAATTTGAAAAATAACTTTTCTTTTCCATCTGTAGAATCTCTAAAACTATATTTTTCTATCGGATATTTTTCTCTAACATAATTAATCATGGGTTCAATATTTTTAGAATAAATATCAAATGAAAAATTACAGGTTTCCTCATACATGTCTGCAAATTTTGATTTTGTGATAATTGGATCTCTGTAAAATCTGTATTTTCCTTTTTCTTTCTTATTCCATGCAACATATCTGGATGACTTTTCTAAATATGATAACCCTATCCTTCTATCCTCAATTTTTTTTACTGCAATGTTGGATAATCCTTCAATTGCAATCTGTGCTTCTCCTAACTCTGCAACAGAATCATCACCATACTCTAAAAGCACTCTGTTGTAAAACTCTTCTCCCCTTTTTTTATTTTTTAAAAATTCATCAAGAAATATTCTTCTCATATTTTTGTCAGTTCTACTATATCTTGACATTAATGCCCCACGATCTACTTGTCTTGGAGTAATTATTGCAAAGACATTACCTTCAGTATTTGAAAAATGTTCTGATAGGATTTTTTTTTCCTTAGCTGAAAATTCTGACAATGTCGATATCTGGAAATTCAATTATTAATAGTCTATTTCTTTTTTCCAATTTGAATTAGATCGGGACCTTTTTCTCTATCCTTGTCTTGGCCTTTAGCTTGCCATCTCAACAAAACTTCTTTGAAAGATGCTGCATCAGCTTCATTTTCAGTGTACATCAGTGTTGTAACCCAGAATCCATTCTTAGCCGTTTTCCCTCCAATTGAATTCATCCAGAAATCATTTGGAAGACTTTCCAAAGCTTTGTTGTTGGGATCTTTTGTGGTTTCAATCCATCTATTTGCAACAAAATTCAAAATTTGTTCAAGTTCTTCTTTTTGAATCATGAGATTACTCTTTACTATCTAAATTTTAAAATTACTGAGACACTCACGAATAAAGTTAGTGAATTTAATCTTACCAAAACCAAAAACATTACTTACACTTTATTGGTTATACAAATCTCTAAACTACCACACATGACTCAAGACGATATCGAAATAATCGGTAAAAACGTCAAAGACATGTACGGAACATTCATGGGCAAAGTCGTAGGAACTATAACTGACATTGACGGAAGTATACAATCAGTTGGTATCGACTGCGGTTCTCAAGGATTACAGCAAATCCAATATGAGCAACTTGTAGTACAAGGCAGTGTTGTTATTTTCATTCCAAAATGGAGATTAGATTCCCAAAGACTCTTTCGTGAAAAACAACTAACTATTCGTCGTCTAAAGGCTTTGATCGATATTGTTTCTGAAAATGATGACATGAAGGTGGATGCAGAAATCATTCATCAAAAATATCAGTCAAAACTTGCATCATTAGCTAAAACAGAAAAAGAAATCAAAGCCAAACTTGAGGCCAGATTGACAGAGTTAGATGAACAAATGAAGTCTGCAAAAATGTTATCCTTTGATGCAAAAGTACAATTCAAGAGTAATGAAATCTCTGAAACAACATTTGAGACAGTGAAAGCATGTACAATAGAAATTATTGAACATACGACTCATGAAATAGCTGAAATCGAGAATGTAAAGAGTAGGATTGCTGACCTTGAATTGGAAGTGCAAGAGATAACCCATCCTCCGACACCACATATCCAAGAATCTGCCGTTTCATATCTTGAGACTTCTGAACCACAAGAAATAGTTCAGACAATTCTTCCAGAAGCACCAACCGAATCGGTAACCCCACATTCAGAACAAATTGAAGCAGGCGGTCATTCAATACCTGAACCTCCTACTGAATCTGAAATTACATATGCATTTCCAGAACCACCCCAACAGGTGACAACAGAAACTTCAAAAGATAACAACGATAACGATTGGCTTGCTAAAATGGAAGCACAATAATTTTTTTAATATATTTTTTAACACTTAGAAAGCTGTAAATTCATACACTTTTTGATGGATGAAGCATATGATGTTGGTCTGGGAAACATTGATTTTGTTTTAAGGAAAAAGGCCGATTCTGACTTTGTATCATTCTGGGATGATGAGGCAAAAAATCTTTCATGGTTCTCTTATTGGGAAAAGACCCTGGACTGGCAACCTCCTTTTGCAAAATGGTTTGTCGGAGGCACGATTAATGCATCGTTTAATGCCTTAGATGTCCATCAAAAAACCAAATCTAGTAAACCTGCTATACTCTGGGAGGGAGAGAATGGTGAATCCAGAATAATTACTTATGGTGAAATGTTTTTACAAGTAAAAAAATTCTCAAATGTATTAAAATCACTTGGTGTCAAAAAAGGCGATCGTGTAACCATCTATCTTCCCATGGTACCTGAATTGCCAATTGCAATGTTAGCATGTGCAAGAATTGGTGCAATTCACGCAGTAATTTTTTCAGGATTTAGTGCAGCCTCTATTAAAGATAGAATATCTGATTCTCACTCAAAGGTTGTTGTCACTGCAAATGGTGGATACCGACGAGGAAAAATTGTAAAACTCAAAGAAGTGATTGATGAGGCAATCAAAGATGTTGATTTTGTGGAACATGTGGTGGTACTTAAGAGGACAGAAAATGAAATTTCCACCTCATCTAAAGATAGACTGTGGGATGATTTGATGAATAATGTTCCAGATTCATGTGATGCCGAAAAATTAGACAGTACACATCCTCTTTACATCTTGTATACTTCTGGAACTACTGGTAAACCAAAAGGAGTTTTGCATGGAACCGGTGGTTATTTGACACATTTGTATTCAACTTTCAAGTGGGCATTTGACATTAAAGATTCTGATGTCTTTTTTTGTACTGCTGATATAGGCTGGGTGACAGGCCATAGCTATGTAGTCTATGCGCCACTCTTACATGGCGCAACCCAAGTAATGTATGAAGGCGCACCTGATTTTCCTGATGCCTCTAGAATATGGGAAATCTTACAAAAATACCATGTTACCATTTTTTACACAACTCCTACTGCACTGAGAATGTTTATGAAATTTGGAAACAATATTCCAAATTCATTTGATCTTTCTTCGCTAAGACTACTTGGAACAGTAGGTGAGCCCATCAATCCAGAAGTGTGGAAATGGTATTTCAAAACTATTGGAAATGAAAAATGCCCCATTATTGATACTTGGTGGCAGACTGAAACAGGCGGAATGTTGATTTCTCCATTACCTGGATTAGAGACAATGCCTTTGAAGCCTGGTTCTGGAACCCTTCCGATCCCCGGTGTGCGCATTTCTGTAGTTGATGAAAATGGTGATGAGGTACCTCCTAACACCAAAGGATATCTTGTAATAAAAAATCCGTGGCCTGGAATGCTTTTAACCTTGTGGGGTGATGACGAAAAATACAAAACTGTCTATTGGTCAAAATACAAAAATTGTTACTATCCCGGAGATTATGCTCTAAAAGACGATGATGGATATCTCTGGTTACTTGGACGTGCAGATGATGTCTTGAAAGTTGCAGGACATAGAATAGGAACTGCGGAACTTGAAAGCTGTATTGTGTCGCATTCTGATGTGGCAGAATCTGCAGTGTGTGGAATTACTGACGAGATTAAAGGTGAGGTAATTATTGCATTTGTTGTTTTAAAGGAAGGAATTTCAGATACTGAAATATTGAAAAAAGAAATTTTTGATAAAATTAGGAATGATATTGGTGCAATTGCTACCCCAAAACAAATCTATTTTGTTTCAAAACTTCCAAAAACACGAAGCGGTAAAATTATGCGAAGACTACTAAAAAGAATTGCAAATAATGAAAAAATAGGTGATGTGAGTACCCTAGAAGATGGTACAGCTGTAACTGAAATACAAAATGCATTTGATGATATTCAAAAATCTATTAAAAGAAATTCTTGCTAATTTACTATAATTCTGACAAGTTGATTTGTAACAACATATCGAACATTTTTTTAAGCCCATCATACTCTGATTTTGAATTTTCATCTAATATGTCATATTCTTTTTCTTTAATTTCGTTTAGTCTATTTTTTGCTTCTCTGAAAAACTTTTCATATTCTTTTATCTTTTCATAATTCATTTGAGTTAGATCAAAGATCACCGTATTGCTGCCAAGTAAATTATTGTTTTCATCATAAATGCTTGTTGCTTGCAACAACCCTGGAAAGGTACTTCCATCTTGTCTTTTGAATGTAATTTTTCTATCTGTAACTTTTCCAGTCTCAAACCATAATTTCAAGGACTCATTCATTGATTCCCAGGACTCTTTGGATATGTGCTCAAAAATTGACTTTCCCAAAATCTCTGATTTGGCATATCCCAAATTTTCAGCATATGTTGAATTACAATCCAAAATTATTCCAATTGAATTAATTCTTCTCCACATGACTGGGGCATCTTTGAGTGTTTTTCTAGCTTCAGTCTGAGACATTTTTTTGATTAATCATAACTAGTAATTAAATTAAAAAATATACGAATTATTTTAATTTAGACATATGGTGAATCATAATTTGATTTTAGATTTTAATATTGTATAAAAATATCTTCAGAGAGATAATTTATGTGAAAAATAGTTTTGTTGCTCTTTCTATTATTTTGCTAACTTCTTAATCTAAAACCACTGGTTGGGTTAGAAAATTCATGTTAATTTTTTCGCCTTTTAATTTGTGCTGAAATATTCTCAAAGAAGTCTTTTGATCAGACTGTTTCTTGATTTTGTTTTAATTGCAAAATTTTCTTTTTGGTTTTTGCAATATAAAAATCCGCATAAAAATTCCCATCTTCCTCGTATTCTTTAGTGTTGACTCCTCTATCATGCAATATGAAAATTGTCTTTGCTTTTTCTTTAGGATCATAAAAATTTCTTTGGCGTATTGGGTTTATGTCGCTTTTTGCAATAGTATAATCATACTTCTCAAAAACCTCTTTAATGTCATCCATATCAAACATTCTGAGAACCGAGAATGCAAAGATTGGTGCAATACCTCCTGCTTCAGTTTCTGTTGAATTTGACTGTCTATCTTTAAACCCTTCAAGTAAATTTGAAAATTTCTTGTATCCAATATATCCAACACAACCTGTTGCAATCACTATGTCCATTTCGGGAAGCGATTCCAGTAAACTTAATTTTTCAGATTCAAGATCTATATTCATCCCTTTTTTACACAAATCCATCTCTTCAGAAAATTTCAAAGCCTCTTCTGAAATATCTATTTGATAGAAGTTAATGTTGTCATTACTTGTACACTTATCGTAGAATTGTTTGATTTCTTTTTTTGTAGGTTCAACTCCATTTAAAAAGAAATTATTCAATTCTGTCATTGTCAAATCATATTTAATCAATGATGAGTTAATGCCGTACGAACTTCCTAAGTCTAAAACATTAACAGGTCTAGATAATGTTCCTTTTAATTGTTCTATGATGAAGTTGTATAGCAGTTTTGTAGAATCTGATATGGAGTATTCTAATCTGCCCATCTCTTTTAGATACCTATATGGTGAATCTTGAGTGTAAATATCTCCAAAATCTTTTTTCACTTTTAATTCATTCATAGTGGAGTAATGATGCAATTCCACCCTTAATAAAACCCGTACAATGATCTAGTCTTGAAATTAAATTTTGATTATCTTTTATGATTTTAAATAAAATAATTCCGAAAAATCCTTTATCTTAGAACCACTGGTCTAAATTTTGACTTTTTTTCTCTAATGCTTTTTTCAATCTGTTTAACGTAGATTGAATCCTGTCTTCTGAGAAACTTCTTTCTTTTACCAAATAATTTATCATCCCTTCATAATCTATTTCACTGAAAACAATTTCTTCTACATCTGCAACTTCTGGATTTTGAAAAATTTCTCGGATTTGCTGAAAATCAATTTCTTGAAGTTGTTCTTGAATTTGCGGAATATCTTCTAATCTTGAATATTGTTTTATCATTTTTAATGCAGTTTTTGGACCAATTCTATCAAAACCATTTGGATTAAAATCAGTTCCAATCAAAATGCCTACGTCGATTAACTGTTCTCTTGTCAATTCTAATGCTTCTAGTGTTTTTTGTGTTTCAATTATTTCTGGTACTACATCGATGTAGGTGTTTCTGTTAGGTATTTTCCTTCTTCCACTGTTTGTGAAATTTCTTATCAATCTTTTGGCTCCACATAATATAGAATCAAAATCTTGACTTGCTGAAGCATAAGCTTGTCCTGTATTTGTGAGATGTGCAGCTGTCGCCTCGCCTTCTGATGGTGCATCAATATATGGAATTCCAAAATATGTTAGAATTTGTTTTGACTCTTTTACCATTCCGTCTTTCATACTTGTTGTCTGTTGAGCATATTTTCTTGCGTCTTCCAAATTTCCTGCAGCTACTGCTTTTTCATATTTTACAGTTGCATCTTTTTTGATCTGTTTTCTACGTTCAATTTCAGCTGTTTTTAGTGATGGTGGTTTTCCATCAAATACGTAAACTGGCTTAATTCCCAATGAGAGAAAGTTAACATTTCTGTAAAGTAATCCACTTAGATGACTCGTAATTCTCCCCTCTGAATCTGATAACTGTAATCCGTCTGGACCTCTGATGCTTGCCAGAAATTGATAGATTGCGTTGTACGCGTCAATTGCGATTACCTTTGTTGAAAATGCCTCCAGATTTGTTTTCTTTCTTACTACCAAATCTTTTAGGTTTAAACCCATTGGGATTTCTTGTAATTTTGTTCTATTTTGTGTTTATGCTTTAGATGTGATCGTTGTTTTTAAATTTTTTATTTCGATAACTTGAGTTATTTTAAAATCAATTTAATACGACTATTGCTTGTAAAATATTATGGTGGCAAAACTATCACTACCTCCACAACTAGAGGATAAGATTTTTGAAATAAAATTTAATCCTGATGATACTGTGTCTGAGATCACTTCATACTTTCCTTTAACTGCTCTTGAAATAAAAGAAATTCTTTTGATTTTACAGACAGAATCCTTTAATGGTTTTCGTTCAATTTTTACAGATAATGTTACTGCAGAAGAGTGGGAAAATACCAAAGACCAGATCAAAATGAAATTTAAAAATGAATTGTTTGATATAGATGATATGTCTTAGTTGTGTACTGATTTACTTTATTATGGAGAAAATTTCACAATATCTGCCGGGATAGCCAAGTGGTACGGCGGCCGTCTCGAAAACGGCTACGCGCAAGCGTGCAGGGGTTCAAATCCCTTTCCCGGCGCTACACGCTACCGTTAAGAGCCCTTACTTTCATACTATGGTATAATGGCAAGAATCATAATTTCAAAAATAAATTACAAGATATCAATCCATATGATGTGAAAATTGATTCATCATTCGATAAAACAAAAACGAACTATTAAAGGAAAACGTTACATCAATCAAAAAATATGACATATATCTTGCAATCCATATAACAACACGTGAAAAAACATAGTACCTAAGGATAACATGATTACATGAAATGATTTGGTCTAATTCTATCAAATTTCTTTAACGGTAAATGATACATAAAATCTAATATATTCTCTTAAATGAACTAACTCCTTTCTTCACCTTATATTGCATCTACATTCCGAATACTTGGTTTTAATAGCTCATACATCAAATCATCAAAATGTGCTTGAATTAATTCTGATCTTCGTTCCATGATAATATTGTGACAATATTATATAACAATTTGACTATGCAATACAGCTAATAAATTATAATCTCTGATAACTAATAGTTTTGTCTTATCCATTGTTATTATTTTTGGGAGGTAGGCGTTTCTAGAATTCTAATTCCTTACAACTCATTGTGTCTACCTGTTTTTTCCCATTTTGTTCAATATGTTTTTCTAAATATATGAAATCCTTTTTAGGTATTATAATAATTATTTTGCTTCAATTTGTGGTATTATCTGATAAAAGGATCAAAAACATACTAAGTCATTCCAAATCGATTTCTATTGAATTGAACTTAAAATAAAATTACTTTCTTATCCTTCGTTCGGGATCTTCTACTTTAGCAATCTGTTGCAATCCTATTGCATAAAATACGTGCATACAATTTTTTTCACTGCATTGCTGACACCATAATCTGTTGTCTAGTAATTTGACTTCTACTATTGAATCCCTGAGGTGTCTGTCCCTTAACAATATCCCATTTTTGTCAATCCCAACAAAAACTAAATGTGGTGCATAATTTTTTAGCCATTTCTCTTTTTCTGCGTATAACAAAAGAGTATCCAAAACCCATGATGAAAGCTTTTTGTCAGTTTCTTCTGATTCCCATGCCTTTCTTAATTTGTCATGGGTTTTTTTAGCCATCGTAATATTGATTTGTTTTACTCCTTCTCTTGGCATATATCTTAAATAATAAAATCTATTTTTAAATTTTCTCTCAGAAATACTTGTGACTTACTGTAGTACATACTACTCATATCTAATTATTTTATTTATGATCTGCTTGTTTTTTTGTTAGTAATGCTTATAATTTATCATAGTACATACTACTCATGACTAATTATTTTATTTTCCCTATAATTTACTTAAGATTCCCTTCTCATAATTTCATAAATTATGTATCATGTGTAAGTACACTGGAATCTAAAAATTTCAAATTTTTTAGGGATAATACACTATGTGCTCTATTATAGGTTGTATTCATAATAGCAATCTTGATGTCGCAAATGTACTTGTAGAATCTATGGGCAAGATGGAATATCGTGGATATGATAGCGTAGGGTTGGCTACCTTAAGTGACCGTGAAATATTAATAAAAAAAGGCATAGGTCGAGTTTCTCATGTCAATAAAGAATTATCTCTAAATGAATTAAAGGGTGAGATTGGTATTGGACATACTAGATGGGCAACACATGGTGGTGTAACTCAATCAAATGCTCATCCACATGTATGTGCAAGATCTGAGATTGCCGTTGTACACAACGGCATTATTGAAAATTACTTGGATTTGAAAAACCAATTAAAAAATAAAGGCATGACATTCAAGTCCGATACTGATACTGAAGTTATACCAAATCTATTATCTTCTATTATTATTGAAGGAAATGATCTAAAGAATGCAGTAATTAAAACGGTTTCAAAATTAACTGGACAGTATTCTTTTATTGCAATGCTGAAAGATAAGTCTCTAGTTGGTGTAAAAAACCACGAACCATTGATCCTTGGATTGGGTTCAGACGGATATTATCTTTCTAGTGATATTTTGGGATTTGCAAAACACGTCGATAAAGTAATTTATCTTGATGATGAACAATTTGTAATTGTAAATCCAAGCGGATACACTATCTATGATTTCAAAGGTAATCTTGTTAATCTGATTCCAACTAAAATATCCAAAACATCTGAAAATGTTGAAAAGGGAAAATATGAACATTTTACAATAAAAGAAATACACGAGCAAACGTCCACTGTTTTACAATCCGGTATTGAATCTCTAGACGAATTTGATACATTCTTTAATATTTTAAAAACTTCCAAACGTGTTTATGTTACTGGTAGCGGGACCAGTTATAATACTGCACTTGTTGCAAAGTATCTTTTTCCTAAAATTACTGGTATTAGTATAGAGCCAATCATGTCAAGTGAAATGAAATTTTTTGATGATTGTTTTAATGAAGATACTACATTGGTCGCTATTTCACAAAGCGGAGAAAGTACAGATGTTTTAAATGCGGTTGCATTTGCAAAAGAAAAAAATTCTAAAATTTTATCCATTGTAAACACAACTACTTCTTCTTTGGCAAAAGCCTCTGATTCTTTTATAGGTCTAAATTGTGGGTATGAAGTAGGCGTGGCTGCTACGAAAAGCTTCACTTCACAAATAACCATCCTATACCGCCTGTTAGAAAAATTTGATCCTTCTCAAAAGATCTCATCTCAGCTAAATTCAGTAGTTGATGCCATCTCAAAAATATTAGAAAACCAAAAACCTGTCATCGACATATCTCATGCATTAAAAAATATCAATAACTTGTACATTCTAGGCAGAGGAGTTCATTACCCCATTGCCAAAGAAGGTGCCCTGAAAATTAAAGAGCTGTCCTATATTCATGCCGAAGGTTTTGCAGCTGGTGAACTAAAACATGGGCCACTTGCACTAATGGATGAAGATACCTATGTCATAGTGATCAATCCTAAAGACGATGGTTCTACATATGCGGATAATTTGTCCAATATTAGTGAGATAAAATCACGCGGGGCTAAAATTATTGGTGTGTCTGATGAATTTAATCAAATTTATGATTATTGGATACCTTTACCCACTTTGCCTAAACTCTTCTATCCATTAATTGAAACTATTCCATTTCAATTAATGGCATATTACCTTTCAATTGAAAGGGGCAATGATCCTGATTATCCACGTAATCTGGCAAAATGTGTCACAGTTAAATGATTTAATTATTTATCATTTTTTTATTTGTAATTGATAATAGAATGACTAATTTTTTTTAAATTGTTTCTTTTCATTCCATTTATTTGAAGCATCATCTTCTTTATGCATAAAATAAAAAAGGAAATACAGACTTTGATTTAATCTGAATATCACATAAAAATATGAGTGAACCACAATTAATTTCCTGTTTTTTATAAAAAAGTCAATCAAACAATTAAGTTTCTCATTGAATCTTTTTTCTTATATTTATGAATTAAAATTTATTTTAATCCCCAGGTTACTTTGTTGCTGGGTATAATTTTCAAAAATGGTGCATCATTCTCTTTCCATGGATCTTTTCTAACCCATTCAAATTTTTCATAAAAAATATTGTAGAATTTTTTAAATTCTGGACCCTTTTCTACTATTTCCGTTTTTCCTTGAATGCAAATTGCTTTATGATTTCCTGATTTATACACATCAATTACAATACCTGTATTTGGATTTGATTTAATGTTTGAAAACGTTCTAGTATTGTAATCTGTGGCAACTAAAATGAATTTACTATAAAATACAAACGATACTGGTTTTACATGTGGAATGTCGTTGTGAGACGTTGCAATCCTTGCTTCTTCTAGTGATTCTAGAAAATCTATTTCTTTTTGATTAAATTCTATCAATTGAATATTCGTTCTCTTATCTCTGGTATGTGTTTGTATACAATATCTCTTATTTTCATCTGATCTTCTGTGGTTGGCACTTCCTTTTGAGAACTTAGTATTGCACCTCCCATTCCAAGGGCCATACCCATTACTATTCCATATACAAACTCTTGAGGATTTTCAACTCTGAGCGTATCTTGATTTTCTTTAATGTCGTCTAGATAAGCTGGAATAGTTGCTACTGCACCATTAATTACTTGAATAAGGATTTCTTCCAATGACTCTTCACTCATGTTAGCGATTTCTTGTAATTCTTAATAAATCTGCACCTAAGATTTTTAATTCGGCCTGTATGAGTAAAAACATGTTCTCCTTTTTTACAACTACTGAGGCAAATGCAGCACTTCCTGATGTTATAAAAAAATTTGAATATGCACTATCAAAGAAGAACGAAGTTTCAAAAATTGAACAACAACTTCAGATGAGTCTTTCAAATACTAATTCCTTTGAAGAATTTATCACATTAAAACAGAAATTAAATTCAGCCATTACTAAATTCTATGAGGCAATAGAAATACTAGAAAACACTGGTGTTTCAGTTAAAAGTATTGAACAAGGATTGCTTGACTTTCCTTCAAAGAGGTTTGATGAGGAAGTATGGCTATGTTGGAAATACGGTGAAACTGAAATAAAATTCTGGCATGAAAAAGATTCTGGTTTTATGGGCAGAAAACCCATTGAAGTTAATGATGAGTCTCTAGTCTAACTATCCTTTGTTTGGTTTTTTAATGAACTTTTTGCCGTTTGTTGTTTTGAGAATTTTTTGATTAGTATTAATGATGTATGTGGTTCTTGAATATTCTTTATGCTTACTATTTCTCTTGATAAGCAAAATTAATTCATTGATCGTTTTTTTGACTCTTTTTACAATGAATAAAATTGGAATATGGGGAAACGATGTACTTTTCTACTTTTTGACTCTTTTTTTGTCTCTGCAGATTCCACAAAGATAATCTTGCTTAAACTCTTCTAATTCTATTTTAAAATTATCTGTTTGAAAATATGACTCACCAGTTTGTAATCCACCAGGTACATCTACACCACAATCATTACAACTAATTTCCACGTTGAATTTGACTCTCTTTTCATTTTCTAATATTTTGCCAATTATCATATCTTTATCTATTTATTAAATTTGATATAAACAATGTTCTAATTTAAAACTCATGAATATTATATTGAAAAATTATAAGTATTCTTGTGCTCTCTGTTTGGTTTCGCGTGATTAGAATTAGGTTCCTCCTTGCGTCAGTTATTGCAGTTTCTGTAGGTTTGGCACTAAATTGGTGGCAAAACTCTTCAATTGATTTACTTGATGCATTATTGACATTTGCAGGGGTGATGGCACTTCATGCAAGCGTGGATTTACTCAATGATTTTTGGGATTTTAAACGAGGAATTGATACTAAAACAAAGCGTACCAAAATGAGTGGTGGTACTGGAGTTTTGCCTGAAGGATTACTCAAACCTTCTTCTGTGTATCGTGCGGGAATTATGTTTTTATTCATTGGGTCGCTAATTGGCGCATATTTTGTTATCACAGATGGAATCCTAATTGCAATAATCCTGGGATTTGCGATTCTATCTATCTATTTTTATTCTACAAAAATTGTTGATTCTGGTTTAGGAGAATTTTTTGTAGCTGTAAAGGGTTCTATGATTGTAATTGGCACTTTTTTTATTCAATCAGGGCAAATCAACGTTGAATCAATTCTTGGGGGAATCATAGTTGGTTCTCTATCTGCATTAGTACTTTTCATTGCATCATTTCCAGATCATGATGCGGACAAATCAAAAGGAAGAAAGACTCTAGTCATTACTGCTGGAAAGGAGAAAGCATCCAAATTGTTTTGGATTTTTCCATTAATATCATATAGTGTTATCATTTTAGGCATATCTTCCAGTCTATTTCCTTTGTCGTCTTTGATTAGTTTTCTAGGTATGCCTTTAATGATTAAATCTGGATTAGGTTTACAAAAAAACTACAACAATGTTGAAAATTTAGTACCGTTCATGTCTTCTACGTTATTGTTTAGTAGAATTACTGGTGCCTTGTTTGTATTAAGCCTCTTAATTGGGATTTGATACTTTAGACATAAATTTAGCAGTTGATAATGATTTACATGATTTCAGGGTTTGCAACTTTAGAAGGAACTAAAAAATTTGCTCAAAATTCAGGCATGAATCAAGCTAATTTCAAAAATTTTGCAAATCTAACTTTTTCAAATGTTGGAATTGGAACGTATCTTGGTGATCCCGATTCTAGAACTGATGAATTGGTAACAAAAGCTGTAACACAATCAGTTTTATCTGGAATAAATGTCATTGACACTGCAATAAATTATCGTGCTCAAAAAGCAGAACGTTCTGTTGG
>JAOUNB010000073.1 GCA_029881195.1 Candidatus Nitrosopumilus sp.
ATTAATTATGGCTGATTTTAAAATTTTAGGAAGGGATTCGAATCTTAAAAAAGCAATTCTAAAAGCACTTTCTGATGAATATTCCCGAACCATTATGAATTTTACCATAGAACAGCCGAAATCTGTTGTAGATATTGTAAAAGGATGTGATATTCCAATGACTACCGCATATAGACGCGTTCATGAACTTGAAGAAAATAAAATTCTCAAAGTTACAGGTGCGATCGTTACTGATGATGGAAAAAAATACTATCTTTATAAAAACAGGCTAAAATCAATTTATGTGATATTTGGTTTGGAAGAATTAGATGTACAAATTGTAGAGAATGAAGGCATGGGAACCAGTGCCTATTGGTAATTGGATTTCTGTTTTTTTATTTTTGAAAGTCTGTTTCTCAAGTTAATTTATATCTGTTCAACCTAGTCTTTTCTCTTCTTCACATCTGATTTTGGTGGACTCAAAGACCAAAAGAATAATGCAAATCCTATTGGAATCATAATTAGCAAAGCTGCGACAAGTGAGATTGTGTAAAAAGTTGGATCTAGTCCGGGAATAAATGGTCCTGGAAATACTGCGTATAGCCACAAAAATGCAACAAATATCAGAACAACTTTATTCTTATTGATTAATTTTTTCCATCCCAGACGACGTTTCTGAATGTAACAATCCTTACAACGAGTTCTGTCATCTACCATACATGATGTACAACAAGTTTTTTCACAAAAATAACATATTCTATCTCCAAATGCAGATCCACAGTAATCACATTGATGCATTAATTAAGATCCTCTTCTTCGAATTTATCTCTTTTTCAAAAATTACTAATTTTTATTAGTCACAATTTTCAGTACATTATAAATGGCAAAATGCTGTATTTGTAAATTGGTAGAGGGTACACTAAAAATTACTGATGGTAATCCAAAATACAAAGGTAAACCAATCTGCAAAGAATGTCAGGGTTATAGAAAACTTCTAAAAGAAACAAAATAGTTAATCTGTTTTAGTTTTATTTTTCTCGACCCATTTCTCATACATTGATATCAACTCGTCTACATCTTTTCCTTCTTCAGAATATGTGATGATCACTCCGAATGTTCCTTTTTTGTCATGACCTCTTGCAAAATATCCCCAAAAAGAATCTGGAAGCTTGACAAAATTGTTTGAATCATGTGAAACCCCTATCAAATTATTTCCGATTACTTCTACCACTTTTTTTGCATCTTGGGATTCAATCATGGATTACCATTATTCCAATACAATAAAAATCTGAACAAATTATGGGCTAAGTCTATCGGGATCTCTTGGATACAAAACAACCTCACGAACATTATCGATTCCAATCAATGTAGTCATCAGCCTATCTAATCCCATCCCCCAACCAGAATGCGGAGGCATTCCCCAATCAAATGTTTTTAGATGATCTTGGAATTGCATAGGATCCAAATTCTGTTCTTTGAGTCTTGCCTTTAACATCTCAGGATTGTGCAATCTGGTCCCCCCAGATGACAATTCTAGATACCCAAATTGCAAGTCAAATGAACGTGATAATGTAACATCTTCATCTTTTTCTCTTATGTAGAATGGCTTTAGCTTCATTGGCCAATCAATTAGGAAGAAAAATCCTGGATGACTATCTCCAATTACTCTGAGATGAGAGTCAAGCAAATCATCACCGAATTCTATTTTTTCGCCTGATTTTTGTAGTTCTTTAATACATTGAGAATATGTAATTCTTTCAAAGGGTGATTTTGGAACCTCTATTGTATAGCCAATTATCTCTTGTTCTTTTTTACACTTTTCTGAAGTATACTTGTAGACTTCCATAACTAGGAATTCTAATACATCCATTACATCATTGTAATCCATGAATGCTGCCTCAATGTCTATGCTGGTAAATTCAGAGAGATGTCTGCCTGTATGGGAATTCTCTGCACGATAAAAATTTGAAATTTCAAATACGCGCTCTAAACCAATAGTCATCTGTTCTTTGTACAATTGTGGACTCTGAGCCAAATATGCCGTCTTTCCAAAATAATCTAGAGAAAATAAATTGGCACCACCTTCACTTGCACTGCCAATAATTTTAGGTGTTGTAATCTCTATGAATTTTTTTTCAGATAATGTTTTTCGTAGTGATTGCAAAACATAATGTCGAAGCTTAAAAATTGAAGCTGTCTTTTGATTTCTCATGTCTAATGCGCGATGATTTAATCTGGTATCGATATTACTTTCAACTCTGCCAATAGGATCAACTGGTAATGGATGAATCGCTTTACCTAACACTTCGATTTCGTCTGCTTTAACTTCAAATGCAAAATCTCGAGCTTTAGTTTCTTGCACAATTCCCTTTACAGATACAACGCTTTGACGATTAATTTCTCCTAGATTATCATTTAATTCTCCTTTTACAATTACCTGAGAGATTCCTGTGACATCACGTAAGGTGATAAATGACATTTTACCGAGCTTTCTAAAATCTTCTACCCACCCACCAAGAATAACCTGTGTTCCAATCAACTGAGTAGTTAATTCATCAATATCATGTGTTTTTACAAAAACCATGTCTATCTTTTATCCTCAAATTCTATCTCAATGTCAAGGTTTCGGGCATTTCTTACGATTTGTATAACTTTTTCAGTGTCTATTGGAAATTTTGGCGTCCATTTGCCTGATACTACAGCCTTTGTTTTCTGAATTCCTCCAGGTGCCCAAACTGCATTGATTGACAAGATTTTGGTAGGAAAAAATAAATCTTCAATGAATTTTTTATCATTCTCCTCTGCTTCTACAAGCCAAATCTTCCCTTTGAATTGATCTTGAAGTAGTCTATAGAGTGTTCGACTTTGTCTAATTGTCATGATGTCATTTTTTGCTAACGATAAAACAAAATTTCCGTCAAATTCTTTACAAGAATAAAGTGTAAAATGCTCAATATCTTTATTTGATTTTGCAATATTTGCAAGAATGATTGATGCCTCTACATCTGCCTTTGTAAGTTCTCCTGATTCTACCTTTCCCTCACATTTTGGACAGAGTACTGCATTTTTTGCATCAAAACCACAAATTGGAAGCATCATTTGAATCGATTTTCTTCTTTTCATAATGTTGTTTATATCCCTTAGTGCAAAACAAAAATTCTAGTTTGGATCAAACAGAGGTATGGTTTTTTTAGACATTAATGGGTTATCTGTAAGATATCCTTCATCTTCTGGCCCGGTTTATGCAGTAGATGATGTTGATCTTCATTTGGAGGATGGAGAATCAATAGGAATCGCAGGTGAGAGTGCATGTGGAAAAAGTTCGTTAGGATTATCAATAATTAGAATGCTTTCTGGAGGAAATGTTCAAGGCAATATTTTCTTTGAAGGTGACTCTCTTTTGAACATGAGTAACTCTGAATTTAACACAAAATATAGGTGGAAAAAAATCGCAATGATTTTTCAAGGTGCGATGAATGCACTAGATCCTGTTTTTACAATAAATGAACAATTTCTTGAAATTCTAAAACAATATGATTTTGATGGAAATTCTAACCAATTAATTTTAGATGCTATGAGTTCTGTCAGTTTAGATGAGCATGTTTTGAAAAAATATCCTCATGAACTAAGTGGAGGTATGAAACAAAGAGTAGTTATTGCTATGGCATTGTTATTAAAACCAAAATTTGTCATTGCAGATGAGCCTACCACCGCACTTGACGTATTAATTCAGGCTCAAATTATTAATTTACTTAAAGCACTTAAAAAGGAAGGGATGTCTTTTTTGTTAATCACCCATGATTTAGCAGTGTTGTCTGAAATTGCAGAGAAAATTGGAATAATGTATGGTGGACAAATTGTAGAATTTGGATCTTCAGAAGAAATTTACAAAAATCCAAAACATCCTTACACAAAAGGACTATTGGAATCCATTCCTACATTAAAGGGAGGTCCTCCAAAATACATCAAAGGAAATCCTCCAAGTTTGCTTGATGCCCCTACTAAATGCAGATTTTTAGAAAGATGCCCTTTAGCAATTGAAAAATGCAAAGAACCTCCTCCTAAACTTAAAACTAAAACTGGGTATGTTCGATGTTGGCTTTATGAATCCGAATGATATTTTTATTTTAGATATTCACTATCAATTTTTTTTAAATAAATTTCCTGAATCTCTGTAATTTCTCTATGTGTTGTATTCTTTGAAATCATTTTAAGGTAATCTGCAACGTCTTGATCTTTTTGCATTTTTCCAAACTCTTCAATTTTTTTCAATGATTCTTGTTCAAATTTCATTATGTCATGTAACTCTTCACTGATTTCCTCTACTTGCATTTTTCCATAGTCTTTGTATTTTGATTTTCTAAAACTAATCTCATCTATTATTTTTTCAATCTCATCCATGCTTTTGCGATATTTTATATGTTGATATAAATTTTAAATTTTTTATTTTTGATTTTCTTTTTTATGCTCTAAGATATGCTTTAATCCGTCTATCATGCTTAGTGAATCTAAATCAATACTGCAATAGGGACACTTCAAAGTAATTCAAGCATCTGAATATTTCTTAACAATTGGAAAACATGAATCAATTATTCGTAACACCTCAGATCTAATTACTTTTTTATCAATTGATATCCATACTCTATTTTTTTTTATTGCAAATGAAATTGTTTGAATCTTTTTCCTTTCTTCCCAAGAAAATTCAATCTCACCTAGGTTTTTATCAAAAAATTCTTCAAGATCTGTCTTCATGGCAATGTGTGAAAATTGGTATTGCGTATTTTTTTCATCTAAAAGAGGAATCAAATCTGGTCTTCTTCTATATGCTAATAGTTCTCCCCTTTCACCAATTACGCCTACGAATCTAATGTATGGGCTTATCTTTGCTATGGTGTTACATATTGTTTCAAAGTCTTTTTTTAGCATCTATTTTTTCTTTGAAAAAGATGTTATTTTAATGATTATTGTGAGCAACTCTTCTAGTTTTAATTAAATAACACCCAAAAATAGTTTGATTTGTGGATTTTGTTGACCTATTTCCTTTTGCTCCGGAAGTAGGATACTTGAGTTTATCCCTTGTAAACTTCTTTGGTTCTCTTGTTCCCTTTGTACCGCTACCTGGATTTTTACTCCTTGCTACTATGGCAGTAGGCGATCAATTTGATCTGCATGTTTTAGCTTTACTATCTGCTATTACTGCTACTGCTGCAAAGCAAATCATTTTCTATGTCAGTTATGGTGGAAGAAAAATCATCAACGAAAATACTAGAAAAAGAATGCGTCCTTTTGAAAGACTAGTAAAAAGATATGGTGCTGGTGCCGCATTTTTTGCTGCGGCTACTCCTATTCCAGATGATCTAGTTTATGTGCCATTGGGATTGGCAAAATATAATCCAAAACGATTCTTTATTGCAACTCTAACTGGAAAGATTGTTCTTAGCTATTCAATTGTATTTATTTCACATTATCTTGGATTATCTCTTGTAGAACCTTTTCTTGAAAACATGGGTGATGCTACTCCTATTTACATTGGAATTATTGTTTTTGGAGTTATGATGACATCTGTGGTGATTTTACTTTTACGATTGGATTGGGTAAGAATTCTTGGGAAATTTGCTCCATGGACTTTGGATGAAAATAATAAAGACTAAATTTTTTTAACGTTTATTTTAAAATTCCATAACTTGTCCGTTGCTTTTTTAATTCCTATTCTTGGAGATACGTAGATCTTTCTTGGTTTAACCCCGTCTTCAATGTATAATTTTAAATCTTTAGTTAAATCTGTACCGTAACAATCTTTTGTTATCTCCAGTGCCTGTGTTAATTTAGCAGGCCCATTAGTAAGATTTTTCAAGTTTACTGTTTCTCTGTTTTTCTGAATTCTCTTAATTCCTTTTTCAGGCTCTATTGCACGAATTAAAACTGCTCCTGCTTTGCTTTTTGGATGTCTTGCAACTACATTAAAACAATAATGCATTCCATATGTAAAATAGACATATGCGTGTCCAACTTCCTCAAACATTGCTTTGTTTCTTTCTGTCTGCTTAGAAAATGCATGGCTTGCAGGGTCATCCGCATGTCTATATGCTTCAGTTTCAATAATGATCCCTGTCATCACCGT
>JAOUNB010000074.1 GCA_029881195.1 Candidatus Nitrosopumilus sp.
TTCTTTAGCTGGTTCTTCTTTCTTTACTTCTTTAGCTGGTTCTTCTTTCTTTACTTCTTTAGCTGGTTCTTCTTTCTTTACTTCTTTAGCTGGTTCTTCTTTCTTTACTTCTTTAGCTGGTTCTTCTACTTTGTCTGGAACTTTAGTTTCTTTTTTAGGAGTTACTTTGGATTCTACGTCATCAGTATAGAGGGAAACAAGGACATATCCTTCATCTGTTTTACTCATTCTAACTCTAATTTTTCTGGGCGGACTTCTAACACCTTTTGCCCAAATCTGATGAGCAAGTTCCTCTTCAATTTTGATTTGTTCTACTTTCATATGATGACTAGCAAATTCTTTGATCATGTTAATTGCTCTAACAGCTCTGTGTTGAGATTGTGAAAGTAAAGCTTTACCTAGATTAATTGTATAAACACGTTCTAATTCTTGAGACATTTATCCTACCTCCACATCGGTTGATCTCCAAGCTCTACGTTTTGGATTTGTTCTAACATTTCTCTTTGTTTTGAGAATAATCCAAGCTGGTACAGGTGATGCTTGTCTTGTCTTTTTTAGAAGACGGATCTTTCTTGGAGACGACTTACGTGCAGCCATAGTTTTTCAGGCACGAAGAGCTCTTTTTAAATGAATCTCAAAATTTGAGAAAATTTCTAATCTGTTTGAGGATTCTTGCAGAGGCACCCCAGACTATTTGATTTTGATATTCGAACGTATACATTTCTTGAATGATATTATGTGAAGGATCTGGATCTTTAGCCATTGTATGCAAAAATGGTTCAAATGGAATATGAAAAATTTTTTCAACTTCATGATTAGGTAATAGAGGCGGAATCTGATCAATGATTGAGATGAATGGTAAGATTAAAAATCTAGAATTCAAAGTAACTACAGGTTCAAGTTGACCAATTACCTGTTCTCGTGAAATTTCAAGTCCAATCTCCTCACTAGTTTCACGCAACGCGGTGTGAAGAAGATCTGAATCATCATCTTCTAATTTTCCTCCAGGAAATGAAATTTCACCTGCATGAAATTTCATGTGTTTGGGTTTTTCAGTCATTATGATTAATGGTTCTTGCCCATAAATTACGACAAGTACTGATGCCAATCGATAGTTTTCATCATAATCAATTTTTGGATTGACAGGTTTAGAGAGTACAGATTTTAGTTCATCTAAATTCATTTCAATCTTTCCTATAATTCCATATGGGTTTTGATATTCAAAGGTTTTAACCAAGGTTGAAAGAAATGAGAATATGACAATCAGGTACGAGGCAAATCCGCCAAAGATTTTACCTGATGTGGATACAAATGAATCCATTTTAAAATTTATAGAAAAAATAAAAATTATTTCAAAAAAATGTGATGCAATTCATCTTACTGAGAATGTATTAGGATTTCAAAGAGTATCGCCAATTGAGGTTGGAAAGATTATTAGGAAAGAAATTCCAAATTTGCCAATTACAGTCAGTCTTAGAGTTAGAGACAAGAGTGAAAATGAAATATCAGAGTTTGTAGAAAATTGTATAGAAATTGGTTTTTCAGGAATTCTTGTGTTAATGGGAGATCCGTCACAGTCAGGAAAACAAGATTCGGGTCAAATTCCAAGCGGGATTGTCAAAAAGTTAAGAGAGCAAGGACTGAATTCAAAAATTGATTTGTATCTTTCTATTTCAAACAAACCAAATTTTTCTAAAATTGGAAAAAAAATAGAATCAAAACCTAAGGGATTCATGACACAGGTAGTTCAAAACATAGAACAGGTTCAAAATTTATCAGATAATCTCAAGGGATTTTTAGTAATTCCAATCATATTGTTTCCTTCTGAAAAAAATGAAAAATCTGCAAAATTTTTGAATTTAGATTTGACATCATATAGTCAAGAATTCGAAGAATTTGTAAAAAAAGTTAGAGATATCACAGGAGATGTATTGATTACATCTCCCAGTGATTTTCATGGCTTGAATGAATTTTTAGAAAAATTTTCTAATTAAAGCACAAAATATTGTGCATTTGGATGATGAACTACAATTGCTGCTGTTGATTGTTCAGGAATAATTTGACCAGATTCAGTCAATGTCATTCCAGATTTTTCAGGTTCTAAAAGCTTCCAGACCATATGATGTTGTGAGACATCAGGACAGCTAGGAAATCCCCAACTATATCGTAACCCACCTTTTTCTAAATTCAATTCAGATTTTATTTTTTGATTTACCCATTCAGCTAAAGCTTCTGCAACTTCAACTGCCAATCCATGAAGGTAATAGGCATCAGTATATCGATCTTCGTTATTCCATTGTTCAATAATTTCCGCTGCTTTGTTTCCCACAGTCACAGACTGAAATGCCACAACATCATCCTCACCAAAATAATCAGTTAAACATAGATGCTCAGGTTTCGTAGAGCGAGGAAAATCAAATTCAACATTTTCGCCAGAAGGATTCTCGACTAATAATTTTCCACCTTTGTTATGGCATTTAAAATATCCATAAGCAATTTCGGGTTCAAAGAGTTTTTCTCGAATTATTCTGATTTTCCATTCTGTTAGTAATTGTTCATGGTCTGTCTCAGATTCAGATCCAGCTTTTCCCCTTAGTCCCCAAGATAACTTGAAGAGAGATCGTTTGTCAATCATTGTCCAAACTTCATCCATATTGATTTGGTCTGACTTTAGACGAATTGGAATTCCAATAATTTTTGGTGTTGGTGGGTCGACAGGCTTAATCTCACTTTTTGGAAGAGTTGTGGGATCAATAGGTGCAGTAGATTTGTCTTTCCAATTTTCTAAATTTTGTTTCCATTCTGATAATAGTTTTGGTTTTTCATCGGAAATCAGAACATCCATTGTCTTGAGACCCTCAAACATTGTATTACAGTAAAATACACCTGGTTCGTATATTCCATCTTCCTTTGCAATTCGGTTTATGTAGTTGCTGTTAATTGCGGCACCTCCGCAAAGTATGGGCACATTCATTTTATTTTTTCTTGCATGCTCTACAAAAAATTTCATTTGTTTTGATGTGGAAACTAATAGTGCAGACAAGCCTACTGCATCAGGATTTACTTCATCTATTTTTTCCAGAAACTTTTGCAAAGGCACCTGTTTTCCCAAATCATATACTGAATATCCATTATTTTGAAAGATTGTCTTTACAAGGTTCTTTCCAATATCATGCACGTCTCCATAAACAGTTCCCAAAACAAGTTTACCTTTACTTGATCCTTCTTTCTTTACCAGATATTTTTCCAGTTCTCCGACTGCTGCCTTCATACATTCAGCAGATTTGAGAACAAAAGGCAAGATTAGTTCACCTGCACCAAATTTGTCACCAACTTCTTTCATTGCAGGAAGAAGATCTTCGTTTAATGTTCTAATTGCGCCATCATGAGTAATTTCTTGTGCAGCATCTAATGATAAAACACCATCATTATCTCTGATGATTTCATTTTTTCCAAGTTTTTCTGCAATTGCAGACACAACATCATTTTGAATTCCATCTTTGAGCCTATTTACAATCCTAAAGTTTGCTCGTTTTCCAGGATACCAAGAAGGATCAACATCAATTTTTTTGGAAGCAGTTGTTCCTTGTTTTCCGGTTTTTTCAAAATATGCTATCAAGTCAGATAGAGCATCAGGATGAGTGTTAAAGATTAGATCCTCTGCTAATTTTTTTTCTTTCTCATCGATTTCACCATAAGGCACAATCTCTTTTGCATTAACAATTGCAGTATCCAGTCCAGTTTTGACTGCATGATACAAAAATATAGAATTTAGTATTTTTCTAGCATAAGGGGTTAATCCAAAGCTGATGTTACTGAGACCTAAAGTAGTAAAAGAATTTGGGAATTTTTCTTTAACAAGGCGAATTCCTTCCAGAGTGTTTTTTCCAGCATCAAGAAATTCATCTTCTCCTGTTGCCAAAGTAAATGTAAGAACATCAAAAATAAACTGCTCAATTTTTAATCCATATTTTTTTCCAGTTTCATAGAGAAGTTCAGCAGTTTCTAGTTTTTGTTGAGGAGTTTTAGCCATTCCCTTAGGACCAATACACAATGCAATTGCAGGTAAACCATATTTTGCCATAAGTGGTGCTAGTTTTTCGAATCTACTACCATCACCTTCAAGATTAATTGAGTTAATTATTGGTCTGCCAGGAATTTGAGTAACTGCTGCTGTAATTACTTCAGGGTCCGTAGAATCAATCACAAGCGGCGCATCAATCTCCAAACTTAATCTTTTAACAAGATTTAGCATAAAGTCGCGTTCATCAGAGCGCTCAGTAGTTGCGACACAAACATCAAGACAGTGAGCCCCATCTTCAACTTGCATTCTTGCCAAATCCACCAATCCATCAAAATCATCTGCCAGAACTAGCTGTTTTGCTTTTCGAGAACCCTGAGTGTTTATTCTTTCCCCAATTATCAGAGGTGCTGGAAGTTGTTTTAGATCTACAGCCTTTAATGCAGAACTAACTCTAGGAATGGTCAACGTTGAAAAATCACCATCGTTTTTGTAAATACTTAACCCCCGTTAGAGTTGGCTTTTTCATCAATTACTTTTCTTAGCGCTCGGATATGCTCAGGATTTGTTCCACAGCAGCCACCAATAATTCGTACCTTTTTGTATTGATTAAGAAAATCACCTAACGCCCCACCCATTTTATCAGGAGTCATTTTGTAAACTGCTTGTCCCCCTTCATTTTCAGGCATGCCGGCATTTGGGACTACCAAGATGCTATGTTCATTTTGCTCGTCAAGCCACCTTACACTAGGATTCATCTCAATTGGACCAGTTGAACAATTCAGCCCAAATATGTCAATACCCATATCAGAAACTGTGGTATATGCAGCTTGAACGTTTGTTCCAAGAAGCATTTTTCCATACTGATCTAAAGTAGTGTTAGCTATAATTGGAACTTTTTTGCCAGTCTTTTTTATTGCATTATGACATGCTTCAATTACTAATTTTACTTCAAGAATATCTTGACTTGTCTCGATGAGTAAAGCATCAACACCTCCAAGAATCAATCCCTCAGCTTGGAGCTCAAATGCTTCTCTTATTTCATCAAGAGGTTTTTGGCCTAAATCAGGATCATTTGAACTTGGAAGATAACCTGTTGGGCCCATAGAGCCAATCACATAACGCGGTTTATCAGAATATTCTGCACATACTTCAGATGCAAGTTTTGCAATTTTTTTGTTAAATTCAACTGTTTGTTCACCAAAACCATATTCATCTAATTTTATTTTATTTGAACCAAAAGAGTTTGTTTCAATACAATCAGAACCTGCATCTAAATAATTTCTATGAATCTGTTTAATCCATTCAGGATGTGTAATGATTAAACCATCATTGAATCCATCTTGGTTATTTGGAAAGTCTTCAGGTTTTGGATCATACTTTTGAATCTCGGTTCCCATTGCACCATCAAAAAGTAACACTCTTTTTTGTAATGCATCAAGAAAGGGTTCTTTTTCAGACAATTCAATTTCAGAACACGATTAGATAGTTTAACTCTTTTCAGAAGAAATAGCAAGTATTGGTAGGAATTATACGTATGTTGAAATTAGGTAAAACGTAATTTTTTGTAGATTTATGCTAAAACTTCAAGTAAACAACCTAGTTCGAAGTGCAACCTTTTTTCAGCATGCTGGAATTTCAATTATCTTTGTATTCATGCCCATTATTGCAAAGGGAGTAACTGAATCTGTTTTTGAGATTGGGCTACTAGTTGCATCATTTAGTTTTGCCCAAATTTTATCTGAGATTTATTTTGGAAGACACTCAGACAAGAAAGGAACTAGGCTCAAATTCATCAGAATCGGCTTCATTGGATGTGCAATAGCTTTCGGATTGCATTATTTTGCAGATGATCTTTCCATGTTTTTCCTGGTAAGAATTGCTGCTGGAATTGCAAGTGGAATCATGATTCCTGCAATGATTGCATACACGTATGAGGCAAATGTTGACAAAAAACGTGCAGCCACGGTAATATCATTTCATGCATTAGGATGGCTTGCAGGAATCGCAGCTGCAGGATTTGCAAATGATCTTAGG
>JAOUNB010000076.1 GCA_029881195.1 Candidatus Nitrosopumilus sp.
CAATTATTGCAGGTGCAGTGTTCGGTGGTATTGCAGGAGCATTCTTCATTAGAGGAAGATCTGGCAAATACGCAGCAATGGGAAGAGGATAATCAAACCTCACTTTTCTCTTATTTTATTATCTATATCTTAGTGGATACTGATCTCGTACCTTCTGATAATAAAAGAAATGTATATATCGCACAAATAGAGCCAAATTATCATGACTCCTATCGTAGGAACTTTCCTAAGCATCCTGTCATCAATAACAGGACAACTGGGACCAAACTATGATCCATTATTCTATGATGTAATGATTTACATCTTCGGAACCATGATGTTCACAATATTCCTTCTTGGAATTATCTCATTCTGGTTACGTGTACACGGATGGGCTTACAAAGACAACCGTGAAAGATGGGTCGATGAGTTGGACAGACACTTTGAAAGAGAAGGTATTGGTCTGATTCCAGACAACGGTAAATACTGGTAAAATTACTTCCTTTCTTCTTTTCATTATTTTTGAAATCTCTAATTAACGCTAGGTATAGTTTTAATAATCAAATTTTATCAAAGTCTACAATTACTAATTTTTTGGTTATGGAATTACCTTAATCACTGGGTTTTAGTTCTGGAAGGTAGTCTTTGTCTTTTGATGAATCATAATCTTTTGAAGTAAACACTGCTTTGTAGTGATACTTGTCCTGTAATGGGGTTTTGAGTCCCATCTCTGATAATCTATCATTGACATAAATCTCTGTTTTTGACTCTTCCATCTCTCTAATTTTAAACTTGGAAATGTATAAGAAATGCCCTAATTCAAAATTGGGATTTTCAGTCCATTCTGCGTATACTGTGCCATCATTAGAAAGTGTGTATATAGCTCTTTGACATCCTTCTGTTATTCCAATATTTGGCTGAACCTCAGCTTTCTGACCATCCAAAATCATTTCAAATGTAAATGATATTTTCCAATCCGTATCAATGCTGTCAATGCACGCATTATGTGGCTGCCCTCCTATCATGGGGTTTACTACCAAACTAGTAAGTAATACTGCGATACCTCCTATGATGGCACTTATGATGAGAAATTTTATTGTCTTGTTTCTTTTGTAAGGATCCCCCATTCCAGGATATTTCATATGATGATTTTAGCCGGATTCCTTAAAGTCCTTTCCTTTATTCCAGCATAATCTCAATTGTATCTAATTGATCTTGATGGTCTGCAAGATAATATGTGATTTCATCTGAGTCAATTTCTAACCATTCTGATTCTCCTCTATATGGGAGATAATCTTCTACAAACAAATCATTATCTCCTGTCATTCTGACAATAACTTTCTCATTTTTTGATTTTATATTAAAAGGTAATTTGAGAATTTTACCTCTTCTCTGATTTTGTATATTGACCTTAAATATGTCTGAACGAAATTCAACTTCTCCAAAAAAATAACTTTGAAAAATATCTAATTTGATTATCTTAAAACTTAGCATGTTTTCAATACTTTTTTCTAGAAAATAAAACTTGGTTTAAGTCATTACGTTACTCGTGACATCTGATTAAAAATGAAAAGGAAAAGGTTGGGTTGTTTAGATTACTTGCCAGGGTCGTGTTGCAAACGTAATGACATATCCAACACCTATCATGATTGATTGATATGCGATGTTAGTATATGGGATTGGTTTGAGAATTGGATCTCCTTCAACAACTACTGTTTGACCTGGGCCCAGTCCTGGACCTACTTTTGCTACATTGAGTTGGGTGTGTACGTGGTATACACCTGCTTCAAGTGCTTTTGCAGATAGTGAATAATCGACGACAGCATTACCTGGAATGTCAAAGACGTTTCCTGGTGGATCTCTTGCTAACATCTCCCATCTGTTACCTGCGTTGGTTGACTCTGTGAATATTGAGAGCCATCCTCTTAGGTCTCTCTCTACAAGACTGACTAGTGTTCCTTGAACTGTCAAGGTTTCGCCAGTTTGTAGGGATTGTCTGTTAAAGGTTTCATCCTCAATTCTGATGAAACGACTCTGGAGTTGTGCTTGGACACCGTGTGCATCTGCAGTTGGAATGATGGATTCAACCCAGTTGAAACCTAATGTTCCTAGTGCAAGTACTACAGCTAGTCCAAATACGAAAATTCTTTTTTCGACCATAGTTATCCCTAATAATGAGGAAATAGTACACATCGTTATATGTTTTACCTTCATTCCGAGGATCGATGCTTGCACATGTGTTTATCATCGATGTTATACGATGAAAATAATAAAAAACCCTTGAAATAATTCTATATTATTTTTCAAAAATTATTTAATATTTATTATTTTCCTAAATAACTTGTAAATAATTAAACAAAAATTTGTTCTTTTCAAACTCTTACTTTATATTCCGAATTCACACCAATACAGTCATGGCACAGATGCCCGCATTAATCCCAAAAGAAGTTGAGATTCAGAGACTTAAAAAAATCTGGCTCATCGTTATTGCTATGGGATCCACTGCAGCATCAGTCGAAGTAGACAACTTCGTTGATGGTTCTCTACATCAGACTTCTATCAGAGATAGTGCATTTACACCAGCACACTGGTGGTTGTATTCCCACTTCATCACATTACCACTTGGATGGGGAGCAGCAGCAATCTATGATAGAAAAATTCCAGTTCTTAGAGGTCCTAATAATTCAATGAACACAGGTTTGAAGATGACCATTCTTGGTTACCTTGCAACTATGTTTACAATTGGGGTCAATGAGATGTGGCATTTCTGGTTTGTAGAAGAAATATTTGCGGTTCCAAACCACTGGATGTTTAACATGGGTGTAGTAGTTGCATTCATGGGCGCACTTGCATACGTAGTCAGAGTATATGCTAGACTCGTAGAACTAGGTGCGGAAACTCCTGGAGAGAACCCATATGTTGCAGAGATGTACAAGATGGCCTTAGAAGGCAAATTGTACAGCAGATCAATCCCATAGAACTTGTGCAAAAGCACATTTTTTTCTTATTTTATTATTTTTAAAAAAAGACGTAGATCGTACCAGCGTCACAGTTTAAGAAAGACTTAAAAGGATTCTGAATTAGAATAATTTCATAATGACTCTTCCAAAAGGATTCGGTTCTGGTGGCGGTGGCGGTTCATCAAGCGCTGACATTGAACGAATGATTGGACGACGCGTTGAAAATATGACCGGTATGATTACAGTTTCATTCTGGGCAGCAATATTGGCAACTTTTGGTGGTACTGCAGCAGGATATTTCTATTATCCATGGGCATATCCAACAGCAAGTGGTCACTTTGCATTCATCGTACTTACAATCATTATAGCAATAGGTTACATCTTCTGTGTTAAAGTCATGGAAGAAGGATCCAACAAAAATAGTAATGGCATAGTTGGCGGCAGCATTGCTGGTGCAACTGCATTTTGCCTCTTCGTATCACTATTCGTTGGTTGGTAAACCGAAGGAAAACCCCTTCAGCAATTTTCTTTTTCATTTTAATCAAAAAGGGCTTTTGTACTCTTCATTATCTTAATGTCATATTTTGTTATTGTTTCCGCTACAAATAACGATCTTCATCATACTCTAAAATTTTATATACTGACCATTTCTTCAACTTCATATGGTCTGGTTAAGACGATGTACACACTACTTATTCATAGTAGTGGTTGCAGTTAACTCAACACTGTTAACAATTAACGCAGGAGACTACATCTTCTACACTGACTGGGCTTGGACTTCGTACACGGTATTTTCGATATCGCAAACGTTGATGCTTATTGTAGGTGCAACATATTACCTAACATTTACAGGCGTTCCAGGCACAGCAACGTACTATGCTCTAATAATGACAGTATACACATGGATAGCAAAAGCCGCATGGTTTTCGCTAGGATATCCATATGACTTCATTGTGACTCCAGTTTGGCTGCCATCAGCAATGCTGTTGGACTTGGTTTACTGGGCAACAAAGAAGAACAAGCACTCCTTGATACTGTTTGGCGGTGTACTAGTAGGAATGTCATTACCATTATTCAACATGGTAAACCTGATAACAGTTGCAGACCCACTAGAAACGGCATTCAAATATCCAAGACCAACATTGCCACCATACATGACACCGATAGAACCGCAAGTAGGTAAATTCTACAACAGCCCAGTTGCTCTCGGTGCCGGTGCAGGTGCGGTATTGGCATGTACATTTGCAGCATTAGGTTGCAAACTGAACACTTGGACATACAGATGGATGGCCGCTTGGTCAAAGTGGGACTAAATCCAACCTTTTCCTTTTCATTTTATTATATTCCCTTAGGGTGTCCTCTAAATTTCTGAAAAGTTGATTAAATAATATTGCACAGCTTGTGATCTTTTATTGTCTATTTTGACAATATGTAATATTGTGATGATAACTATTGAAACAGCAATATGATCAGATTCTAGCTCCGCCAAAACCATTTGTCAAATGGGCAGGTGGAAAACGTCAACTTATACCAATCTTAAATAAAAATTTGCCGAAAACTTTTGGAACTTATTTTGAACCATTCCTTGGAGGAGGGGCATTATTATTCAATATGTTAAACGAACGCAATGATCAAAAATGTAACATATCTGATTTGAATTCCGATTTGGTGTTATCCTATACCACAATTCGTGATAAAATAGATGACTTGATTAATTCCCTAAAAAATCACGAAAAACACTATCAAAAAAATTCAAAGGAATACTATTATTATATTCGAGAAAGTAATCCTAAAAGCCAAATCGAAAAAACATCCCGATTAATCTTTTTGAATAGAACTTGTTTCAATGGATTATACCGTGTAAATAGTAAAGGAAAATTCAATGTTCCTTTAGGAAAATACACGAATCCAAATATTGTAAACGAAGAAAATCTTATTTCAGTTAGTAACGTTTTACGCTCAAATAGAGTTTCAATCAAATGTCGTGATTTTGAGGCTATTCTAAGAGATGCCAAAAGAGATGATCTTGTATATTTTGATCCACCATATCAACCAGTTAGTGATACATCTAATTTCACTAGTTATACAAACAAGGATTTTACATATGATGATCTTAGCAGATTGGTAGAACTTTGTATAAAATTAGATTCAAAAGGATGTAAAGTTCTTTTATCAAATTCTAACTCTCAAGAAGTAGCAGATATGTTTGCAACCAAACCTTGGAAAATATATAAAATTAAGGCAAATCGTTCAATTAATTCCAACTCTGAAAAAAGAACTGGACACTTTGAATTGCTGATAAAAAATTATTAAAAGCTTCGAACGGGATCTGAACCCGCGACCTTTACATTACCAATGTAACGCTCTACCAGGCTGAGCTATCGAAGCACAAAAATTCTCTGCAGAAAATCCTTATAATTCTTCATTCTGACCAATATTCTTCTAAACTGTTAAATTTCACACAGATTTCTACACTTTTGGAGGAGTAATCAAGCCTGGCCAAAGTAAGCACTTTGTGCTTTTGGACATGCAGGACTTAAGATCAAATAATGGGTGATCCTGTCTCTCAGGAGTTCGTGGGTTCAAATCCCACCTCCTCCACTTTTCTATTTTGGATGCTTTATTCCTCTAGAGTTAAGGATTTCATATACATCTGGTAATGAAAAAACAAAACCAACATGTACACAATCTCTTTCATCACATAATTGACAGAATAATTCTCCTTTTTGAACTGCAACTTCTGCTATTCTATTTTTAATATTGTCTTTCAGAATTACACGGTCATCATCAACCGAAATTTTTTCAATCTTAGGTGCATATCTTGCAAAAGTTTTGTCTTTCTGCATCATCTCCTCAAGCATGTATGTTACATAACCTGAGAAACTATTGACCCCTTTCATTGTAAGGTCGTCTTTACTGTTTTGATAAACTTGATGGAATTTATCATAAACTGTTTCTGAGACTGTGATTGATTTGAATCCGGCTTTTGGCAATTTACTTTTCCTTACCGTATAATAAAGTACTCA
>JAOUNB010000077.1 GCA_029881195.1 Candidatus Nitrosopumilus sp.
AAAAACCCTGAACTAGTAATGGTTTCCATAACGTTAGAAGACAATCTAAAAGCAGGACGAAGACTGATTAAAAAAATTAAAGAGAATTTTAAAATTCCCGTCATAGTTGGTGGTTATGCTCTAGAACAAGAAAAAATCCCAAAATTTGATGCAGAAATTTTTGCAAATTTGTCGCTTGATCAACTGCCAAAAATTATTCGTACAACAACTAGTTAGAATGTTGTAAGAAATACTCTATTTTTGGATGACAAAGAATTGAGCTGTGTGCCGCAGAATCCGTTCCTATTCCATAGCTTATGGTAGAATCGCCCACAAAATATATGCCCTTTACCTGAGGTATCTCATGAGGCATCTTTGATTTCCATACCAACCCTGGCTCCTTTACTATTGATTCGACTAATTTCCAAGCCATTGGCCTGTCCCAAAGCAATGATTTTTTAAACTCGGGATATATCGAATTTAACTCATCTTTCATTTTTGTTACGATCTCTTTAATCATTTTTGGATTATCAGCTACGGATGGGTGAATCGGAGTTCCTGCAATCATCAAATGCTCCCCTGAAGGACACACTGATGAAGTAATATTTGAGATAAAGAAAAATCCCTTTGTAGTAAAATCCCCTACGGGAAAAACTATTTGTCTAGAATCTATTTTTTTGTTTAGTGCAAAATGAACTTCAACTACGGCAGTAGTCTTGTCTAATTTGTTTACTTTATCGACAAATTTTTTATCAAACACATCATGATCAAACAGTTGATTTATTCCCTGATATGCAGGCAATGATATAACAACACATTTTGAAGGGAAAAAAATTCCATCTTTTGTGATTACTCCTTGGATTCTAGAGTTATTTACAACAATTTTTTTAATTGGTGAGTTTAGGTGAATTTTTCCCTTGTTTGCAATAATATAATTGCTCAATACCTGAGATATTGCATCATATCCTCCATCATCAGGATAGGCAAATTCACTTGTTCCGCCCTTGAAAGGATTTGCACGAATCATGGTTCTTGCAAATTCACCCAGCGAGATATGTTCGGCAGTATCTGCAAATGCAAGCATGCAGATAGCCTCAAAGAATGCGTTTGTGTTTGAGTCGAGTTTTTTTGTAATCTCCGTTAAAGAAAGACTGTCCCATTCCTCAGTTTTTTTCATTGACGCAAATGCCATAGGGAGCAACACTTTGAGAAGTTTGATTCTACTTGAAAAGGGAATCAGAGAAAGTTGAAGCAAGTCTACTATACCTTTTGGATACTTGTGAAATCCGGTATCTGAATAAAACGCAATTTTATCTACTTTGGCAAGTTTAAGATTTGATTCAATATTTAATTTTTTTAAAACTTGAAAGATTGCAGATTTTTTGTAAAAGGGCATTATGTGAAATCCATTGTCTAATATGTGATTTCTAAAAACAGTGGAGGCTGTTCTGCCACCTATTTTACCCATTCTCTCAAAAATGTCTACAGAATAACCCTTTTTGACAAGTAATGATGCAGTAGTAAGTCCACTTATTCCAGCACCAATCACATAGACGTGTTTATTCATAAATGTCTGAGTAGAAATTTATATTTATAATGGGACTGATTTTTGATCTAGTGCTAACTTTATGTGTCATTCAAATCAAAAATAATTCTTTCTGCAGAATTAAGAAATTCACTCATTACTTTTGCCATCTGCATTTTTATCAAAAATCCAAATGGCAAAAGTAATTTTGAAACACCATTAAACATAATTGAAACATCAATTACAACATTTACTCCATCATGCGTTTCATCATATGATTCAACAAAAGACGATCCTCGTAGTAGACCCGACAGTATGTGAACTTTGTGTATTCTTGGATGAACAATCACATGTTTTGTTTTTACATCCAAAAAACTACCTAGAAAATGAATTTTTTCATCTACAAAAATTTCATTCCCAATTGTTTTTTTAACAATGATGGATTTAAAATATTTTGGCATTACCTTAGGAAAATTTTCAACATCTATGCTTATTGAATAGAGTTTGTCTCTATTTGCCCTAGAATTTTTCTTTAAAATAAAATTCATCATGTTGGTGTACTGCTTGTAGTGATATTCATAATATTTAGAAATTATTATTTTTGTATATTAAAAATCATGACATCATCTTCTAGTGCCAACTTTTGGATTGCTTTTCATCAACTTGGATGCAAAAATTAAATTTGATAAATAGATGTGATTACCACTAGATATTTTTTTATCCCGACTTTAAATAATTCATTTCCTCAATTTAGTTATGCTAGTAGCATTTACTTTAAAAAAAATATTGAGAAAAAAAATAAGTGTCAAAGATGTCAAGAATTCTCTTGAATCTAATTCAGATCCTGTAGATCTGTTGAGGCATTCTATTTCAAACCATAATTGCGTAATCCTTTCACGTTGGAGAGAATAAATTGAATGATTTAATTCATCTAAGGAATTGCAAAAAAAATTCTATGATAACTGATTTGATAACTGGTGAAATTGCGTGCAACTATTGTCGCATAGTTATTGCGGGAAAATCCGTAGATATGACCAATGAATCCCATGGCCATGGCAACAACTATGCATTTATCTTTTCTAATGAACAAGGAAAAGTTTCACAGTTGAAAATCTCTAAAGTTTCTGGTATCAGTGCAGTAACAATCAGAAACAGATCAAAGGAGATTAAGAGAATTATGGGAGGTGAGATTAATGGGTAGAACATGCAGAGGAATATGCACCATGTATAGAGCTGAAGCAGTTTCAAACAAGATTAGATACGAGATTGGACAGAAAAGATGCACATTTTGTGGAATATTTTTGGCAATTGATGATACTAGATGTATTTGTTGCAAGGCAGTACTGAGAACAAAAGCTAGAGGAAAACCAAGAGAAATCATTTGAAATACGTCTATTCCGGATGGACGCATTAAAAAATAATCCAAAAGTTAGCACTAGAAGTAATTAACCGCCTTGGTTAAAAGCAAATTTCAATTAATTCAACTATGAAGATATTTTCTTGGGCATCTGAAATTGAGAGGAATTTTTGAGTCTTTAATTGTATTTGGGGTGATGGGCGGGCTACTTTTGCCAGCTAGGCTTCTTTTTGTAGAATATGTTTCAGATAACTGGTTTGGCTCACTAGGCATTATTTCTATAATTTCAATATCTGTAATCATTCTTGCAAAAAAGAAGAAACTCGGTTTCTTTGGCCCTATGCTTGAGCGACAAATGTATAAATTTCAAAAAGGCAAACGTGGCTTACTAATTATTGGTGAGTCTGTATTTCTTCTTTTGATATTAGGCGGGATGATTTTTGCAATTGATCAGGGAAATTCAGTTTATTCTGAACTAAAAATGCAGAATATGGAGAATATGTCCACAACAAGCTCTGAACAAATCTTAGATTCCGCAAAGGAATTGGAGGCGTCTGATTGGGTTGTTGCATTTTTGATGGTTCCGGTGGCATTACTAACAGCATTTCCTCAGATGAGTGCAGCTATTGCATCAATTGATCAAAGTCTTGATGGATGGCTATTGCATTTTTACACCGTGGGATTTGTTGAATATCTGGAGTTGTTTGGCATTTTGATGTATTATCGAATTTCCTTTAGGAAGAAATTATTATCTAAACCAATACCTACGTTGTACACAAAAACACCAATATAGAATCATATAGTTCATATTCAAATAATTCATTCCAATATTACGCATACCAGAATTTTTTACAATTATAGCACTGTTTTTTCCATGTTATAGATGCATCTTGATTTCTCTTCATCTGTATGTTTCCAAAGTTTTTAGAACCGCAAGTTGGACACTCTTGATCCTTCATCATATTGTCATACATCATTCATTCTTTTAGAATAGTCATAATTGAAGATTTTACGTGGAGTGATTTGAATTGCCACCTCAGTTTTAGAATTATCTCTTAAAAATTTAGATAACGTTGAGTCTTTTTCTCCCAGATATTTGTCCATCAAAATCTCAAGAAAATCCGTTCCTTTATCATTTAAAATTTTGACAGTTCCTTCTCCACGAATTCCCTTGTAAGGTGGATTGTCTGCTGCTATCTCAAATCCACATGCAGCATTTTTTTGAAGATATGAGACAATCTTTGCTGTTTTTTGCGTAGCACAGTAGATTTTGCCATCATTGTACGTATACCATAGAGAAATAACGCCAGGTATGCCATTAGGTTTGATAAAAGCAATTCTGATTGGAATTTTCATATCTGGAATAAACCTGTTGATTTCTGTATTGTCTAATTCCTGCATGTTAAATCTCCTATTTGTTTTGTGACAAACTTGATGTAGCAATAATCGCAAGACCATTCTTGGAACTCTTTTCCACAATTATCACATTTTTGCACTGAAACTCCATTCATATTTTAATTCAGGATTTTTTCATATATGAATAGTGCTTAGAAATAATACTAGTGCTAACTTGAAAAATTTTTGTTAGAGTTAAAATACTGATTTCAAGGAAACGGAATATGAAAAAAATTATAATTATTTTTTGTGTCTTTGCAGTTATTTCAACCGGCCCTGTGTATGGACACAAGTTAATCAGTCATGATGACAAGCATACAAACTTTGATTCTGCATTACACATTCCTGATCATAAGATTTCATGGGCAATTTATGAGAACTTAGGCACAAATGAGGCAAAATTTTATTCATTTGATGCAAAACAGGGAGATTTATTTTATGCAAGCATTGTAATTCCTAAAATTGATGGTTTGGAGGAATATTCCCCCACGCTAGTTTTATTGTATGATACAACATTTGAAAACAGTAATGCTTCTTTTGAATCTCAATTGAATACCGAAAAATTTTTGTATGAAGGAGAATTTCCGGGAACTGAATTTTATGAACCCTTTGGCCAAGTAACTTATTGGGAAAGACAAGAAGTTAGAACTGAAATTCCACTTGATGGTAAATACTTTATTGTTGTGATGGATGAAAAAAACCAAAAAGGAAAATACAGCTTAGCAATTGGGACAATTGAAGACTTTTCAACAGGTGATTTTTTTACAATTTTGCCAAAAGCATGGATTGATACAAAGTTATTTGTAAACGATTATTTTTCTATTGGGATTTTATTTTTTACATTGATTGCAATACCGATTATTCCAACATTGATTATATTTAGAAAAAGATCAAAGAGAAATGTTTCAACAACCGACTGATGCTTGTATAAAAAACAAACCTTACAGTATCCTGGTTACAGGTGCAACAGGATTTATTGTAACACGTCTGATATTGCATCTTCAAATTTGGATATTCTGTAAGGGGAATATTCAGAAGAATAATTCTAGAACTTCAAACGTAAAATATGTTCAGGCCAATGTCTCTGATGTTATTCAATTAGAGAATATATTAACAGGAGTTAGGTTGCGTGTTATCTGCTTCATTCCATGAGGGAAGCAAAGAATGACTGGAAGGAATTTGCTACGTGATAAAAGAATTGCAAATTCATTATTTGTAATGTTTTTCAACAAAACATTGTTTGCAAATTTTACTTCCAATTCTAGTCTTTAAGAATGAAACTTGTTCAGAATTTAACCGACCATGTTGTATGAGGTTGATTAACTCTTCAATTTCAATGATTTCAAATATTTCTTGGCAATTGCATTCTGTGCATTCACAGTTAATTTTTTCACCCATTCATCTTACACTCTAAAAGTATCTTAAAAACAATGTATGAACCTTGAACTAAATTCCAAGATCTGATTACTCTTTTCTCATTTCAACTTGTCTTTCAATTGTTTTCATACACTTATGACAAATCACCGATTTATCTGATAAGTTACGTATGATCTCATTATTTTGAAATTCTGAATCATATGTTGCGCCTATGACTGTCTTGTTATTCCATACTTGGTACTCTTCTTTCTTTTTTCCACAAACAAAACAATTCACTAGTCTTCTCTAAAAAAGAACTGACTTAAGCCTATTGTTAGAGATTGGG
>JAOUNB010000021.1 GCA_029881195.1 Candidatus Nitrosopumilus sp.
GAGATCAGTATCCACTAAGACATAGATAATAAAATAAGAGAAAAGTGAGGTTTGATTATCCTCTTCCCATTGCTGCGTATTTGCCAGATCTTCCTCTAATGAAGAATGCTCCTGCAATACCACCGAACACTGCACCTGCAATAATTGAGGCACCAACTACACCACCTGCATCAAGATATGGAGTTCCTGAACCAGAGGCGGGGTTTGCTTCAGCAGCTTCTATTCTTCTTCTTTGAATTTCAAGTGCTTCCTCTAAAGTGTATGATCCGGTTTGTCCTTCACTACCAACGTTACCCATGTATTGTGCAAATGCTATTGCATCTTCTGCATAGAGTCCTATAGTGAAGACAGCAACTAAGGATGCTGCTAATAGTATTTTTGTATTCATACCGTTTACCTGCTCGTTTTGAAGCCAGAGACTTATTTAACTTTTATTCTAATCCCCAAATTTCGATATAATGTACGAGATCAGTATAAGTAACGTTTAATTCTGTACTTTAATCAGCCAAATCATGGGACGAATGCACACACATAGACATGGAAAGTCACATTCTATCAGACCATCTACATTACGCGCACCTTCATGGATTACACAAAGTCCTAAAGAAATTGAAGAATTAGTTATAAAGTACTCTAAAGATGGTTTAACCCCAAGTCAAATTGGCATTAAATTAAGGGATCAGCACTCAATTCCCCTAATCAAGCCAATTACCAAGAAGAGTATGGGTGAGATTCTTGAAGAAAATGACTTGAAACCAGAAATGCCAGAAGATCTTGAAAATATGGTTAAAAAAGCAGTAGGCCTTCAAAAGCACCTAAAAGAAAACAAAGGAGACAATAGAAATGTAAGATCTTTGGAGTTGATAGAAGCCAAAGTTCACAGATTATCTGTCTACTACAAAAGAATTGAAAGGATTCCTAAAACCTGGAAATATAAATCCGTGGTTGCTCAGTTAGAGTAATGGTAAAATCATTAGATGAGTCGCTTTCATATTTCAAAGATAAAATTTCAGATTGTATTAGATCAAAAAAATCAATTTTTGTAACAACCCATATTGATTGTGATGGACTCACGTCAGGAAGTATCATCACAAAAGCTCTAATCAGAGCAGGTGCAAATTGTACTATTAGAACATCAAAAGAATTTAGTAAAAATGTAGCAGATTCTTTCAAAACAGATTCTAGAGACTTTCATGTTGTTACAGATCTAGGAGGAGGTTTTGCAAGTGAACTGGATTCTACCCTAGGAGACAATTGGATTGTATTAGATCATCATCAAATTCCGGATAAAGAGATAGATAATCAAAATGTCATAAATGCCTGGAAATATGGAATTGATGGAGGAATTGAGATTTGTGCAGGAGGTATGGCATATCTTGCCTCGATGGCACTTGATGAAAAAAATTCAGACTTGTCTGCCATTGCTATTGTTTCGGCATTAGGAGATAGACAAGATCAAGGAGAAAGAAAATCATTTACTGGAAAAAATTTCGAAATTGCAAATACCGCAAAAGAACAAGGTTTGGTAGATATCGATTTAGATTTGTTATTAGTCGGAAGAGAAACTAGACCTCTATCAGATGCACTTGCCTTTACATCACAGCCATTTATAGAAGGTTTGACCTGGAATAGAGATGCGTGTCTTTCTCTTCTAAATTCATCAGGAATTAAGCTAAAAGAAGATGGAAGATGGAGAGTTCCAGCAGAGTTAAATGAAGAAGAGAAAAGACAGGTAATTGAATCAATTACTAAATTCACATCAGGTAAAAATGCTACGGAGATAATGTCAGAACTTATTGGATATACCTATACATTTCCAAGAGAAGATAACAGAAGCTTTCTACGTGATGGAAGAGAGTTTTCAACCATGTTAAATTCTTGTGGAAGAATTAATCGTTCAGGGGTTGGAATGGCAATATGCATGGGAGATAGAAATAAGATACTAAGAGAAGGGGAAACCATACTAACCGAATATAGAAAAATGATCAGAGAATACATGAGCATATTATCAAATGAAAGATGGCGAATTTCAGAAAGTAAAACTTGCATCATGGTAAATGGAGAAGACATAGTACCAGAAACAATGACTGGAACTATATCATCATTAATTGCCGGGTCTCCGAAAAATTCAGGAAAAATCGTGATTTTGAGAACAAAAGGAGAAGAAAATACAATAAAATTTTCTTCAAGAAAATCTTTTAGATGTAATTTAGATATAAATCTCAGTGAAATAATGAGAGTAGGAGCTGAGAAATTTGACGGTATTGGCGGCGGACACAATGCAGCAGCAGGAGCAAAAATAACTAAAGACAAATTGGATGAATTTCTCAATTATTTGGAAGTAAATGTCGTTAACGTGTCAAGTACAAATAGTTCTCAATAACATATCAAAAGAAAAAGCAGAAACCGTCAAAAAAGCACTAGAGCCTGACAATGTAAATTTTCCAGAAGGATTGAGTCTTCATGTTGAAAATATTGATAACAAACTAGTTTTTAATTTTGAAAGTAAGAAGAACATGAAACATCTTATTGGAACAATTGATGAAGTATTAGAACATATCCAAGTGGCCTTAAAGGTGATTGAACAATGTTAGATCCAAAATTGATCAAAGAAAGTCCTCAGATTATTCAGGATATGCTCAAAGCAAGATCAGTAGAATTTGATTTAGCAGGATTAATAGAGTCTGATCAAAAAAGACGTGAGTTTATCACTAGAACAGATGAGTTAAGAAAAAAGAAAAATCAAGTAGCACTAGAGATTTCACAGAAAAAGAAGATAGGAGAAGACATATCATCAATTTTAGAAGAGATGAAAAATACATCATCTAAACTGTCAGAATTAGAATTAGAACAAGAAAACATTGAAAAATCATATTTGAAATTAGCACTAACAATTCCAAATCTTGTTCACAAATCGGTTCCCATAGGAGTAGATGAAAATTCTAACATCGAAATTAGAAAATGGGGAGATTTACCAAATTTTGGTTTTAAAATAAATGATCATATCGATATTTCTAAGAATTTAGGTTTAGTAGATCTCGAAAGAGCAGCAAAGGTAGCAGGTTCCAGATTTTACTATCTAAAAAATGACCTTGTAAAACTAAATCAATCATTGATTCATTACGGATTAGATTTTCTTGCAAAAAAAGAATATTCCCTAATTCAACCACCCTATATGATTAATCGAGAATCAATGGAAGGAGCAATAATAGCAGACGATTTTAAAGAAGTCATTTACAAAGTTGAAGAAGAGGATCTCTACATGATTGGTACATCTGAGCATGCAATGGCTGCAATGCACTCCAAAGAAATCATTGAGGGAAAAGATTTACCTTTAAGATATGCAGGAGTTAGTCCATGTTTTAGAAAAGAAGCAGGAGCACATGGAAGAGATCAGAAAGGAATTTTCAGAGTACATCAATTTGATAAAATTGAACAATTTGTATTTTCTAGGCCAGAAGATTCATGGAATGAGCATGAAAAAATGATATCTGTTGCTGAAGAATTTTATCAAAGTTTGGGAATTCCATACAGAGTAATGCTACTGTCAACTGGAGATATGGGAAAAGTATCAGCAAAAACATACGATATTGAAGCATGGATGCCAGGACAAAATGCCTACAGAGAGATTGTATCTTGCTCAAATTGTTTGGATTATCAAGCGAGAAGACTGAAGATAAGATTCAGAGATAAAACAAACGAAGATACTCAATACATGCATACACTTAACAGTACTCTAATTGCTACAACTAGAATTTTAGTAGCATTGATGGAGAATGGTCAGACAAAAGATGGACACATCAAAATTCCTAATGTTTTACATAGTTACATGGGAAATCAAAAAGAGATCTATTGACATACCCTTATATTTTGGGTTCAAAGGTCGATAATAATTGGCGCGTAGAAAAGGTCGAGTAAAGGACAAGTGGAGAGAAAAACGCTGGATTACAGTTAATGCTCCAGATTCATTTAACAATGTACCAATTGCTTATGTTCCAATAACAGATGATGAAAACGCATCTGGTAGGGTTTTAGAAGTCACACTTTACGACATTCTAAAAGGGGATCCTTCACAACATCAATACAAAATCTATTTCCAAATTGACAAAGTGGATGAGGACAAGGCAACAACAATCTTCAAGAGATTTGAATATTCAAAAGAATTTCTACGTAGTTTAGTAAGACGTGGTTCATCAAAAATTAATTTCATTATAGACATTAAAACTAAAGATGGATACATCTTTAGAATCAAAGTAATTGCTTTAACACACAGACAACTAAACACATCTAGAAAACATGCTCTTAGATTAATTGCAAGAGACATAATCAATAAAACCGTGCCAGAGATGACAATTGATCAATTTGTTCAAGCAACGTGTTACAGTAAAATTAATTCGGACATCATGGCAGCATTCAAGAAAGTCATCAGAGTGAGACATGTTGGTCTTGAGAAAGTAAAACTCATTAGAACTGCAGATAAAGAAACAGTGTTACTTGAAGCATAAATCACATTGATTATTCTTTTACAATAATGATTGATAAGATTGAAGTAACAATTGATGTTATTGTTCATGCAACAGAAAATATTTCGAGAATATTTCAATCATTTGAAGATTTACTAGGACTAAAAAAAGAAGACTTCACAGTTAATGAGACTACAGGGTATTTTGAAAATCCAATTACTATGTTAAATATAAAAATAGTAAAAAAACAGGCAGAAAATTTTATGAAGAACCTTTTAGAATTGCTCTCCAAACAACAAATTAGGGAATTAATTGATGAGATTGAAGAGAGAACAGTAGATTCCAGATTCCATATGAGGTTGGATAAACAGGAATTAATCAATGGAAATCTCATTATTAGAGAAAAGGATACGATAAAAATAAAAATTCATACACCGATTTATAACAAAAAAGATACTGTCAAAATATTTACAGAAATTTTTCAAATTGCCAACTAGATTAAATAGGAATGAGAAGGCAATTTAATTTGGGAATGAGGAAATAACAGCCGCTCCAGTCTGAGCTAAACCTATGAAGACGCCGCGACGAACCGACCCCATTTTAATCGATTAACGATTAGACATATTAGATCGATGCAAATCATCATGGTATTATTTTAAATACGGAAAGACGAACCGGATTGTCGTGGTAGATTATGATGTTATAGTTGCAGGAGGAGGTCTTGCAGGCACAATTACAGCACAAGCAATTTCTCACTATTCAAACCAAAATGTAAAAATTTTGGTAGTTGATAGAAATACGGAATTTTTTCCAGGTAGAAAATCATTAGCTGGATGGGTATGTGGTGACGCATGCTCTAAAGAAGCAGTAGATTACATGTCAGATAGAATTAAAGTCAAATGGACAAGACCTGAAATTGAACATGATGTAAAAGGAGTTATGGCATTTTCACCAGACAAGGAAACTGCAATACCATTTGATGGTGCAGGATATATGTTGAATCGTCAAAAGCTTCCTGAAATTCAAAATGAAAGATGTAGAAAGATGGGAATCGAGTTTGAATATGAAATTAATCTTACTGGTCTAGTTTATGAAGGCCAACAAGTGGTTGGAGTTCAAGGAATTGATAATAAAACAAAACAATCTTTTAAGAAAACATCGAAAATTGTCATTGATGCAACCGGTGTTACATCTATGCTTAGAAATGGGCTTCAAAATTCTACAAAAGTAGAAAAGAGAATTGATAGACGGGATTTGGAATCAACAGGTAGATACATCATGTATTTTGAGCCAGGACAAAAAGACCTTTCTGAATTTGATCCTAATTATTGTATTATTCATTTAGATCAAGACATTGCACCGGGAGGATATGGATGGGTATTTCCTAAAGCAGAAAACAAAGTCAATATCGGTTTAGGAGTAGAAAAATCACTGTTAGATCTAAGAAACAAGAGATTAGGAAAAAAGGATAATGTTGAGTCATTAATGAAAGAATATCTTGCAAGAAATGTATCTATTAAAAATCCAAAGTTGTCTGAAGATCCTCAAGATATTAACAATAATTCAGGAGTTTTTCAAGTATCAGTTAGAAGACAAAATGATTGTATGGTTTCAGGAGGATACATGATGGTAGGTGATTCTGCATGGATGCCAAAACCAATTGATGCAGGAGGAATAGGACCAGCATTAATTGCTGGAACAATTCTAGGAAATAATGTATCTCAAGCATTACAAGCAAATGATGTTTCCGAAGCTAGTCTTTGGCAATACAATCTTGATTACATCAAAGAATATGGATATAAAACTGCAGGGCTTGAACTCTTTAGAAGACTAGTGCAACAAATGACTAATGAACAAATTAGTTATGGAATGAAACACTTTTTAGGAAATCTTGATGTCGAAGCAATCAGTAAAGGAGAACATCCAGACTTTACAGGATTAGGAAAAATTGGAATGATCATCAGAGGTGCAATGAACAAGACAGTTGCAGATGGATTAAGATATACATCAAAACAAAACCAATGGTTAGTAGAACATTATCATAATTACCCAAAAGACCCTACAGGTTTTGATGAATGGAATAAAACATTACATCAAAGGCTTGATGAATCTTTTGCAAAAATAGAGGTATTTGGAAAATAGATCTAATATTAAATATTGTTAAATCAATGAAAACTTACTTTGGAAGAAGTTCAATATCTAGATTGGAATAATTCTACTCAGATTCTAAATAAGGCATATGAAGCTGGTCTCTTTGTTTTAATAATAGGACCCAAAGGTACTGGAAAAACATCACTTGTTAGAGATTTTGCAAAAAGCAATAATGTAAATTTACAATCAATGAATTTTAGTCTCAGAACAAGAGAGAGTCATCTCGTAGGTTCAAAAACACTAACTGATGGAACTGTGACTTTTGATGAAGGAATTTTGATAAAATCAATGAGAGAAGGAAATATGTTATATTTGGATGAGATTAATGCAGCCGAGGCAGATGTCTTACTTAGACTAGACGAAGCATTAGATGATAGACGACAAATTGTGCTAAAGGAATCAACCGGAGAATTAATCAAAGCCAAAGAAAATTGGTTTGTGATTGCAACAATCAATCCATTAACTCATAGTGGAACAAAAGAATTACCACCCCAAATACTAAGTAGATTTCCAGTAAGAATCAGATTAGAATACCCTCCAGAAGATATAGAATTAGAGATTGTAAAAAAATATGTTTCCGGAGAACATGAATCAGAAATCATCCAGGCAATAAAATTAACAAATACATTAAGACAAGCAGCAGCTGTTGAAGAATTATTCTACTCGCCGAGCTTGAGAGAGACCATTGCTTTTGGAAAATTGTTAGATAAAGGCATGTCTGCAAAAGAAGCAGCAAAATTTGTTTTTGGTAATGTGTACACACAATGGGGGAATATAGAATATCAAAAGGTAAGTGACATCATTACGTCAATGTTTGGTAACTAAATGCAAGCAATTCAACTTCAAATAGAATCAATTATAGAAATTGCTACCTTTCTTGTAAGAAGATGGTCTGAAAAAGAGAATATGATCGTTGAAATTTCAGATAAAGTTGAAACAAGAACAAGACTAAATGAAAATAAAGTAATCTTAACACCCTTGGAAAAAATGATTGGGAATGATTTTCAGAAATATCGCCAATTTAGAACATCAATATGGTATGAAGCAATGAGGGTAAAGTTTTGTAAAAAAATTCTTAGTAATGATCATGCATTTGGATTTATCCTCAACACATTAGAAACGCAAAGAGTAGAAAGATTGGGAAGAGGGATTTGGAAAGGGATGGACGATGAAATTATGTTTAATTATACGTACATGCTTGTTGCAAGACCACAACTACACACAGTTTATGGAAAAGCAAGGATTGTAGAAGCATTTTATCAATATTTCATGTTTGGGGCAATTAAAGGAGAAATTCAATCAAGTCAATTTGAACAAATAAAGAAAGCATCAACATTTGCAAAAAAAATAGTCAATAAAGCAATAGATGAAAATTATGATACCGAATGGATGGAGAAAAACATAAGTCAAATAATCAAAATTCTAGATATTGATTCACTTTTAACAATACCAATATCTCTACCTTTTATGAAAGCAGGGATGGCATTGTCTGAAGAGGAATTACTAAGAGTTCTAAAGATAGTTTCAAAAAATAAAGAAGGGGATTTTGGTTCAATAGATCCTACATCCATTATTAGAGGAGACAATGTGTATGATGAGTACAAAGTATTACTAGACGAAAATAAAAAAACAGAAAACAAAGGATTGAATCCTGAAGCAATTGGAATTCAAACACCTTCTACAAAAAATGTTAATGAAGCAATAATCTATGATATGAGTTTGATTAATGGATTAAAAATGAAATTCAAAGAATGGAAAACAGGTTGGAAAGAGCAACATCAAAGAATCGGAGATGAATTTGATGAAGAAAATTATATCGAAGGTAACGAATCATTCTTTACAGATGTAAAAAAATCGATCAAAACTAAAATTGTAATCTTGCTAGATCATTCATCAAGTATTGCCTCAGATGCTATAGAATACAAAAAAGCTACACTTGCACTTTGTGAAGTTTTATCATATCTTAAAGTGAAATTTGCAGTGTTTGCATTTAGTACAGAAAATAGAGCAGTTGTATGTTGGTCTGTAAAACCAGACAATGTAAAATGGAATAGCATTACTGCAAAAAGATTGGCCCATATTGTTGCAAACGGTTCAACACCATTAGCAGAAGTTTACGATAAAATGTTTCCAATTTTACAATCAAAGAGACCAGATATTTTTTTGACACTAACAGATGGAGAACCATCGGATCCTAATGCCGTTAGGATTATGATTAAGTCATTGAAGGGATTAGGCATCAATATGGTATCATTAGGTCTAGGTCCTAATACCATAAGGGCCACTATCATTGCAAATAATCTAAAACATTTGGGTTATGAAAAAACTATGGCCGTAAGTAGATTAAAAGACATTCCAAGTAAGGTAATTAGTATTTTAGATGTGTAAATAAAAAATCAAAAATTTGATTCACACCATTTTTCCTATGAGATATTTTATATGAGATTACAAATGAGACAAATCTAGAGAGACAAAATTGGACAAAAATCAAAACAATAACGTAGACAATACATTATTAGAAAAATTTGAACAAGAAATATGGTGCAAAATACCTCATCTTGAAGAAACAAAAGTGGTAAACCCAACACCGTTAGTTGATCTTACAGAAGACCTGAAAGAATGTGCCAATAGCATCTACAAATTAGATCTGGATGTTAATGATTTGAAGGTTTACGGGAAGTTTGATTCTACATTACTTAGTGGTTCAATCAAAGTCAGAGCAGCTGCTCACATCATTCATGATGCAATTATTTCTGGGAAACTAAAAGGAAATCAAACAGTTATTGAAGCTACTTCAGGAAACTTTGGAATAGCACTTGGGCAGTTATCAAAGATCGGAGTAAATGTAGTTGCGCTTGTATCAAGAAAATTACAGGAAGGAGTCTTTAAAGAATTAAGAAATGAGAACATTCAGATCTTGGATTTAGATATGGATATTTGTCCAGCGCCAGGAATGGAAAATAAAGCGGATGAGTTAGCTGCAAAAGCAACTGCAGGGAATATTCGATCACAACTATCACAACTTGGGTTTAATCCAGAAGTTTTTGATATTAATATTCAAGAAATAGAGACATTATTAGCAAAACAAGATATCATAAATTTAGCAAAACTTCTTGCAAGAATTTATGATTTATTCTGTCCAAAACAATACGACAACCAATTGAATGTGGATATTCATAGAACTGTAACTGCCGCAGAGATTGACCAACAGTTACATGAAAATGAAGACTCACTTGAGGATTATCAGATAGTTTGTTCTTTTGGAACCGGTGGAACATCTGGAGGTTTGAGTCAATACATGGTTGAAAAATATGATAAAAAATCAATTCATGTTGTTTTCCCAAGCCCAGGTCAAGATGTTGCAGGAATTAGAACAAAATCCAAAGCTGAAGGATTAACATTATACAAACCTGAAACATATGTTGCAGAACATGAAATAGATTATGAAAAAGCAAAGTTCCTTTTGAAGTTTTTTGTGGACAAAGGTCACGACATAGGAGAAAGTACAGCTCTTGCACTATACTCTACAATGCAGATGGCAAGTTTAGGAGTTTATAATAAATTTGTAATAATTGTAGCTGATGGAATTGGGAAATACAAAAAGAATTTTGAACAAATATCAAAAAATCAAATTCCGATGACAATTTCCTTAGATGATGCATCATCAATAGCAGAAGATTATGACAGAATAATTTGGGTTCATACTCAATACACACCTAAAGAAGAAGGAATTGAAATGCTTGCAAAATCACTAGGTATTGATAAATCAAAAATTTCTATCCCTAAAGCTACAACCATCAATGAGTTTTTATCTACACAACAAATTCCAGACGAACTAAATAAAGAATTAAAGGGTTCCAAAGGCAAATCGTTGCTAGTATGTATGGCTGGAAATACTTCACTTATGACTGCCCAACTACTAGCTAGTAAAGGAATAGTTACTCAAAGTTTGAATGGAGGCATAACAAATTTGCCTGAGGGGCGAGGTAAAAATCCAGGACAATTCATTAAAGCAGCTACAGAATAAGATCTTGAAATGTCTTTCAGTGTCTCAGCCATTTGCTGATTTAATAATTTCTGGAAAAAAAACGATTGAATTACGAAAATGGAATACTAATTTTCGGGGGGAATTTTTAATTCATGCGCCAATAAAAATTAGAGTTGAAGATTGTAAGAGACTAAAGATGAATAAGAAATTTGTCACTGGTGCAATTGTAGGAAAAGCGGAAATTTATGATGTAAAAAAATATAGTTCAATTAAAGAAGTAAAAATGGATCAAAAATTACATTTTGCATCAAAAAATTTCCATGACAAAACTTTTGGATTTATATTAAAAAATGCAAAATCATTGAGAATTCCAATTCAATGGAAAGGTCAACTAGGATTTTTTGATGTGGATTTACCAAAAACAAAAATCAAAAACACAGAGATAGTATTAGACATAATTGATGAGGAAAATCGTTATCAATGGATAGGACATCATTAAGACTAGTAAAGGTTCAAAAAAAATATGACTAGTATATATAATGGACTATTTAAAGTCCCTCGTTATGCCTCAAACAAAGCCCATGGTTAGTGTTGAAAATGTTGTTGCTTCAGCATCAGTAGACCAAAAAATTGATCTTAATGACATTACTGAAAAATTTCCCGATACAGAATACCATCCAGAGCAATTTCCAGGACTAGTTTTTAGATTAAAAAGCCCTAGAACTGCAACATTAATTTTCAGAACAGGAAAGATGGTTTGTACAGGTGCAAAATCTGAAGAGATGGCAATTAAAGCTGTAAACACAGTCGTTCAAAAATTAAGAAAGGGAAAAATCAAGATAAAAAAAGATGCAGTCATAACAGTTCAAAACATAGTTGCTGCAATTAATCTTGGTGGAAAAATTCACTTAGAAAAAGCTGCAAGAACATTACCAAGAAGCATGTATGAACCAGAGCAATTTCCAGGACTTATTCACAGAATGTTAGATCCGAAAACGGTGATTTTATTATTTGCTTCTGGAAAATTGGTGTGCACTGGTGCAAAAAAAGAATCTGACGTCTATCGTTCGGTTCATAATTTACACGCATTATTAGAAGAAAAGAATCTAATGATTTATGATCAATGATTAGTTCATAATTCATATATTTTAAAAAAGTGGAAATTGACTGAAGATAAACTTGAGAAACAGAAAATGAAGTTAACTCCTGAAATTGGATTTAACTTAGTTGGGATTGATTATTTTGCAGAACCGGATAACCAATTGTATCTCGTAGAGCATTTTGAAATGTATCAAGATGCACTAAATGCTAAAAAAGATAGAAAAAATCCAGACGAGTATTTTGTTTTGTATAAAGGAACCGGGAAAGAATTTTTCTGTAGATAAATCATAAACTGTACTAAATTTTACAAACTCTCTTATCATTTGGTTTAAAACTTACAAATTCATGGTAAATGAAACTAGTGATTTGATTGATACATTATATAAAAAAGATAAATTAATTCAATCTGAAAATACCCCTCAACCAATTATTCGTAAAAGTCCAAAGGCAAAATATCAGATTTTTGACGAGTCGGAATTTACTCGTGGAAGAGAGGTGTTGGGAGATCTTATTGTTCATGGGATGATAGCATCAGGCGGAACAGACATTGACTGGCTAATTGAGCATAAAGGTAGTTTTATCATATTAGAATTCAAGGGATTTCATAATGATAAGATCAATATTTCTAAAGGCCAAATGATAGCCTACGAAAAATTGCATGAAAAATTAAATCAATCTACAAAATGTTATCTTTATATTGTGGGATGCGACGATATTGATTTTTCAAATCCAGATTCAGCAGTATGGATTTTTGAAATGGGTCAATGGAAATCAAGTGTGATTCCTAAAAACACTAGGGACATTTACAGTGAAGAAACAAGTACAAAAAATAAATTCATTGTTTATAGAGAATACATGGATGAAATTAGTATAGAAAAATTAAGAGATCTAGTTGACTCACATTGGAAAGAGTTTGAAAAAGTTACGCTTTAAATGAAAATGTGATAGATTTTGTTTCTTCACCATTGTCTACTTTGATGGTATAAGTGCCAGAACTTTCCCATCCTTTTCCACCGGCAATTAATAATGTAGAATACTCTCCATTGCTTTTTAGTGATACTTGCTCTGCCCATACAAGTTCATTTTTTGGATTTTCGATTGATAAATTTACAGTTCCAGAAGTATTAGACGTGCCACTTATTGAGATTAAATCTTTTTTGTTATAAGAAGACAAATCAGATTGTATTGATAATGTAACTGGAATCAAATTTTTCGGAGTGTCTACCTTTGGCGTTACGTCAGAAGGTCCACTAAAAGATACGGCAACTGCCACAATTATTATCAAAGTGACACCTGCAATTCCCATAATTGTTTTTTGGTTTTTTGAGTTAGAAGTTCGCTGCCGAATTGTTTGTTTTTTTTGAAAAGATGGAGTTTCAGGAATTACAACATCAGGGATTATTGGTTTTTTTTCTATTGGTTGAGTATGAATAACTTCGGGTCTTTTTCCCAGATATTTTTCTGCAAGTTTTTGAACATAGTTTCTTTCATAGTTACTAATTACTTCGTTATTTTCGCAAGCTCGACAGATTTGCTTTAAAATCCTGTCATCTCCAAAATCTTTATCTAAGAGTGCCTTGACATCATCAAGCAAAGAATCATTCATACGTATTTTTCCCCTTATTGATTATTTATGAATACCTTGTTTAAGATTTCGATTAATTTCTTCATGAAAAAATAGAGGTTTCAAAGTAAGATGTATTTGTAGAATTTATTGTGAGTAGATTTTTTGGGCTTGTATGATGACTGTTCTAATGTAATCCCTGGCAGTAGAATCAGATATACCCATCTGTTTAGCCCTCAAATAAAGATCATTTTCTTTAGGATTGATCAAATAGTATTTTAAAAGATAATTGAGTCTATGAGATCTTCTTTCATCACTTTTCATAACATTATTTTATTCTAGTATTAAAAAGCTCAGTGGATAATGAAATAACCAATGATTTTACTGTATCACAAAATATGAATAAAAGCATATGATCTTTTTTAAACAATAGTAAAAAAACAAATGAAACGAATTGATACAACTATTCAAGCAACAAAGATCGCAGCCGTGACTGAAGCACTTAATGATATTGTAGGAGGATTTACAATTCTGGAAGGAAAAGGTAGAGGTTCTGGAATACGACAACAAGTCAGATCAGGCAGAGGAACAGGTTCAATTACTAAAGAATACAACTCAGTAGCAACTGTCAGTACAATTGTTGAAGATTCAGAAAAGATTTCACACACAATTGCTGATGCAGCTTTTACAGGAAAAGGAGGGATAAAATTATTGCTGTAACAAGTATTGAAAGCATATTGAACATAGCGTCCAAAAAGAGTTGTACAGAAGCCCCCTCTATTCATTTTCTTTTACAAATTTTAAATTATTTAACATGTAATGAACTACTGAGAGGGCAACTACTCCTCTCAGTGTGGTATCCCTTTGGGGGACATGGTTTTTGAAGGGATATGTTGTATTGCAATCTAAGTATAAAAGCAAAAGAGGTTAAGATCTATTGTTGTCCTTCAATTCCCATCAAGGTCAGAGTAGAACGGATCTTTGGGATTTTTCTAATTTTCCAAGTAATTGTTTCACGTAATGCTTCAACTTGACCAGATTCAACTTTGACAAGTATATCATATGCACCAAATGTGCCATGCACTTCAACTACACCTTCAATGGACTTTAGTTCTGAGATCACTGCTTCTTCAGAACCAAGTTCACAGTTTATGAGAACATACGCTGTTGCCAATTAGGATTCATCTCCAATTTTCATACATAAAAAGCCATCATGAAATATATAAGAATAGTCCACATTACTTAAAAATTCGAGATTAATTTTGATTGAATCATGAACAAATGTAAAGTAAAATTAAATGATTGTATAAATTTCTAATATGTAGAATACGAGGCATTCATGATTTTTTCTAATTCGTCAATATTTTTTGTGAGGGTGATTTTGGAACGCAATTTGGAACCTTCTTTCATTCCTTTTGTAAATCTTATTGCTTGATTCTTAATATTAGCAAACTTAATTTTGTACCTAACAGTTAGATGCAAATAATCAAAAAAGGAGTCCAGCCTATCTTTGAAAGAATATTCATGATAAGAGTTGGTTTTAAGATAGTCATTGATTTGATCAAATAAAAATGGGTTTCCCATTGCACCACGACCAATCATTACATAATCACAACCAGTCTCATCGATCATTTTTTTAGCATCTTCAGGAGTAATAATATCACCATTTCCAACAATTGGAATGCTAGAAATTTCTTTAAGTTCTTTGATCATTTTCCAGTTTGCATTTCCAGAATATCCTTGACTTACAGTCCTAGGATGCAGAGTAATCATTTGAATTCCTTCATCTTCAGCAATTTCAGCAATATCTCTAAATAGAAATTGGCTTGCATTTGTTACCCCAGAACGGATCTTTAATGTTACAGGTTTTTTTACAGCATTAACAAGAGTATTAAAAATTTGCTGAGTTAGATTAATTTCTTGTAAAAGAGCACCTCCTGCCATTTGTTGAGTAATATGTGGTGCAGGACAACCCATGTTATAATCAATTATATCAAAATAAGGTTCGACAATCTTTGCAGCTTTTTCTAATGCGACAAGATCAGATCCAAATAACTGAATAGATAAAGGACGTTCTTCTTCGGAATATTCTATAAACTCTTGAATTGTTTTCATATCTTCTTTGAGTTGTTTTTCTTTGGCAATGATAGAATGAATATTTGTAAATTCAGTAACTACCAATCCAGCTCCCATTTGCTTGCATTGTAATCTAAGTGCAGGATCGCTTACTCCTGCCATAGGAGCTAAAAACGCCCTACCAGAGAATTTTGGAAGCATGTGATAGATTCACAACATCAATATATTTACTATATCAAAATTTTTGTATTAAATTACTGGTAAGTGTTATTTTCTGCCTCAATATTCTTACAAATGATTTGATTTATTGATAAGACGAAATGAATGTAAAATGACAAAACTTTGCAGTTCATGTTTATTGTTCTATAGAATTAGAGAATATCCAGAGTAGTTTCATTGATCAAAAATCAAACAAACGAAAAAAGAATAGAATTAACTTGTTTCACTGTCCCACCTAAGATTATGAATATTGATTTTTTATCCCTTTTCAATCTCAAGTCAATGTTTCTTGTTATCAACATTCTTGATTCAGTTTACTTTTCTTCAAAGAATTCTTCTGTTTCTTTTCTAGTCTTGGTGCCCAGATTTATGGGTATTTTTTCAATCCAGGGAACATATTCCCATTTCCACAGGTCGTGATTATTGTCATGGGGTGCAAGAGCATGGTTTGACGTATTTACAAAAATTACCGGATGATTCTTGTCTTGAAAGTAATACTTCACAGGAATTGTCCTTTGGTTATGAATAGTGTCCTCAAAGAGATTGCTTTGCCCACTGTAAATGTCCTCAAAGAAAAATTGGTTATCTTTAAACCAAAATGTCTCAATGTCTACTATTCTTTTGTATCTTAGCAATCTGATATATCTATAGATACCATCTAAAATTCCATGTTTTCTTAACATCTCATCCTGAAAGACTAGAGTTATCTGAAAAGAACCATCGCTTTCCTTGTGTACATGAATTTCTCTGAGAAAGTTTTTCCATGCATCAATTCTTGGCTGATAAATTACTGGTGCCAATAAATCATATCGTTCACCATAATTTGACTCTATTATTTTTGAACCTGGTTCACTATTTCTTTTCTGAAGTATTGTATTATAAAGATCATCTAATTCATTTTCATAATCAGACCAAATCCGTACATCTTTCAGGTCTCTGTGGGCTTTGTCGTTACTTTGTTCAACCTCAAAAGTGAGCACAGTCTGTTTACCATCTGTATCTTTTTGCACATTTAATGCGACAAATCCCATCATAAGATTAATCTCAAAATCTGATTGCATAAACTTGGAATATCCTGAATTTTTTCTCCTAACAACAATTCTTGCTTTATTGTCAACCATGCCAATTACTTTGACATCACAATTGTTATAGTTCCAAACTTTTTCTTTATTTCTCCAAGCAAGATAGTATCTTTTTGACTCCTTTACTTCATCGTATATTTCCTGTCTATATGAAAAATAGAACATAAATTCTTAATAATATTGCGAGACTAAAACATTTGTGGCAGAATATATTGTAAAAGGAAAAATTCAAGATTATGATAAATCAAAATTATATGTTGAGATTTTAGATAACGATCAGCACTGGTTTGATGATCGAATAGATGATCTTTTAGGCTCATCTTGGACTGATGAATATGGAAAATTTGAGATTCAATTTGATGATTCACTTTACAAGGATAATTGGTTTGAAGGCAAGCCAGAATTGTTTTTAATTATAAGAGATAAATCTGGAAAAATACTTTATAAAACAAACACGAAAAGCCCATCGAATCCAGACGATACTGAAAATCTTACCTTTGAGATAGTTATTCCAAAAGAGAGATTTATTGTTGATAGTCCATATGATAGGGTAAATGCCACAAGGATGTCTGCATTTGCTAGAATTGGAGACACAATAGACCTAACAGATAATGTTGGAAATTCTTCCAGATTATTAATGCAGTCATTAAATGCATGGATTCTTTATACAAATGAGACAAAATGGGATATTATTGGATATGATGGACCGCAGGTAAAGCGCTATCCATGGCGAGAAGATCATACTCACAAATTAAAATGGAATAACGGATGATGGCAAACAATGTTTTTGGAATGGAGGAATTTGAAAAACGTGCAGAATCATACAAAGTAGTTCAAAATGACATAGTACAAAATGTTGATGTTTGTGTGATAGGTTCTGGTGCAGCTGGTGCAATAATTGCCCAAAAACTTGCTGCTGCAGGCAAATCTGTAGTTCTTTTGGAAAAAGGAGGATACTATGATGGTGAATCTATGAACCAGAGAGAAAATGACATGATTTCATTATTGTGGAAAAATAGTGGGGCTAACTTTACATCTAATCTTAAAATTGCAATTGCACAAGGCTCCTGTCTTGGTGGTTCAACTGTGATTAATGACGCTGTGTGTTTTAGAATTCCAGATATTGTAATCCGACAATGGAATGACTTGGGTGTAAATATTTCAAAGCAAGAATGGGATTATGCAAATGAGGAGGTATCCAATAGAATTAATGTTACCAAAGTCACAGAAGAAGAATTAAATGAAAATGCAAAAAAACTTCGAAAAGCATGTTCAATAACACAAATCAATGATAACCCAATTACCAAACACGATGTAAATGACAGAAACTGTGGTCCATCTTGGACTGATTCCTCTCTTCAATCGTGTGTACAATGTGGTTTTTGTCATTTGGGATGTCACTATGATACCAAGCAGAGTGTGTTAGTTACATACATCCATGACGCCTTACAGAGCAACCATGATTTTACTGCATATTGTAACTGTGATGTAAAAAAAATCATTCATTCAGAAGGTGTGGCAGTTGGCGTTGAAGGTTCTTTTGTTGACGGTACTGGAAATGAGAAACACCGTATAAGGGTCAATGCCAAAGTGGTTGTAGTTAGCGCAGGTGCAATTGCATCTTCAAATCTCTTACAAAGATCTGGTGTTGCAAATAACAATATAGGTAAAGGTCTTGCATTGCATCCCGCACCTTTTGTTATGGGTCACTTTCAAGAAAAGATTTATGGAAATAAAGGGATTCCAATGTCTTATACTTGTCATGAGTTTGGAGTTACAAACGGTGTAAAGAAAGGCGGATTTTTGATTGAAAGTATATTCTTACCAATATTTCAAATGGCACTTGCCATACCAAACTTTGGATTTGATCATGCAAGATTAATGGCAGAATACAACAACTATGCACTTGCAGGAATTATGATTAGAGATGATTCTGTTGGTAAGATTATCAAAACATTTGGAGACAACCCAAAAGTTCTGTATGAATTAACAGATGATACCATTGATGATATGGCACGTGGTATGGCAATTCTTGCACAAATGTGGTTTGAAGTAGGTGCAGATTATGTGGTTAGTTCACACAGTGATGTTCCTGAAATTAGAAGTAAGCAAGAAATCCCAAGACTTAAGAAAGCAATACATGACAACCCTGATGGTCTTAGAGTGGGCTCTGCACATCCACAGGGAGGAAATAAAATTGGAGATGATCCAGAAAAAGCAGTGGTGAATTCTGACTGTAAGGTTTTTGGATTTAAGAATCTATATGTTTGTGATGCAAGTGTTTTTCCAACGGCACTTGGAGTAAACCCGCAGCTTACTGTCATGGCACTTGCCTCATTGACTGCAGACAAAATCAGTGCAAACTGGCCATCAAATATAACAGTTTCAGATTCTATTGGCAATACGTGTGAAATATCTCAGCCACAATACTGCTTAACTGAAACCTTAGGGGAGATGTTTGCAGTAACTGAACATAAACAACAACTTTTTGAGAAACTAGAAAACTCAAAATCCAATGAAATTGTTCCAGAAGACAATTGGAGATTTAATAAAGACAAACTAATTATCTTTAACGATCGTTACTGGAAAGGGTTCTACGGAAGAGACGTAAATGTAATGACAACGGGATTAAGAATGTTTGGTGGATTTTATAAAAGATTCAGAAAACTAGATTTTGAATCATTTGGTGGAGTTACAAAACCGTTTGAGGTTCCTGTGTTTGCAAAAAGTCTTGCAAAGCAAAAAGAACTTCCAGGATTTGGGAAAATAATTCATCTTGAATATGAAGATGCACCATACAACCAAGCTTATGATATTTTGAAGATAGTCGATGAAAACACGATACTTGGTAAGGCATTTCTGGGACAATTTGGACGCGGTCAATTGCTGTTTGATTTTAGCATGTCAAAGAAATATCACATTGATTTTATGGGTGAAGATGATCTTTCGACCTTGTTTTACAGCGAAAAATACAGTCATACTCCCACAAAAGATGAAATGGTTGGAAGATGGGAGGGAATGCTTGTGTCAGATTCCTTTGTTAGTCCTCGAAGTCAGATCTTTGATTTTGAATATGACGGTAGTGATGAATATCAAATGCATTACAACTTTGCAGGTCTTATTGATGGATACTCAGATATTTCAGCAAACAAGGATTTGTTCAGATTTGATGATTTTACACCATTTCATGATGAATTAAGAATGATAAGACATGATCTTGTTGTAGGAAAATGGGTGACTAACTGGTCATTGCTTCCGAGTAACCAGTTTTCAATTAATGAATTGCAAAACATGATTAATTCTGGTGCAAGTCAATTTCAAGTGTTAAACAGCATATACAAAATTTTCAATTTAAGAATCCCTAGGCTTCCACAGGAGATTGGTCTAAGTTTTTTGAACGTTGAGAATCATCCTCAAAAAGGTTCTCGAATAGGACTAGGTTACATTCTTAAAAAAACAAATTAATCATATTAAAGCCAAAAATTATTTCATTTCTATTCAATTTTTGCTATCTGTTTATCTATGGACAAACTAGTTGACAAAAAACAAACTCATTTGAAGATTAATTATCTGGACAGCCATCGGTGTCTCTATCGCCATCATAATCTTCAGGTTCTAAAGGACATAGATCTTTATCATTAATGATGCTATCTAGATCATCATCGTGGACAAATCTTTGTTGTTCTGGTGCAATGTCTGGACATCCGTCATGATCATTATACTTGTTCCATTCTTCAGGCTCAGTTGGACAGGAATCAATTGCATCATGATAACCGTCACCATCTGAATCAATTCTTGTTGGAGTTGTGGACTGAGCAGCCAACACATCCGGACAGCCATCCCAATCTAGATATCCATTAAAGTTCTCCTGCTCATCAATACATGAATCCCATCTATCATCTATTCCATCACCGTCAGCATCTGAGAAAGCAAAGGATGAAACTGCAGAACCAGTCTCATCAGGACAACCGTCTTCATCTTGATAATAATTGTAAGTTTCAGGTTCTAGCGGACATACATCAGAAATGTTTACAATTCCATCCATGTCAGAATCTAATGTGAATACAATTTTGTCTGGGCAGCCGTCTTTATCTTGAAATTGGTTAAATGTTTCAGGTTGGTTTGGACAGTGATCTAAATTATCAACAATTCCATCACCATCTGAGTCAGATGTTAATTTGTTATCTGCAATAGAATCAGGACAACCATCTTCGTCAAGATATCTGTTGAAAGTTTCTCGGGTATTAGGACATTGATCTATATTATCTGGAATTCCATCAAAGTCAGAATCACCAAATGAGTCATAGGCTATAACATCAGGACATCCGTCATCATCTTGGAATTGATTGTATTTTTCAGCAATTGTTGGACATTCATCAAATATATCAGGAATTAAATCATAATCAATATCTGATAATGCAGATTTGGAAATTCCAGGTACGTCAGGACAGCCGTCTTTGTCTAGATAATCATTGTAATTTTCAGGTTCGTTTAGACACTGATCCCATCTGTCATCTATTCCATCACCGTCAACATCTGGAAAGAGATAAGATGAAGTAACTTGGTCTGTGGAATCGGGACAGCCGTCATCATCTTGGAAAAAATTGTATCTTTCTGGTTCTAATGGACATTCATCCAAAGTATCAGAGATTCCATCTCTATCAGTGTCACTTAAACTAGATGCATCATCAGGACAACCGTCTTTGTCATCAACTCCATTGAATGTTTCGGGTTGGTTTGGACAGTGATCTAAATTATCAACAATTCCATCACCATCTGAGTCAGATGTTAATTTGTTATCTGCAATAGAATCAGGACAACCGTCATCGTCTTGGAATTTATTGTAAGTTTCTTTATTATATAGACAAATATCAAATTGATTTAAAATCCCATCACCATCTGTATCTCCGCCTGTTGTATATACAACTTCATCAGGGCAACCGTCATCATCTTGGAATTTGTTGAAATTTTCACGATCCAAGGGACAAGCATCAACAGAGTCAAGGATGCTATCATAGTCAGAATCAATTAAACCATTAGAAGAAGCACCAAGTATATCAGGGCAGCCATCTTTGTCTAGATAATCATTGTAATTTTCAGGTTCGTTTAGACACTGATCCCATCTGTCATCTACTCCATCACCGTCAGTATCTGGGAATTGGTATTGTAGAGTAGTAGAATCAGCGGCATCTGGACAGCCGTCATCGTCTTGGAATTTGTTGTAAGTTTCTGGTTTTAGTGGGCATTCATCAAAAATATTTAGAATTCCATCCATATCTGAATCAAGTGTGGAATTAAAATTGTCAGGGCAGCCGTCAGAATCCAAAACTCCATTGAATGTCTCGGGTTGGTTTGGACAGTGATCTAAATTATCAACAATTCCATCACCATCTGAGTCAGATGTTAATTTGTTATTTACAATAGAATCAGGACAACCGTCATCATCTTGGAATTTATTGTAAGTTTCCTTAGCAAATGGGCATTGATCTAAATCGTCATAGATGCCATCAAAGTCAGAATCAATTACTGTTTGAAAATCAACACTATCAGGGCAGCCGTCATCATCTAAATATCCATTCCATTCTTCAGGTTCGGTCGGACAGAAATCAACGATGTCGGGGTATCCATCACGATCAAAATCAGAATATACAGTGGTTGATTTTGCTCCAGGTACGTCTGGGCATCCATCCCAATCTAGATAATCATTGTAATTTTCAGGTTCGTTTAGACACTGATCCCATCTGTCATCTATTCCATCACCGTCAACATCTGGAAAGAGATAAGATGAAGTAACTTGGTCTGTGGAATCTGGACAGCCGTCATCATCTTGGAAAAAATTGTATCTTTCTGGTTCTAATGGACATTCATCCAAAGTATCAGAGATTCCATCTCTATCAGTGTCACTTAAACTAGATGCATCATCAGGACAACCGTCTT
>JAOUNB010000078.1 GCA_029881195.1 Candidatus Nitrosopumilus sp.
ATTTTGTCTTTACTTGAGTTCCTACTCTGATTCCAGTAGCTAGGATCTTCTTTTTAATGTCAGTTGTTTCTGGTTGTTGGCTCATGTCGATTTTAAATCTCTATCATGCCGCGTATTAAATCATGCTCTGAGAGGCGTAATAATTCATTTAGTTTTGCCACTCTTTCCCCTCCTACAACTCCTACTTTGAGCATTTTTGATTTTGTAGCAAGACCAATGTGAGAAATCTGTGAATCCGTAGATTCACCCGATCTATGTGATGTGATTAATTTAATATTATTTTGATTTGCAACACTGGCAAATTCTAATGCATCATAAAGACTACCAGCTTGGTTTACTTTGAGAATTGCAGCATTACATGATTTTAAGCCTATTGCTTTTGTCAAAATGTCCTTGTTTGTAACTGTTAAATCATCTCCTGTGACCAATGTGTTTGGGAATTTTGATGTCAATTCGGCCATGTCCTCAAATGCCTCTTCATGAACTGCATCTTCTGCATAAATCAATTTGAATTTTTCAATAATATCTGATGCGAAATCTATTTGCTCTCCTGTGGAATTCTCAAATCCTGCTCTGTCGTAAACATATTTTCCTTTTTCTTCATTCCACTGAGTTGATGAAGCAAAATCTACTCCCAGTGACACTTCTTTTCCTAACGTGAATCCTAAATTCTCGCAAGCTTTTGCAGAAACTTCTAATGCTTTTATATTTTCTAATTTTGGTGCCCATCCTCCTTCATCTCCTCTTCCATTTGTAAAATGAGGATCTTCCTTTTCTAAAACACTACGCAGTTCTTTATGAACCGACAAATTTGTTTCAATTGCATCTTCAATTGTTTTCGAACCTATGGCACAAATCAGAATCTCTTGAATGTCTGGAGTTCCAGGACCTGCATGTGCTCCTCCTCCTAGAATATTTCCTATTGGAAATGGGAATTTGAATGATGATTCTGACGATAATGTCTGAAACAATTCTTGACCTAAAGCTTTTGATGATGATTCCATTGACGCAATTGTGACTGCAAAAGCTAATGCTCCACCTATGTTTGAATAATTTGAAGAATTATCTAAACTTTTCAGAGTGTCGTGAATTCCTTTAAGATCCGATGACTCTAACCCAATGAATTTTTGAGTATTCTCTTTTAGACTTTTCAGACTCTCTTCTGGTTCTCCATTGGGAAAACTAACAGCTTCATATTTTCCTACACTAGCTCCTGAAGGTGCACAAACTCTGCCTAGGAATTTTCCATCAGATTCTACATCTACCTCTATAGTCTTCGTTCCTCTACTGTTGTATAGGATGCGTCCTTCGATTGAGGAAATTTTGGCCAATTTATTCTAATTCCGATTGAACTTCTTGTTTTCTTCTCTGAATTGCTTCATAGAATGGAATTACTTGTTGAATTGTTTCAATAGTAGTCAAAAGCATTCTTCTGCAACAATATCTTTCAATTCCTAAAGAATCCAGTGTTTTTACTGGATCTTCTCCAGCTTTAATTTTATTTTGATATTCCTCAAACTTGTCTGCAATCAAATTGCCACAGGTAAAACATCTTACAGGTATTAACATACGAACGAAAAAGTAATCAAGGATTATAAAAACCATGCAAGGAATTCCTTTGCGGGCGTCGCCCAGCCTGGCCAAAGGCGCTAGCTTGAGGGGCTAGTCTCTCAGGAGTTCGTGGGTTCAAATCCCATCGCCCGCACTAGATTTTTGAAAATTATTTTTCTAGTTTTTGTAAAGTTTTGATTAATTCATTACGTCTTTTCTCTTCCGTAATTGCTGATCTAACATCGTCTACTAAAATTCTATTGACGTCTATTTTCCTTCTCGCCTCTTTGACTACTTTGTCATATAATGAAAAAGTGTACAAATTCAGATACAAATTCTCCATCACATCAAAAATTCTTGTGGCTTCATCTATTTTTCCAATTCTAATTTTATCAAATACCATTCTTTTTAGTTCTCCCACACAGTCAAGTAATCCCAATACATATGATTCTGGCATTACTGATAGTTTTTTGTCAGAGGGTATTTCTTTTTTTTCAACAATAGCGATAAGGCATGCTGCTTCCACAAATTCTTGTTCTGGAGTAATCAAGTACCTTTCAAGACCGCCCGTTGCTTTTTTCTTGTATTTTTTTAATAGGGCATCTGCCTGTTTTAAATTATTTTTTCCTCTCGTAAGTTCTCCTTTGTGGACAGCGATAATTGATTTGCTACAGAGAATGATGATTTCTCTTGTATTTTTTAATAAGAATTCTCTTGAATCTTGAATGTCTCCTAAAGATTTTGAAATTTTATTTAGTGATGTTTTAACATTTTTTAAAGTCATATTAAAAATCTCTAGAAACTAGGATAAAGCCGTTTGCTAAACTCTGACAAACCCAAAACCTATTCCAAAGATATGATTTTAAAAAACAAAATTTATGAAAAATATCTTAAGAAAAATTATTCTCTTTACTGCATCAAGCTTGGTTGGATACATTGCTAGGGAGCGTGGTGATGTTGATTGGCTTCCAGAAAACTTGCTTTCTGAATATGATGATTTTTTGAAATCTGTAGACACGATAATTATGAGTAAAACACCATACGATCAAATTCTGACATTTGGTGATTATCCTTACCAAGACAATAAATCCTGTTTTTACTCGAAACAATGATTACAGTCAAGATAAAAACTCTCAATTTATACATGATGTTGATGTTTTGACAAATGAATTTTAACTAGTTCAGGAATGAACATCTGGCTAGTTGGAGGGGTAGAAATAATTTCTATTTTTATAAATCTCAATTTGGTAGATGAGATAATACTGTCCGTTATTCCAGTTTTACTTGGTAATGGATACCTCTTCAAGAATATTACAAAAGAGAAAAAACCTGAATTGATAAACGCAACTGGTTATGAGAAACTTGTTGAATTGCATTATAGAGTTTTAAGATAAATCTATTGATTTTTGGAGTTTTTACCTAAATTTTTTAGTTTCAAAGCTCTTATTTTGGATATGGTTTGACTTATCATATGGAAATCACGGTAGATCAAATGTATCAAATTGAAAATAAAGGCCATGATATGGGCTTTTTAAAAAAATTCATGATGGAAAATGCGGGAGCTGCATCCGTTAGAAGACTAATTACCAAACTTGGTAATGTAAAATCTAAAAATATTTTGATATTTGTAGGGTTGGGAAATAATGGTGGTGACGGTTTAGTTATGGCAAGACACCTGGCTGGTTATGATGCAAATGTTACAGTTATGCTTCTTGGCACTCCTGAGAAAATCAAAACTGAAGAAAGTAATTGGAATTGGTCTATATTGCAAAAAATGCCTTCTGTAAAATTGATGGTTGGTGATTCATTTAATTTTGATTTTACTCCTGATGTTATAGTGGATGGTATTTTGGGAACTGGTATCTCTGGAGAAATTAGAGAACCATATGCATCTGCAATTAATTTCATCAATGATATAGAATGCTATAAATTTGCAGTTGATGTCCCATCTGGATTAGATCCTCAAACAGGTGAAACTGCAAATATTTACACAAATTGTGACATGACAGTAACCTTTCATAAAATGAAACAAGGAATTCCTAAAAGAAAAGATTTGACAGGTGAGTTGTTTGTAGAAAAAATTGGAATTCCTCCGGAAGCTGAAGAGGGTATCTTATGAAAGTCCATCAAATTCAAGTTGGAAACATGCAAAACTTTACTTACATTGTAGAAGATGAAGCAACTAGGGAGGCAATAATTATTGATCCATCTTGGGATCTAGTGGAATTGGAAATGATCATAAAAAGAGATGATCTGAAAATCAAATACATTGTAAATACTCATCATCATTTTGATCATACTCTGGGAAATGAAGCAATGTCTAAATCAACTAAAGCTCCAATTGTTCAACATGAATATTCTGAATTGAAGCATGACATTACTGTAAATGATGGTGATTTTATAGAATTTGGCAATTCAAAATTAAAAGTGCTTCATACACCAGGTCACTCTAAAGATAGTATATGTCTTATAGGTGATGGTAAGATTTTTTCAGGCGATACATTATTTGTTGGAAATTGCGGAAGAATTGATTTACCTGGAGGTAGTGCAAAGGATCTGTATCATAGTCTGTTTGATGTTCTACATTTACTAGATGATAATCTGGTATTATATTCTGGTCATAATTATGGTCATTCTGAAGTATCTACTATTGGGCAAGAAAAGATCACAAACCATGTTATGCAAAAACGAACAGAACAACAATTTATTGAAATGATGGGGTAGTGAGTTATTGGAAAATTTTGAACTACATGGAAATATATCTAACGGAAATAGTTTTGTTGAAACTATGAAATCGGGAAGATTTCTTTTTTCGTTTGTTATGTCCTATACTGAAACATGTGAAGTTCCTGGAATCACTTTTGCAGGCGCAGATATGAACTCCATTCAATTTACACCACCAGCTGATGCAGAATACCTTCACTATGGATATTGTAAAACTATAGATAAAATACCTATGACTCCCGATGGGAAACCTACTCCCGGATTACTTACCAAAACTGCTTTAGAATCTTCTAGTATTCCACATTTGACTATTAATGCTGGCAGTAAAGTTTTACCACAATTACCATTTATTGAAACCGGTCTACAATTTGGAAAAAATATTTCTGTTTATGATGCAATGACTGATTCTCAAGTATCTCATGCTGTAGATTATGGCAGAATAGTTGGAAGGAGTTTAGCATCACTCACTGATTGCCTAGTGATTGGTGAGAGTATTCCTGGAGGAACCACAACTGCATTAGCTGTATTGAGGGGATTGGGATTTGATGCTAAAGTAAGTTCTAGTATCCCAAATAATCCTGTGAAGTTAAAAAATCAAATTGTTGATTCTGCCCTTAAACGAATTGATTCTGATCATCCTTACAGTATTGTATCTAAAGTAGGTGATCCCATGATTCCTTTTGTTGCTGGAATGTTAAGTTCTGCAGCTGATGTTTCTAAGGTTATGCTTGCAGGTGGAACTCAGATGATGGCAGTATTAGCATTTGCATCTAAAATTGGGTTTAATGAACAAAATACTGTAATTGGAACCACTTCATACATTACAAATGATCAAAATGCAAATTTTACGAATCTAGTTGAACAAATTGCTGACATACCTGCAATTTCTGTGAATCCTAATTTAGAAAGTTCCAAATATTCTGGTTTAAATGCATTTTCTGAAGGATTTGCAAAAGAAGGGGTCGGTGCCGGTGGAACCATAATTTCCTCTATGATAAAAACTGGAAATGATTCCACAAAATATTTAGATTTGGTAGAAAAAGAATATCATCGATTATTTACTTTATTATAACTAATTTTTCTTTAGTTACCTTTTATTATTTAACTCCTTTACAAAATCAACATTATCATACACTCGTACCATTTTCTTAACTCTTTAACAAGAATTGGTTCTGAAATTTTTCATAGCAGCAAGAATTGAATATTGTTATTTATCTGATGACTAGTGATGTTAACGGGAATATTGTCTTTTAATTATTCTGTTGAAGAACTTTCAGCTTCTACTGTTTCTTCAACAGCTTCTATTTTAGATTCTTTGGATTTTCCTTTCTCTAACATTTCTGGGATTTTAGATTCTGGTGTAAAATAAATACTGTCTTCTTCTGCAACTGTTACAGTATATGATGGGATGTCTACTTTTCTCTCTCCAATCATAATATGGCCGTGAATAACTGCTTGTCTTGCTTGATATGGTGTCTTAAATCCAAACTTCTTTGTTACAATAGTTTGTAATCTACGTGAAAGCAGATCGTTAGCATTTAGATTAAGTACATCGTCTAATGTTGCACCACTACTTACCAATCCAATTCTTGCAAGAGATTTCATTAAAATTGGTTCCTTTTCTTCCCTAATTTCTTGTCT
>JAOUNB010000079.1 GCA_029881195.1 Candidatus Nitrosopumilus sp.
TGACATACTGATCAAGGAATTTGGATGTCATGTCCATATTCTCAACGTAACTTTTCTGCATTGATTCCGAGTTTGCCTTTATCTGCCTTAGCACTCCTTGGTCTATGTTCATCTTGTCAAAGAATTCTTTTTCTGCTATGTAGCATGTGCGAAAAACGTTATCTATCATGTGTAGATAAGCAGTGTAAAGATCCGAATAGTTTTGAAACATGGATGGCATTTGGGATTCTATCTTCTTGATTATTTCCGATGTGTCTTCTTTCATAATATCGCATATTGAGATTTTTTCTTCCGTATCTTTTGATTCTGATATTTCTTTTTCCATGAGTATAGTCGTGATTCATAGGATAAAATATCTGTGAACACCATGCAACACAATGTAACACAAGTTATTTTATTTCGAATGGATTTTTTGTTTCAATACCATACGAGTAAAAATAATTCCCATGATTGTTGCAAACCATACTGTACACAATCTCATCAAAATTACAAGTGATGCTGCAATAGAAAGATCCAAACCCTGTCTTACCAAGAGCAAATCTGCCACACTTTCACTTACTCCTATACCTCCAGGCAAAAGAGACAATATGCCATATCCTAGAGAAGTGAGATAAATTTGGGAGGTCAGAAGATACCCCAAGTCAATATTTAAGGCAAGAAATACTATGTAGACTGACAGAGAATCAATGCCCCAGCCTAAAATACTGAAGAGCCATCCACGAATCATGTTTTTGGGGTTTGTCAGTATAGAAAAAGATTTGCTGGGCCCTATTTCTGGTAGATTTTTTGAGATAAATTTGATTTTTCGCAGTCTAGAATAGAGCGATAAAAAAACCCTCTGGCTTTTAATCAGAAGATACATCACACCAAGAAGTAGTGCGGAAATAATAACCAAAGACATCGAAACCAGACCAAAGTGAATCAGCAGAGTAACTAGAATTATGGATGTTCCTGCGAGCAAATCATGATATCTCTCCAGAAAAATAACTGCAATCGATTTTTCTGTAGGTATGTTGAATATTTTTTTCAGATAAACAGATTTGATAAAGGTGCCTGCACTACCTGGAGTAGTAACAAGAGAAAGCCCTGACATGTAGATTACCATGTTCTGAAACGATGGAATCTTTTCTCCCACAATACCGAGTAGATCCTTTTGGCGAAAGCTTTTCACAACATGAGACAAGAAACCTAGAGCAAATATCAAAGATAGAAACTCTACTTTAATCTGCAAAAAAGATTCAGATATTTCTTCAACATCTGAAACCAAGATCAACAGAATGTAAAAAACTGCAGCCCCAAGAATAGCCCATAGAAATTTTGTTTTGATTGTATCAAGCATCTTCATCTTATGTGTCAAAAGTAACTACAATAATGTCTCGCAAGATAAATAACTTACAGGGAGCAATTTAAACAAAGACATTTCTAGAAGAACAAATATTTTATCGGGTTATCCGAATCAATTATCGTGTTTGTGCTACAGCATGTGTTACATTGTGTTGCTACTAGTTTATCACTAATTTTAGATAACAGGTATTGAGGTGAAAGATGGAACAAGAATATAATAAAATCATCCAAAAGAAAACACAAAAAACCCAGAATGGATGTTTTTATGAATTAAGCAAAATGTGGTAAAACACAAGGCTGTATGAAAATACTAATTGCTTCATACGGCCAATTTCCACATACCTTATAGCCACAAACAATTACAACAATAATAGAGAAATTGGAAGAATCTAAGAAAAAAAGCAAGACAATCTCGTTTAGGCTAGATTCTGATCTAATTGAAGAGATAAAAAACGATGCAGAACACGAGAAAATCAATGTTAATGCGTTAGTCTCAAAAATCCTGTCAAACCATATTTTGTGGGAGAGATATGAGCGAAAACTGGGACTTTTACCAATGACTAAACCATTTGTTCAGCATGCAGTAAATCAGATGAACGATAATGACATTATTCACCTAGCAGAAGAAGTTGAAAAGGACACATTTTCAGATATTTTGAATTTCATGAAAGGTGACTATACTGTAGAGGATTTCATAGAAATTCTCCGCTCTTGGATTTATGTGGCATGGATGCAACATGAGGTGACAAAAAGCAAGAAAGGATATACCTTTAGAATCAACCATGATCTTGGTGAGAAGTGGTCTCTATACGTTAGAACCCTAGTAACCGAATTATTTCATGATGTGGTGCAAAAGAGACTAGAGGTAAAATCAACGAAAAATACAATCACATTTGTCTTTCCTACAGAATAGTGTTCTCATTATGTGTATTGTATATACACATCAAATCTTTTATGATAAAATAACTCTTTGTAAGACCTAAAAGATTCTGCATTTACATACAAAAATTATCTGTGTTGATAATTTTTTTATATATTGTATATTTTTTCACGTATTTGATAATTCTAAATATTTTGCAACACATTGTGTTGCTACTCTTATTTGTATAATGAAGAAATACTGAAATTATGAAACATGAAGGACACATACAAGGATATACTGTAAATCAGTAATTTCTGGTTTGCAGTTGATTTTCTAATCATGACACAACAATTAATTTTTGGAGGCATGTATTAATGGCTCAAATATGTATTGGTCTATGTGAACGATTAAAGACAGTTTCAATGAAAAACAGTCTACGTTATGCAACAGGACAAAAGAGATGTTCATTGTGTGAACATTTTTTTATACAAAAGAGCATAATTGTCCATGCTGTAAAACAAGGCTAAGATCAAAACCTCGAAGCAAAAATAGAGGCTAAATGAGAGTCAAATAAGATGCTGGAATAAATAAGCCCGATACATTAGTTGTTATGATGCATCAAAATTTCCAATTAGTCTTTTCATATTTTCAACGATGAATCTCTTCTTTCATAATGAGAAATATCAGAAATAAAAATAAATGAATTCAATGTAACACATTGTGTTGCTACCACTATATCAATCACTTTGAGTATAATATATCATGAAGATACAAACGGAGGTGGAAATTAGAGAATAAAGACAAGTAAAAAATTCCTCATTTTCATTTTTTTTACTTGTCATTCTCTGAAAATTATGAAGAATGTATTACACAGAATAAGAGAAATCGATGCTTTTGTCATTGCCACATTCACTGCATTATTTGTAACCATTGCCTTGACCTTGTATTTTACAAACGTGGGGGGCAGTCATTGATAGTATTTGATGAACAGAAATATGTGAAATTGGAAAATGACTGTAACGAATTACTGTCTAACAATCAGGTAAGATTCGCAGGGATAGTTAACAAACTGGGAAATCTTATTGCAGGAGGGTTCAAAGACGGAACAAACCCATTTAAAACTGATGAAAAATGTAGAATGATGTACATGCAAATGGCACTTGAAATATCCATGAGGCGGGAATTTGATTCTTCTTTGGGTATTGTTAATTACATTGCATCAAAGCGAGCAAATGCCTTGATTATATCTATTCCAATTGATGAGAATTTGTTGCTGATATCTGCAGTATCTTCTGCGTCAACTGATAAAATAGTAGACAAAGCCCTACAAATTTTTTCAAAACAACGTGATGAAAAAAATGTATAAAAAAATCCTTGTTCCCCATGCTGGAACGGAAGCCGGAAACAAAGCACTAAACCATGCCAAAGAAATAGCAAAACTTCACAAGTCTAAGATCACAATACTGCATGTTGTAGAACAAATACCCACACCGCCTTCTCTTGGGTTTACAAGTGAGCGAAATGAATGGGCAAAACAACTCAATTCTGCAAGAAGAGAAATGAAAATCGAGATGCATGACAGAATGGAAAAATTGGCAGAAAAACTAAGAACAGAGAAAATTCCTACCCGTGTTAAAGTTATTCATGGGTATCCTGATGAGGAAATTACCCGTATCGTAAACAAGGAAAATCATGATTTGATAATAATGGCCAAGAGAAGAAAATTAACGGGATTCAAAGCAATACTAAAGCTTGGAAGCGTTTCACGCAAAGTGCTAGAACAGATTTCATGCCCAATCATGTTAATTGACGGAGAGAAATAGTTGTTCCTAGTCCTCAAAAAAATCATTGGCTCCACTGCCAAAATAGCAGAAGACTATGGCGGATATGAGATTACAGTAATTGACAATGAAAAATTTCCTTGGATGGATGTTTTTTCATTGCTTTTGGATTCGGGATTTCAGGTATGGATTGACAAAAAGAATTCTCACATACAGGTATTGTCAAAACCCGAGGTAAATTAGCACGATGATTCCAAAATATATCTTGTATCCCATTATCCTTGGATGTATTTCTATAACTGTCAGTTTTGCTGGACTCAACACAGAACAGATCGCATCAGTAACTATTTTTGCATCCCTCATTGTAGGCACTCTTCTCTTCTGGAGATTCAGGCTTGCATTTGCACTTGTTGGAGTTGCTCTGATGTTGGGATTGGGATTACTCAATACAAGTACTATGATCGAGTTTGCAGGGTTTGACATGATTCTGTTTTTGGTAGGAATGATGATTGTGGTTGGATACTTGGAGGAGAAAAAATTCTTTGAGCATCTTCTTGGAAAGATAATGAAAGGAGTTGGGCCTAATCCCGTAAAACTCGTTATTATTTTGATGCTGCTCTCAGCGTTATTTGCAGCTCTTGTAGATGAGGTGACGTCTATATTGTTTATGACTGCGACCGTTTTGCATCTTACTGGAAAACTGCGAATCAGTGCAATTCCGTTGGTCATGATGACTGTATTTGCAACAAACATTGGAAGCAGCGCTACGGTTGTCGGAAATCCTGTGGGTGTATTGATTGCGATGCGGGCAGAACTTACATTCATGGAGTTTCTGAGATGGGCAACTCCAATATCCATTGCAGGTTTAGGAGTTGCAATTCCTCTGTGTCTACTGTACTTTAGAAAATACATCCAACAGATGGGTGATGCATTACGTTCTCAGAAACCAGAGGAAATTTTGGTAGAAAACAATACGACTTCAGGAGTAGAAATTGTTTCTCACAAAGAGAACTTCAAGATTCCATGGATAATATTTCTCGGAACGATTGCAGCACTTGTAGCTCACAGTCCAATGGAAGAGGCCTTGGGTCTTGAGAAAAACGTGTTACTACCAGGTGTTGCATTTGCAGCAGCAGGAATAGTTTTGTTTCTAAACCATAACAAGGCAAGGGAAATGGTAGAAAAGCGAGTTGACTGGTGGACTTTGGCATTCTTTATCTTCCTGTTTGCGTCAGTGGGAACTATGAAAATGCTCGGGGTTACTACCGTTCTGGCAGAAGGAATGTATGATGTTAGCGGAAACGATGAGACAAGCCTATTCTTCATCTTTGTACCTGTGGTCAGCATACTCAGTGCACTGATGGACAACGTGCTTGCAGTAGCCACATTCATTCCAGTGGTCCATGAGTTTGGAGACCTTGGAGTAGATAACTATCCGTTCTGGTGGGCAATGCTGTTTGGCGGTACTTTCTTTGGAAATCTTACTCTGATTGGCAGTACCGCAAACATTGTGGCAATTGGAATGCTTGAGAGAAGAAAACGTGGAAACATCACACTAAAGGAGTGGATAAAACCGGGTGCTGTCATATCAATTCCTACGATGGCTTTAGCTGCAATGCTGGTGTACCTACAGATACCACTGATGACATGAGACAAAAAT
>JAOUNB010000022.1 GCA_029881195.1 Candidatus Nitrosopumilus sp.
AAAAAGGACCCGCAGCCCAAAAAGTCAAAAAAACAGCATAGGCAACAAGTTTTTTAATTTAAGAGTTCAATTTTGTTTTCTTAAATCAGTCTATCTTTTTATTATTTTAAATTCATTTTTCCCTAGAAGAACTTGTGGTCCCAAGCGAAGGAATTGAACCTTCGACAACCCGGTTTCTGTATGCCTGATATGCTGTTATTCGGTCAGCCATCTAAAGCCAACAACTACAGCCGGAAGCTCTACCAGGCTGAGCTAGCTTGGGACAAGAAAAACGAGGATCTCTGGTATTAAAAAACTATCGTAGGTGTTTTTATTTTTGATACTTGTATGTATGATAAGTTTTATAATGTAAAAAAATCTTGAATCGTTAGTGTCTCAACTAGAGTCTTCTTATTCTGGTTATGTATGTGCACCATATCTGCATACATGTGAGTCTACCAAACTAAAAGAATCTTGGATTAATTCAAAAAACATTGAAAAATTATTTTTCGTGACAGGTACATTTTCCGTTGAAAGTAGGCCTTATTTCTCTGATTTCACAAATCATTATCTTTTAGCAAAATTTCGAGACAGTGAAAAGATATGTCGTGATCTAAATGTATGCAATCAAAACAAAACTTCCTTTATGTTCAATATCCGTGATGATTTATTTCAAAGAGAAGTAAACGGAGAAACAAATTTTGTAACGGTTTATTATTTAGAATATGGGGAATACGGGGAAGATTTCCAAGAAATTGCAAATATTTTATTAAAAAGAGAAAAAATTGGAAAAGCAGGATTTGGGCATATGAATACATTTTGCCTAAACCCCTCAAAATTCACATTTCCTTACTCTGAACAGATCGTAGTCATTGAAGTTGCAAGTGAAAAAAGTCATCAAAGCGTTAAAAAATACTGTGAGCAAACAAAACGGGATGTTAACCGAAAAGGAATGACGATGACTAATTTGTTGAGCTTGTCTATCCTTGATCAACTAAAGTAAAAACGTTAGTGATTCAGACGTGTTATGATTTTTTCTTTTTTCATAGTATGTCTATCTACTGTTTTCATTTATTCCCTTATTGTTCTTGATTTTTTGCAAATGAAATATGTGGAAAATATTTAGATAAATAAAACCAAAAAATAAAAAGAAAGAGTTGAATTTAGAGTCTTGGCATTATGCTTAGTCTTGACCTTGCTGATACTACAATTATTGATATGATTGCAACTACTAGTATCATTACAGATATTGTTCCAAATTCTGGAATAACAAAGGTTCCAATTATCTCAATTTCTTCAGTGTTTGCAGGAAATGAGACAGTCAATGTTCGTTTTGTTTTTGTTACCGATTCTTCAAAGGTGACTTCCTCACCATCTACCAATACAAAAAATTCGTCATCGTTGTTGTTCATCTTTGCATCAAGAACTGATCTTGGTAATTCCAATGTTACAGTTCCAGCATTATCTGTATTGATTCCCACCACTAATGAATTTGCGTCAACATCCGGCATAACACTGACTACCTTGCCAGTCGTAATTTCATAACCAATCATAAGATCAGTGTTTGATACTTTCATGGATGAGCTACTTGAAATCATAGAACTAGGTGATTGTGATCCTGAACCGATTGTAATCGTGCCCAAATCTTTTTCCATACCTCCGCCCACAGTTACTATTACTGATCCTTCCATCCATGGGTGAACCATGCAAAAGTAAGGATACTCTCCTAATGTGTCAAACGTATGAGAAAACGTAGTACCTGCCATGAACAATGAACTATCAAAGTTTCCATCAGGACCATCTGCAGGAGTTCCACTAGTGACAGTATGAGCTGCAGAGTCATCATTACTCCAAATAACTTTGTCTTTAGGATGAATTGTTACACTAAATGGAATGTAACACTCATTTGTTTCCTCACAACCAGGAGCGCCAGAACCTACAGGAAGACTGATTGTAACTTCTTCTGCAAAAACGACTGGTGCTGAAATTGCCATGCTAGTTATGAGGCCCAAAAGCAAGAATGTCTTTTGCGTATTTTTTATCATTAGAGAATCAAGAATTCATAAGAATAAAAGATTTGATGTTGGTGTATCTTGTACTATACTGACCTTCATTCTCAAGGCAGCAATTATCCGTATTGTCATTATCAACTTAAGATCAAGAGAAGAAACTCAAAATATAAGATCGACACAAAGTGGATCTAGATCATAATGAAAGGATGTGGAATTAAACTACATTTAGCTTCGAACTCCTGAAACTTGAAATTAAAATCTTTTTCTAACTTTTTGTTGCGCGTAGAAGTTAAATATTCGACCAAAAACTGTTTTTCATGAGTAAACCATCCGATCTCGGTTCTTTGAAAATAGGCTCTTACATTTTGTTGCCACACACTGATCAACCCAGTGGTGAACCATGTAGAATTGTTGAATATGATACATCAAAGCCTGGAAAACACGGTGCTGCTAAAGCCCGGATTGTAGGTGAAGGAATTTTTGATGGTCAAAAAAGACCCCTTGTAGGTCCAGTCAGCATGCAAATTCATGTTCCAATGATTAACAAAAAAGTAGGCCAAATTATTTCAATTAATGGCGATACTGTTCAAGTAATGGATTCAGAAACATTTGAGACTATTGATATTGCATTAATTGATGATGAGGTCAAAGGTAAATTGGAGAATGGACAAAATGTGGAATATTGGGTAGTCATGGACAAAACTAAAATCATGCGCATTAAAAATTAAGGTTAATTAGTTTCACAAAACAATACTTTTTTCATTATTTCTTCCAATTTTTGGATCAAAAGATGATAAATTAAGAGTTAACGGTTCAAATTTGATTGAGGAAAATTTCTTTTTAGCAAAGATTTAGTTCACATTGAAAGTTTGAGGCAATTCCTTAAAAAAAGTCACATACCAAGTGGAGTGGTTATGATGGATGATATTATCATGACCAAAATGAGTCCAATGAATTTTGCAGTACTAAATCCATTGACTGTCTTTACTGCCTTTACCGAGATGACAAAAATCCATACAATAAACCTAATTACAACAATTGCCATCAGATCCAAATACCCTAAAACCGGTCCAATCAAGGAACGTCTCTTCTTCATCTGTATCTGGTGCCATGATGTATGATGAATCTATTGCCGTAAGAGAACACATCAGAAACACCAATACTGACAACATGATCGTCATCAGAATTATTGGAACATGCGCTAAAAAAAGACAGAAAAAATCTTCTTCCTGTTTGGATTACCTCCCATTTTTTCCAATGAAATAAAATAAGATATTTGAAATGATTCTGCTTACGATGCTGATTCCTACAAAGAATATCACATCAGCCCAACCTACTAGGATGTAAACATCTACATCTTCTCAAAGATTTCATAATGTGCATCATCAAGTGGCATCATAACAAATAGAGTTATTATAAACAGAAGAATAATCGATACAAACAAAAAAACCTCAATTGATGATACGAAGTATTTTTCCTCACTATCTCTGACTTGAACAAATACGGAATTTGGTATAGTAATTACATGTAAAATAACATTTGAATCAAAAGAGGGTAGATGTAACAATATTCATCGTTAAGATGAATTCATAAGCATTGTGTAGATTTCTCTGTAGTAATGATGAGATGTTCTTACAACAGTGTGGACTGATTCACTAATTAAAAACGAAAAATAAAAAAGAATGTCTATTGTGATCCGTATTGCTTTGACATGTACTCATCAGCAGCATTGCGTATTTCTTCAGGTGACATGTCTTTCTTGTGGGTTGATATCATCCATGAGTGTCCAAATGGATCGATAATACTTCCACATCGGTCTCCCCAAAATGCGTCCATTATTGGCATTGCTGGTTTGGCACCTGCTTGGACTGCTTGATTGTATACCTTGTCTGAATCATCCACATACAAATGAATTGTAGTTGATGTTCCTCCTATTGTGGTTGGAGCAGTACAGCCAATTTGTGGAAACTCATCTGACATCATTATAAAAGAGTCACCGATCTGAATCATGGCATGCATTGTCTTGCCATCAGGTGTGGGCATTTGATAGATCTCTCTTGCATCAAATGCTTTTTTGTAAAATTCTATTGCTTCTTTGGAATTGCTTAAAACAATTGAGGGGGTTACTGTATGAAACCCATCAGGTATTGGTTTTGTCATGAACAGAAATACATGACATATGTTAAAAGATTTTTTACCAAATTGGGATACTTATCATGGAATTTTTTGATACAGAAAAAGGAGTAGAGCAATACCTCAAAATGACAAAGGATGTAATGACACAGGACTAATCAAGATTCTGCAAAAATATTTACCTTAAAATACGCAATACTTGAAACAAAATTAATAACTATTTTGACTTTCACAATACGAAATAAACAGGTAGCACATTCTAACCGTATCACTAAAATCATGCGTATCAAATCCTAATTTGGATGCTGATGATGAGCGGAAAAGCCGTCTGAATGTTGATGAAGATTATGAGTAATGAGGCATCCTTTTTCAACAAATTTCATAAATTTGTTGAATGAAATTTTTTAGATTATGAAATTAGCTTCTCTTTTTTCAGGTGGTAAGGATAGTACATATGCCCTTTACCTTGCTCAAAAACAAGGACATAAAGTAGTATGTCTGTTGAGTGTTTTTGCAAAATCTGATGAAAGTCATTTGCTTCATCATCCTAATCTTCAATGGACGAAACTACAATCTACCTCTATGAAAATTCCTCAATTGATGATAAATTCCAATTCTGATGATACTGATGATGAATTATTTTTATTGGAACAATTACTGCAAAAAGCAATAGATCAATATCAAATTCAGGGATTAGTTCATGGTGGAATAAAAAGCAACTTCCAAAAAGAAAAATTTGAAAGATTATGCTCTAAATTAAATCTAATTTTGATATCTCCTTTATGGAATTCAGAACCAGAAAAATACATGAATGATTTGATTGCTTCTAATTTTAATTTCATTATTGCCTCTGTTTCTTCTGATGGTTTAGATGATTCTTGGCTTGGGAAATCTATTTCAAAACTTGATGTTAATACTTTGAAACATCTATCTAAAAAATTTGGATTCAACTTAAATTTTGAGGGCGGAGAAGCAGAAACATTTGTAGTTAACTGTCCTCTATTTTCCAATAGGATCATTATTAAAGAATCAAAAAAAGAATGGGATGGTTATAGAGGAAGGTTTGAAATAGTGGATGCGGGATTGAATTACAATGCTTGATGGACTAAAGAGTAGTTTAGGTGATGCAATAAAAAAAATTGTAAAATCTTCGGGAATTGATGAAGAACTAATCCGAGATCTTTCCAAAGATGTTCAAAGAGCATTATTACAATCTGATGTTAATGTACGACTAGTTTTAGAAATCACCAAACATCTAGAAGAAAGAGCACTTAATGAAACTCCTCCTCCCGGTCTTTCACGAAAGGATCATATTGTAAAGATTCTCTATGACGAGCTATCAAAATTGCTTGGCAATGAATCTGATTTTGATTTTAAACCTGGTAAACAAAATAAGATAATTTTGCTTGGGATTCAAGGTAGTGGTAAAACTACTGTTACAGCTAAACTTGCAAAGTTTTTGACTAGGCAGGGGTACAAAGTTGGAGTAGTTGGAGCTGATACTTACAGACCTGGTGCCTTGGTTCAACTCAGAACAATGTGTGAAAAGTCTAATGTTGAAGTTTATGGGGAAGAAAATAACAAAGATTCTCCCAGTATTGTAAAAAATGGATTAAAGTATTATGGATCACAACCATTGGATGTAATTTTAATTGATACTGCAGGTCGTCATAAAGAAGAACAAGATTTACTAGATGAAATGGATAGAATTAACAAAGTTGCAGATCCTGATTTGGCATTACTTGTAATTGATGGAACAATGGGACAACAATGCTTTAACCAGGCAGAAGCATTTCACAAAACTATTCCTGTAGGCGGTGTAATTATTACAAAATTAGATAGCTCAGCTAAAGGAGGAGGCGCACTTGCTGCATCATCTGCTACGGGTGCACAAATAATGTACATTGGTACTGGCGAAAGAATTGACGATTTAGAAAAATTCTCCCCTACCAGATTTGTTGGACGATTACTTGGGATGGGTGACATTCAAGCTGTTTTGGATTTAGCAAAACGATTAGAAACTGAAGGGGATGATGTTAGAATGAAAAGAATCTCCAGCGGAAAAATGAACATGGATGATTTTTTTTATCAGTTAGAAGAGGTCACCAAAGTCGGTTCTCTCAAAGGTTTACTTGACAGCATGCCAGGTTTTTCTGGAATGGTGAAAAATGATCAATTAGATCAAATGGAAGGCAGAGTGTCAAAATGGAGATACATTATTCAAAGTATGACTAAAGATGAAAAAGCAGATCCTGATTTAATTAATTCTTCACGAATCAAACGAATTGCCCGTGGGTCTGGATGGCCAGAAGGCGAAGTTAAAGAACTAATAAAAAATTATAAAAACTCTAAAAACATGATGAAGGCTTCCAAAGGACGTCAAATGCAGGGCACTCTTAGAAAAATGGGATTGGGATAATACTAAAATAAATTTTCTAGTATGTCTGACCCTCAAAAAATAATCCATGCTGTAAATCAAATTTTTAAAAAACATCCTTTATGCAATAACTGTTTGGGAAGACTATTCTCAAAAAAATTACGTCGGTCCTCAAACAAACTTTTAGGGAAAGAGATGAACAAAAATCAAAACTTTGCCAAAAAATGCTTTATTTGCAAAAATCTATTTGAAAATTTAGATTATTTTTTAAAATTAATGCTTAATTCTTCGTCAAATTATTCTTATGACACATTTAGTATTGGAGTAATCCTGAAACCATCCTTTATAGACAGGGATGATTTTATTCGCTCACAATACAAACTCCGAGGAACCGATGGCATAAAAACTGGCATTACAAGGGAGATGACAAAATTATTTTCTAAAAAAACAAAAAAAATCCTTGATACTCAAAAACCTGACGTAACTTTCACTGTAAATTTAAAAGATGACTCAGTACAATTACGTTCAAAATCAATTACTTTCGCTGGACGATATGTTAAAACTATCCGTGGTATTGATCAGAAACAAAAACCATGCGTCAATTGTTCTGGAAAAGGATGCAGGATGTGTGATTTTCATGGCATTTCTGAATTTGAAAGCATTGAGGGTCAAATCTCAAAACTTCTTTTTGAAAAAATTGGTGGGACTACTGCCAAATTCACTTGGATTGGTGGGGAGGACAAATCTAGTTTAGTTTTGGGCACTGGAAGACCATTCTTTGTTAAACTTCAAAATCCTTTGAAGCGAAATCTGAAATTAACTTCTTTTAAAAGTAATTCTCTGAAAATTTCTAATTTTAAATTGGTTTCTGAATCCCCCAAACAACCTCTAAAATTCCATTCTTTAATTCAATTAAAAATTTCTACATCTTCTGATATTAATTCTAAAAATCTTACAAAATTAAAAATCCTTGAAAAGCATCCTGTGGTAGTTTATCGCAAATCCGGAGAACGATCAGAGAAGAAAATATTCTTTATAAAATATAAAAAAAACTCTAAAAATATTTTCACCTTATCTTTAAAAACTGAGGGGGGCCTACCAATTATGAAATTTATTGACGGCAATGATGTAATTCCTGGAATTTCTCAAATTCTTGATACTACATGCAAATGTCATGAATTTGATTTTAAGGATATTGAAATACAATGATAACAATTAACTACCTCTGATATGATAAAACATCATGCCAATAAGAAAAAAAGGTAAACATCAAAGACATGCTGATCAACGAGCTGAAACCCGTAAAAAAAAGAAAGCAAAATCTGGAAAACCAAGATCCTAAACAAACTAACCCTTTTACATTCATCTTGTCAAGGAGTAATATTGGATCCACTAGTACGTTTTAAAGATGCATATTCAAAAGGAATAATCCCTCATGATATCTATAATCTTGTAATAGAACGTTTTCCAATTGTTGTTGCGGGAATAAATCGAATTGAAAAAGCATCTGGGATAAAATATCCTGTTGTGTATGTGGAGCCTTCTCTTGTACTGTCTTCTTCAGATTCTAATTCTTATGAATTTGGAATATTATTTGCAAGAACAATTCCTGTGATGATTGATGATAAATTTCAGGTTGTAATTCAAATATCTGCACCTTTAATTGCTTATGGGCTTAAAGGCACAATTCATGCAATTTTGGCACATGAGTTCTTACATTTCTTAGAGTTGATGCGAAAAATTTCAAAGATGGAGTTGCTCTCTGACGAAATCTCTGGAAATCTCTTTGAAAATATTTATGCTGATGAAACACGATTGTTTGAACCTAGAGTTGTCTTCAAAGATCGTACTTTGTTAAATCACATTATAAAAAAATTTCCTTCTGGTTTTCGGGATTACAAACTTGAAGATAAAGTGATGAAATTTTGGGCTGACAAAAATCTTCCTAAATCAAATATTTCTTTAGATGTTAATAATGTCAAATTATCTGCCGAATCTTTTTCTAAAATAAAACTTGTACCAGAATTTGTTTCAAAAATTGAGCAATTAGAAGAAAAAAGTTCTAAAATTCGCCAAAAAAGATTGTACTAATTTAGAATTGTTGTAAAGGTATTTTTGTTGTTACTGATTGAACTCAGTTAACCCACATTTTCCACAAGTATGTCTATTTTTATGCTCTGACATGAAAACGCCTTTTCCACATCTGGAACAAATCTTCCTAATTCTTGTAACTTTTTCTCCATCTATTTTGAAATATTTGTATACATTTGGACTAGAGCCTTTCTTACCTTTTTGTTCTACCGGCATTACTTATCTTTCTCCTCCTTCTTTGATTCTTCAGTTACTGTGTCTTCTGCTTTTACTTCATCTGATGCTTTGTCAGATGTCTCTGCTGCTTGAGTTTCTGCCAATTTTGCTTTGATTTTTTCAATTCTTGAGAAAATCGTTGGATTGATATGTTTTTTTGCCAAATTTTCATCATCATAAATATAGAAAGTACCTGTGACATGTGATTTCCCTACATGAGTTCTAAGTCTCATTGGAATTACAACTTTGCCATCAAGTTTGAATTCTTTTGTAACCATATCTGTGGCTTCTAAACTTTTAAGTTTCCCACCCAATCCTGAAAAATTGCACGTAATCTCTCTTCTAGATAAGAAGGTATTATCTACGTCTGTGACCGCCTCAATGATGGACATGTATTAAAAATCCTTTGGATATTTCATATAAACCTTGATTGGGAATTAGCGAAGAAATTTAAGAAATCTTTCCAGGATATTACCATGGAACGTTACATGCTTCATTTTAAAAATATTGGATATTCACCTAAACAATCACGTGAAATCGTTTACAGAGCCAGAGATCTATCCTCTGATATGGATGCATCAGTTAGGATTGCACGAGTTGCCAGTAAATTTGTAGAGTTAGACGTAGCTGTTAAAAAAGAAGATCTTGACACTATTGTTGAAAAATTATCTCCTATTGGCCCTATTGATAATATACGCCATGTTGTAGAAGAGGAGATCGAAAAAGAAAAAGGAATTGCTGATGGAATTTCCTACTTTAACAATGAACGATTTTGGGAGAGTCATGAGGCATTTGAAGGTGTTTGGAAACAATGTTTTGGTAGAGAAAAAGAACTTGTACAAGGAATTATTCTCATGGCAGTAGCATTAGCTCATGCTCAAAAAAATGATGTCAGTATTGGAATTGGGATGTTAAAAAGAGTCTTAGATAAACTAGGAGATTCTCCCTCAATGTATTATTCAATAGATGTTGATAGAATTAGAAAAAAAGCCGTAGAAATGCAACGAGAAAACAAGTTAACTATTTTTGAGATTTAATTAATTCTAGAGCTTTTGGTACTACCTCTGCACCTTGAAGCAAACCTATTCTTCCTTTCTTTGCTTGTTCTTCAGTCAGCCTAGTTGTTCCATCATTTTGAATAAAATCAGCTGAAACTAAAACTGGTACTGGATCATCGCTGTGACCCTTGTTGATACATGGTGTGGAATGATCAGCAGATATGACAATTGCGACTTTACGTGAATCAATATTTTCAACAAGTGTTTTGAAAAATCTCTGATCAATCTCTTCGATATTTCTCATCTTGCCAATTGCATCCCCATCATGACCAAATTCATCTGGTCCCTTGAGATGAACGTAAATTGCATTTTGGGTCTCCATTGCTTTTGCTGCGACTCGGGCTTTTTCTTCATAATCTGTCAATCCTCCAGCTTCAAAAGCTTTCATTTTTAGAACATCTGAGATTCCCAGCTCTACCGGCATATCTACAATACATGAAAACTGCATTGCATATTTTTCATTAATTGGAATTACGCTTGGATATTTGTTTCCTGCATCTCTTAGCAAAATACAACTAAGTTGTTTCTTTCCATGTTCTTTTCTCTTTTTATTAATTTGACTTTCTTTCATAATTTTGATTGATTGTTCTGAAAATTCATTAACAATATTTGCAGTGAATTTTGAATCTTCATCGTCTTCTAATGGTAAACATTTTTCAATTTTTAGAAAATCCCCCACTGCCTTTGCTACCCCCATACCTCCAATATTGCTATATGCTGGATCTGTATTGGTAATTCTTGAAGAAAGTTTTCTAGAGTCTGCTCTAATTCTAACTGTAACCCTATGGCCAATTGTAGGGGCCACTACTACAGATGTGTTTGGATTTGATAATCTTATTTTTTTTTCAATCTCTTTTGCAACTCCCTCTGCATCTTCTTTTTCGATATTTCTACCTGCTCTTCTATCTGTTATTACTTTGTCATCATTTAGCGTTGAATAATTCCCTCTTAATGCTAAATCCCCATCTTTAAAGTCAATCCCTATCCCAATGGCTTCAATTACTCCTCTTCCTGCATACTCTGCATGATTAAATTTGTATCCTAGCATATTGAAAACAGCAATGTCTGACTCTGGGGCAATTCCTTTTCCGACCGAAATTACTTCTCCGATGCACCCGTTACTTGCAATCTTGTCTAAAGTTGGAGTTTTTGCAGCTTCCAATGGAGTTTTTCCTTGTAAATCTGGATGTGGAAGATCTCCCACTCCATCTAATAGAACATAAATCATATGAATATCTGAATTATCCATAATATCTTCTGATTATGCGTTTTTGATGCCTCCTTTAAAGCTTAACAAAATATGCGATCATAAATTTAAAATTAATTTGATTCTTCTAATTTATTTTTCAAATTATTCGTGTTTGATCAAAGGTATTATTTTTTAACTTCTGTTGAAGTTAATCACACAACATATTTTTTATTTAGAAATATTATCTCTTAGCAAACATTTTAACAGACATTTACTTTTAATTAAAAATATGGGGGATATGCGTAAGGATTATGTCTCCGAACGTTTCATGATTGTAACAAAAAAAGAAGACAAAATTATTGATCCAAAAAAATCTCCCTTTGCTCCTGGAAATGAATCTATGACTAACCCTTCTGTGTTGTCACTTGTTGCAAAAGATGGAATGCTACAACGTTTACAAGATAATGAGGATGAATATGTCGAGGACTGGGTTATTCGAGTATTTGAAAGTAAAAATCCTATTGTTTCAATTGATACAGAAAATTCTTACAGTGACAGGCCCTTCTATAGCGAACCTGCATATGGATACCATTATGTTGTTGTTGCATCCCCAAAAGAAAAAGACACATTTGCAACAATTGCTCCTGAACAATGGTCAAATGTTTTGGTTGTTGTTCAAGATAGATTAAGATGGCTCTATACTCAAAAAGGTGTTACATATGTTTCGATTTATGCAGATCATGGTGATTTAGCAGGAAGTACTAATCCTCATCCTCACCTTAATCTTCTTACATTTTCTACAATTCCTCCAGTAATTGAAAGTGAAGCTGAGGCGTCACACAAAATTCTAAATGAAAAAGGTGTATGCCCAATGTGCCAAACAGTGAATGAAGAAATTGGTGGTCCGAGACAGATTCTTCAAACAGAAGGATTTATTGCATTTTGTCCTTGGTCTCCATCATATCCCTATGAATTTTGGATTTCTCCAAAAAAACATACTACCAGTTTTTCTAAAATCACCCAAAAAGAAATTAATGATTTGTCTTTAATTTTGAGGGCCACTTTGGGTGGATTGTCCAAGACTGTCAAAAATGTATCCTATAATCTTGTTTTTCATCTTTCTCCTGAAAAGAAAAATAGTAGACAAATTCATTGGCATATTGAAGTTTATCCTATTACAAAATCGTGGTCTGGATTAGAACGTGGTTATGGTATTTTCTTAAATGATGTTTCGCCAGAACAAGCTGCTGAAAAACTTGGAGCATCTTGCAGAAAAGAATTAGCCAACCTTGTTGGCATTGTATGATTTTCTGAATGGTTTATTTATCAACTCGAATCTATTTCAATTATGGCAATAGAGAAATGGCTCGCGATTACAAGTGTTGGATTGTTTGCAATGTTTGCAGGTGAAATGATTTCTGTTTACAATTTTATGATTAATGTTCCTGAAGAATTTGGACCTGTATTTTCAGCAGACCCAAAAATACTTCAATTCATTTCCATCGGCGTTGCCCCAGCTGGTATTTTGTCTGCCGTTGCATTTATCATGTCAAGACAATATGGTTCAAAACAAATCGGTGGATTAATCATTGTAGGGGGAATAATTTTGTTTTCTGGAATGATTGTTTCGTATTCTATGATAGACAAAATCGATGATGCTTATCTTACAGATTCAGTTCGATACATTCCTATTTTGTTTATGTTCTTGTCATTCCCTGTAATTGTAGTGGGAACATATTTAATGAAACATTCAAAGAGGAGACCTAAAAAAGAATATTTCTAAATATGATCGAATCTTAACTCATTTGCAATCTGTTTGAAGCCTAATTTTTCATAAAATGGTTTTACGTCATCTGTACAATCTAGAATTGTTTTATAGCAACCTCTACTGTTTGCGATTTCTAGAAGATATTTTATGATTTTCTGACCTATTTTTTGTCCTTGAAAATTCTTGTTTACTGCTACATCTTCAATATGACCAACCATTCCTCCATCATGAATGAATTTTTGCTCTATTAACAATGTAGTAGAACCAACAATTTTTCCATCTAACTCTGCAACTGCAATTATGTGATCTGGATTGGAATCTATTTTCTCAAAAATCTTAACTGCCTTATCATTATCAATATCACTTGCTTTCTTTAAAGCATCGAGAGTTGTTAAAAATCCATTTTGGATATCTTTTTTTCTTAATTCTCTTATTATTGGTTCACTCATTTTTAGACCTTACCTAATTTTTGAATATATTCTTATATGCTTTTTTGTGGAATATATTATTTCTAATAACTGTAAATCCATTTCTAAGAAACCCTTTTTCCTATTCTCTTATTTTTTATGTCATGTTCACAAAATCTTTGAAAGAAATGTAATATGTAGTCTTTAGTTTAAATTATACAAATTACTGTCTTTCTAAATCGGATTTAATCATTAGTTTTTTATTTAAGGTTTTATTTTGATCAAACTCAAATAATTTTTAAAATTTTTTTTAAAATGTCATTTGGTGTTTCTGCAAATACCATGATCATCGGTTCTTTTCCAAAATCCCCTGTGTGATAAATTGCATCTGGCATTTTTGTTGAATTCTTGACTGCTTTTTTTATGCCCCATTCAATGGTTGAACCCTTATTTTTCACATTTTTAGGCTCTTTATTTCTATCATACTTTGCAACTTCTAGTTTTGTTTTTTTAATTTTTGAAATTGTATCACTTTGATATTTCAGATTTATTGCAGAACGAATTTTTGGATATTTTTTATTCATTACTAATAATGCTGTTGCAACATGTTTTGAGCCACCATAAATTAGACGACCAGCTACTATTGCTTCTTTTTCTGATTTAACTATTCTTCCAGAAATACCTAAAATATCCATTATTGATTTTGGTTTTTGTTTAGAATATACAAAATTTATTTGGCATTCTGGAATATTTTTGTAAATATTTTCAATTTGAACAAATTTGTTTATCGCTTCTTCTAAATCTTGATTTATCGCATCTCGAATTTCTGTTATTGCTATCCCTTTTCCAGTTTTCTTTGCATTTTTAATTGAATTTTGAGTAAACTGTTGGGCAAATCTTAATGAATCCTTTATTGTCATGTTTTTTGCTAAAGCAAAAATTATAGCTGCTGAATAATTACATCCACTACCGTGGTTGATCCTGTTAATTTTGTTTACAGGCATAAAATATTCTTCATTTTTTTCCAAAACAAAATCTGATATTTTTTTATCATTTGTTTTAGCTCCTGTAATTACAACATTCTTTGCTCCCATTTTTTGAATTTTTCTTGCAATACTTTGTAATGATTTTTTAGAACTTATCTTAGTATTTGATAGTATTCTGGATTCAAATCTGTTTGGTGTAATTATTGTTGCAAGAGGAATGATGTATTTTTGAAAATCTGAAATGGCTGATTTTTCTATTAACATTCCTCCAGTAGTTGATTTAATAACTGGATCTACTACAATTGGGATTTTTATTTTTCTTAATTTGCTATTTAGAATCTTAATAATCTGAGAATTGTATACCACGCCAATTTTTATTCCATCGATTTTAAAGTCTGACATTATCGATTCGATCTGATCTTCTAAAATTTTTTGTGAGACCGGTTCTACAATACCAAAATTTGACGTATTTTGACTGGTGATAGCTGTGATGACTGTTAGTCCATGAACATTAAATGATGAAAAAGTTTTGATATCACTTTGAATCCCTGCCCCTGATGATGGATCTGAACCCCCAATTGAAAGTAAATTCATAATTTACAATTTTTTCTTACACTAATTTGTTTTTACTATACATTTTTACAAATATTTCAATTTGAAACATTGATTTTATACTTGATGATTTTCTTAAAATTAATGAATAAAATTCCCATGATAAACGATTCTTCTGTTGATGACTTACGATGTACAACATGTTTACTTCCTATGCAATACCAAACAAAAAAAGGTGAAAAATTTCTTTGGCAATGTTTTAAATGTGGTAAGCAATACCTTGTATCTGTAAACACTAATGCCATTGAAGAAAGATGGAGTCCTCCAAGATGATAAGCATATCTAAAATAAAACCTGAAAAATTAAATCTGTGATAACGATTGAACCTAGATTAATTTTAAAACCATGATATTGGATTTGATAATAAAAAGAACAAAAATTGTCTTTTAAACTATAGCACTTCTGCCTCCTTACATTCTTTTATTATTATCATTTGATCTGTTGTGATATTGCATCCTTTAATCTCTGTTTTCTTAATATAGTATCAAGAAATTATGTCCTAGATAACACCTTTTTCATTTTCCGCGATTGTTTAAATCAGGCAAAAACATAGATTAGATTATGGCTACACAAATGACTTCTGCTAGACGTGGTATTGCAACCGATGAAATGAAACAAGTTGCAAAAGACGAAGATGTCTCATTGGATTGGCTTATTCCAAAAATTGCTCGTGGCTCAATAATTATTCCAAGTAACAACGTTCGACCCCAAAAAATTCATAATGTTGGAATAGGTAAAGGTCTTAAAACTAAAGTAAATGTAAACATTGGAACTTCAACTTTAAATGTAAATCTGAACGAAGAAATTGAAAAAGCAAAAATCGCAATAAAATATCATGCAGATACAATCATGGATCTTAGTGATGGCGGTGATGTTAAAATGATAAGACAAACTCTTATGAATTCTGCACCAATAACGTTTGGAACTGTTCCAATTTATGAGGCTTATAATTATGGTGTTGAAGTTCACAAAAATCCCTTGAATTTGACTGAGGATGATTACCTTAATGCATTTGAAAATAATGCAAAAGATGGAGTTGATTATACCACAATTCACTGTGGAATTACTAAAGATATTGCAAAAAGAATTTTAAAAGTTCAACGGTATGGTGGGGTTGTAAGTAAGGGTGGAACAATTACTGCTGCATGGATGTTAAAACATGATAGAGAAAATCCCTACTTGACTCATTATGACTATTTGATTGAAATTGCTAAAAAATATGATGTTACCTTTAGTCTTGGTGATGCACTTAGGCCTGGCTCTATCTTAGATTCTCATGATGAGTTGCAAGTTCAAGAGATGATCAATATTTCCCAGTTAACAAAACGGGCCCATAAACAAGATATCCAAGTGATGGTGGAGGGTCCAGGGCATGTTCCATTAAATGAAGTTGCAGCAAATGTAAGATTGGCAAAATCTCTAATTGGTGATGTTCCATATTATGTTTTAGGGCCATTAGTTACTGATGTTGCATCTGGTCATGATCATATTGCAAGTGCAATTGGAGCTGCAGTTTCAGCAAGTGAAGGTGTAGATCTCTTGTGTTATCTTACTCCTTCCGAACATTTGGCTTTGCCAAATGCTGAAGAAGTGAAATCTGGATTAATTGCATATAGAATTGCAGCTCATGCAGGCGATCTTGTCAAAATTCGTGACAAAGTTATCAAATGGGATTTGGAAATGACAGAAGCTCGACGCACTTTGGACTGGGAAAAGCAACTTGCATTGTCTATTGATCCTGAAGAAGCAGCTAAGATTCATAGTAGAACAGGACAACACCCTGGAAATAATGTACCATGTACAATGTGTGGAGGTGCATGTGTTTACATGATGTTACCACAACAAAAAAAATATGAAAAAGAAAATAATGCCTTACAACAAATTGAATAAAACCTTTTGAAGACTAGGGACTGTCTGATAATTTTCTAACTCTTCAATATCTATCCATTCAAATTGTGAATTCTCCCAATTAAGCTTGATTCTTGGGTTATTTGCCTCAAACAAAAAAGGGTATATTTCCCATTCATGATTTTCATATTGCGGGGAACTCACCCGCATTCTATCTGCAGACTTTACAAGTATGACTTTGTCTTCTGTAATTCCAACTTCTTCAAAAATTTCAATCTTTGCTCTTTTTAATGGCTCTTCGTCATTTTCAATGATCCCACTAATCCCCGCCCAGAGACCTTTCATTGTTTTTACTTTGTCGCTTCTTTTGAGAATCAATAATTTGTTATTATTCCTGATGAAAGATGTGATAATTTTTGTTGAGCGCATCTTTGCTATTTTTCAATGGTTTTTACCATTTTAGTTAATTTTTTGTATGATTCATTGATATCTGTATGCTTGGAAAGTCTCTCTTGGCATTCTTTGATGTATGTGATTACCTCTTCAGTTTTTGATTCTTGAACAGCAGTAAGTAATCTACCGATATCTTTCCAGAGCTCTTCTGCAACTCTTCTAATTTCTGGATTAGCAATAATTGTTTCAATTAGTTCTGGGGATTCTGTCATGATGCTTTCTGCCAATGTCTTTTGAACTCTAAATGTTGTACCTGACATTTTCTCCGTAAGATTCATTTTTTCATCTTTTGAAATGATGTTTGCAAAAACTAAATTCATTAAATGCGTTAACCCTAATATCACTGCAATTTTTTTATCATGTTCTGCTGCATCAATAGTTACAAAGTTTGCCCCTTCAAACAATGATTTTGCAACTGTTAGCTCTTTTTTAGCATCTTTAATTGGAACTGAAATTATATTTTGACCTTTGATAATTTTTGTTCCTGGACCAAACATTGGATGAATGCAAATTGGATTAATCTTATCTGGCATTTTGGATAGTGATGAAACTACTTTTGATTTTTCTGATGATATTTCTATGAGATATGTTCCTCTTTTCATCTCTTTTGCAATAAGTCTGATAATTTCTGGTGTTCTTCTTGTGGGTGTGCACAATACTACATAATCTGCCTTTAAAATTGAACCTACCAAAGAATCTGACAGTATGATATTTTTTCCTGTGATTTTATTTTCCGAATCGTATCCTGTTACTTCAAAATCTTTCTCTGTAAAATATTTGGTAAACCATTGTCCCATTTGACCTCCAGCCCCAATAACTGTTATCTTTTTCATTGCTTTTCACTCATAATGTTACTCAGTATATTCATTCCCTCAATTAGTATTTTCTCGTTTTGACATGCAGAAATTCTAATAAAATTCTTGTAATTCCCAAATCCTTCTCCTGGTGCTATGGCAAGACCTTTTTCAAGAGTACTATTTGCAAATTGAACTCCATCAAACCCTTCTTGATTAATTCTGGCAAAAATATACATAGCGCCATCTGGAACTACAAAATCTAGCCCTATCTCAAATGCTTTTTTAGACAACATATTCAGTCTATTTTGTACTGTATTAGAATTGTTGGTTATGTCGGCTTCTAGGGCTTTCATGGCAACATATTGGATGGGTTCAGAAACATTTGTCAGGCATAATGCCTCCAATTTCGCCATTTTTTCAATAATTTCAGTATCTGCAATGGCATACCCGATTCTAAATCCTGTCATTGCATGAGATTTTGAGAATGATTGTGTAACGATACTTTTCTTATAATTGTATGATAAAATGCTTTTCCAGCTAGTTTTTGCATATTGGGAATAGACCTCATCACTTAGTAAATACAGATCATTTTGCTTAACCAATTCAACAATATCGTCTTGTAATTTTTCAGAAAGTATTTTGCCTGTTGGATTATTTGGATAATTTAGGATAATCATCTTTGTGTTTGAATTGATTATGTTTTTGATCTTCTCTACTGACGGTTCCCATCTTTCTTCTAGAGTTGTATTGATCGTCCTTACTTTGATTCCTGAATTCAATGCAAAATCTTTGTATGCTGGCCATGCCGGTTCAATCACTATCATTTCGTCCCCTGGGTTAAGAAGAGTTGTAATTGCAGTAAATATTGAGAATCTTGCACCTGGACTGACAATGATGTTGTCTTCAGTTACATCTGCATTAAATTTTTTAGAAACATATTTTGCAAGTGCACATGTAAATATTGGCATGCCTCTTGCTTGACCGTATTTTAAAAACCCTTTATCAAAAACTTCTTCTAATGCATTTTTCACAATGAGCGGTGGTAAAAAGTCTGGTTCTCCAACTTCCATATGTATTATTTTTTTACCTTGTTGTTCCATTGATTTTGCTTTTTGGAAAATTGAGAGATGTGTTTGTTTATTGTTTGATTGAATTTTTATGGATTCATTTAATAGGAAATTGAAAAATTTTGTTGCAATACTCTCGTCTAGTCCAATTTCATTACATGATGAAATTACTTTCTCACGTAAATTGTCTTCTCTGATTTCATCTGTTATTCCTTTTCCAATATTTTTTTTAACTTCCCCAATTTCTTTTGCGATTTCTATTCTGGTTTTTAGTAACTTTATCATTTCAAGTGTAACTTCATCCATTCTGTTTCGGAGATCATTGATATCTGACATTTTATTACAAAACAGGCTTGATTACTCCTGCAAGTAATGCATGATCAGCTATGGTTAAGGCCACAAGTGAATCCACTACCGGTGGAGCTCTAGGAACTACACATGGATCATGTCTTCCTTTCACTTGAAGAATTACTTCTTTTTTTGTCTTTATATCGATGGTACTTTGTTTTTGTGAAATTGATGAAGCGGGTTTGAATGCAATTCTCATGGTTATTGGCATCCCATTTGAAATTCCACCAAGAATTCCTCCTGAGTTATTTGTCACTGTTGTTATCTTGCCATTTTTTATTGTATACAAGTCATTATTTTCAGAACCGTTCATCTCTGAGCCTAGAAATCCTGAACCAAACTCAATTCCTTTAACTGATGGAATTGAAAAAATTGCTTTACTCAAATCTGATTCTAATGAACTGAATATTGGTTCACCCAAGCCCACAGGAACATTTGTTGTAATTGATTCAATTATCCCTCCAAGTGAATCTCCTCTTTTGCGTGCATTTAAAATATTTTCTCGCATTATTTTTGCAGTTTTATTTTCAGGACATCTGACTTCATTTTTATAAATTGATGATGTCATTTTTTCATTGAATTCTTTTTCCATCTTTATCTTTCCAATTTGCGATGTAAATGAATTTGTTTCAATTCCTAGTGATACTTTGAGCAATTTTCTTGCAATTGCACCTCCCATAACATGTGTTGCAGTTAACCTCCCTGAAAATCTTCCTCCACCTCTATGATCATTGAAGTGATTATATTTCACCATGGCAGGATAATCTGAATGCCCTGGTCTTAGTTTTGTTTTCAAACTTTCATAATCTTTTGATTTCTGATCACTATTCCAAACCAACATAGTAATTGGTGCACCCGTTGTAAATCCTCTAAAAACTCCTGAAACAATTTCTACGATGTCTCCTTCTTTTCTTTGAGTTGATATCATGTTTTGACCTGGTCTTCTCAAGTCTAACATTTTCTGAATTTCTTTCTCATTAATTTCTAAACCTGCAGGACAACCATCTAACACTGCACCAATAGATTTCCCATGACTTTCACCAAAACTTGTTAAAACTAAACGTTGACCGATTGAACTTCCAGACAATAATCTATCAATGTTAAATCATGTTTATAATTCCTCATTCTGAAATTTTTCAAATTCTTTACTTTATGTCTGCTTTTTTCTTATTCTACAATGATTGATTAAGAATTACATGATCTATGTGAATTTTATATAATAATTATAATATATTGTTAAATATTATGATTACCTATAGCACATATGCAAAAACATGTAAATTTTAAACCATAATTTGCGCGACTCTGCGAAAAAGACATGTTATCTACGCAAATGCGTTGCTGATGAGGAGAATGCTTTTGATCTTATACAGGGTCGCACCATTTACAGCTTGATTTTATGAAAATTGTTTTTAATTCACTTGGATTTTTGCACCCAAACGATTCATCTCTTCAAGGAAATTTGGAAATGAAATATCTACTGATTCAGGATCTGTTATTATGCAATCACCTACATACATTCCAGCGATACAAAAAGACATGAATAACCTGTGATCCTTTTCGGAATTTAATTGAGCACCTTTCAAATTCTTTGAAGGCTCTAAAATTAAACCGTCATCTCTTTCTTGAATTTTAATACCTAATTTTACAAGTTCTCTTGATATGATTGCTATCCTATCTGTTTCTTTTAGTCTTGCATGTTTTACATTAACTATTTCAATTGGTGCTGATGATTTTAATGCTAAAATCGCAAGTGGTGGAAGAAGATCTGGGGAATTACCCAAATCAAATTTTCCTCCTGTTAGTTTTTCAGGTGTTCTAATTTTAATTTCTTCATCATTAATCACTATAGTAACTCCTAACTGTTTTAAAATTTTTAT
>JAOUNB010000080.1 GCA_029881195.1 Candidatus Nitrosopumilus sp.
AAGTGATTTCATAATCTCAAAGGCGTTATTTAATCAATCAACAAAAAATTTTCTTAAATCCTTATTTTTTGTTACTAAATCAAGCCAATCTACTTTTTCACTTTCTTTGTTACCTGAAATCAAGCCAATCACTTTTTCTTCTCCTTCTTGAATGGTTTTTCCTGTAATATTTATCTGAACTACCTTTTCCTCAAATCTACTAATTGCATCATGTGCAATAATTCCTAATATTTCGCTACCGGTATTTTCTTTAGTCTTTTCCTCTGAATATCTTCTGTTTTTGTAGACTTTGATCAAGTCATATGGACTTCTTCTTAAGACAATCATTATCTTTATTTGGTTTTTTTCTAATACATACGGTGCTAAATGTCCTATGATCAAATTATTTTCAGAAATTTTCTGTGCGAGTATTTTCTTTAGTTTTTCAGTATCTACATCTTTTACATCTTCATTTTCTTCAAACAATCCTGAATCTCTTGCAATTTTATTAATGTCAATGATAGGCAATTCTAATCTCTGAGCAATTTTTTCCGCAACAGTATGTTTTCCAACGCCTGGATTTCCAGTAATTACTATCGACATGCTATAAACTCATTATGAATTAGATTAAACGATTTCTGCAATACTAATAAGTAGAATTGAGTTTTTGACATTATTGCAAATTGGCTTACTAGGTAAAGCAAACGTTGGAAAATCTACTTTTTTCTCTGCTGCAACTGAAACTATTGTTGCATCAGGCAATTTCCCTTTTACTACTATTGAACCAAATGTTGGTGTAGCCTACATTAAATCCGATTGTGCATGTAAACATTTTGGAATTACACATGAAAATGAGTTTTGTGTTAATGGAACTCGTTTTATTCCTGTAAAACTCATTGATATTGCAGGATTAGTTCCAGGTGCTCATGAAGGAAAAGGACTAGGAAATCAATTTCTTGATGATGCAAGACAAGCTGAAGTTTTAATTCATGTAGTTGACATTGCGGGAACTACGGATATTCAAGGACAGCCAGTTCCTGTTGGAACTCATGATCCTCTGGAAGATGTAGCATTTGTTCAGGATGAGTTTGATCAATGGTTTGCAGATATTCTCAAAAGAGAATGGGATAAGATTACTCGTGAGATAGATCAGAAAAGAGCAAAATTAACTGACGGTATTGCAAAACGATTTACCGGTTTAGGAATTAAAGACTTTCAAGTACAAGAAGTATTGCAAAAACTGGGGCTTATGGCTAGAAATCCGAAAGAATGGAAAGACTCTGATATTCAAACTTTTGTTAAAGAGCTAAGAAAACATACAAAACCCATGATTATTGCTGCAAATAAAGCAGATCTATGTCAAGATCTTAGCATCCTTGATAAAATACCTGGGTGTGTTATTCCTTGCAGTGCAGAAACTGAATTACTACTACGAAAAGCATCAAAAGCGGGAATTGTTAATTATTCTTCAGGTGAATCAGGTTTTACAATTGTTAATGGAAAAGAAATCCTTCCACCACAACAAAAGGCACTTGACTTAGTAAAGTCTGTATTTTCTAAAATTCCATCAACAGGAATTCAAAAAACTCTAAACACTGCAGTTTTTGATTTGTTAAAATTTATTGTTGTATACCCTGTTGAAGATGAAACAAAGCTCACCAACAAAGACGATGTGATTTTACCTGATACCAAATTACTACCTCTTAATTCCACTGCAAAAGATTTGGCAAGTTTAATTCATGCCGATATTGCAAAAGGGTTTCTACATGCAATTGACTGTAAAACCAAGCAAAGAATTAGTGGTGATCAGAAACTAAAAGATGGCGATGTTATTAAAATTGTATCTACATTAAGTCGTGGATAAAATGCTGGGTTTGGGAATTGAAAGCACTGCTCACACATTTTCCTGTGCGATAATTGAAAAAAATGGGAAAAAAGGAAAAATTCTTTCAGATGTTAGAAGAATCTATCGTCCTGATAATGGAGAAGGAATCCATCCACGTGAAGCATCACGTCATCATATAGAGCAAAGCTCTCTAGTCTTGTCAGACTGTCTTAAGGAAGCAAATATTTCCATTAAAGATTTAGATATTGTTTCTTATTCGGCAGGACCTGGATTGGGTCCATGCTTACGTGTAGGTGCTGTTGTTGCAAGATCTTTGTCTTCCTTCTATAATATTCCAATATATCCTGTAAATCATGCCATTGGACATATTGAATTAGGAAAATTACTTACTGGTGCATCAAACCCTTTGGTACTTTTAATATCTGGAGGACATACTATGCTTTTAGCATTCTTACACAAACAATGGAGAGTTTTCGGTGAAACTTTAGATATAACACTAGGTCAATTACTTGATCAATTTGGAAGATCTATAGGATTCGCTTCTCCATGTGGAAGAAATATTGAAGAGTTGGCATCTACATCATCAAACTATGTTCCACTTCCGTATTCTGTAAAAGGAAATGATGTTTCTTTTTCAGGCTTATTATCTGCAACAAAAACTGTTGCAAAAAAAAATAAAATTGATGCATGCTATTCTCTTCAAGAAACTGCTTTTGCAATGATTAGTGAGGTTGTAGAACGTGCGTTATCGTTTACACAGAAAAGGGAATTAATGATAGTAGGCGGTGTTGCAGCAAATAAAAGATTGTCTGAAATGCTCAAAGATGTTTGCAAACGTCACAATTGCAAATTTTTTGTGGTTCCTATACGATATGCAGGTGATTGTGGAAGTCAAATATGTTGGACTGGACTATTAGAATCCCAAGTCAAATCTGGCTCTTCTCTTAAAGATACTTTTGTAACTCAATCATGGAGATTAGATACCGTTAAAGTTGATTATTGATTTTTGTTTTCAGCTATTTGTTTTTCTATAGTCTTAGTCCAATCTTTTGTATTAAAAACTCCAAATTTGAAAGTATGTTCGCCATCTTTTGTTTTTGCAGTAAAACATACTTTTTTCATTAATAATCCCTCTTTCCAAACTTTCGTAACATCTTTTAGTTGAACATCAACTACAGTTTCTCCAAAATGTTTTGAAAAGTCCATTATTCTTGCATTAGTTTTATCAAATGCTAATCTTTTATTTGTTAATGTCAAAATTCCTGCTCCTAAATTATCTTCACTACAGTCCTCCTGTTTTATTCTGTTTTCTCCTTTTTCCATGATTAATTTTTATTGAATTCCTCTGGATATAACATTAATGAAATTAATTAAAAAAGGTGCAGAAGCTGACATTTATCAAACTAACTGGCAGAATTCGAAAGCAATTCTTAAAATTAGAAAAGTAAAAAATTATCGCAATTCTTCACTTGATTCAAAAATACGTAAACAAAGAACAATTAAAGAATCGCAAATGATATCTCATGCTAGAACATTTGGAATACCAACTCCTCTTGTCTATTTTGTGAATTTAGAAAAATCATGTATCATAATGCAAGAAATTCCTGGAACGCCGGTTCATGATTTGTCTGAGTCTAAAATTATCAAATTATCAAAAGAAATTGGAAAATTGGTTGGAATGCTACATAAAAATGGAATTATGCATGGGGATTTAACAACTTCAAACTTTATTCTGTTCAAAAATATGGTGTTTGTCATAGATTTTGGATTGTCCCAAAATACAATAAAACCCGAAGATCACGCCGTTGATTTGAGGCTAATAAAAGAAATTCTTAACAGTGCTCATGCTAAAATAATGACACATGCTTGGAATAACTTTCTCTTGGGTTACAAATCAATAGTTGGAACTTCATATTATGCAAAAATCACTAAATTAGTCTCAGATATAGAAAGTCGTGGAAGATATGCAAAAGTCGTTTGATCTAATTTTTGTATCATCTAACGATCATAAATATCTCGAAGCAAAAAATATTCTTGAGTCTTTTGGTATCAAACTTGGTTTTCTAAAATCAGATTTAGAAGAGATTCAATCAAGTTCACTTGAAGAGATAGCATTAAGAAAGGCAAAAGATGCCTTTTCCAAATTTAAAAAACCTGTAATCACTGAAGATGATGGTTTATTCATTAATTCACTAGGAGGATTTCCTGGACCTTATTCATCATATGTTTTTAAAACTATTGGTAATGACGGAGTTCTTAATCTCTTAAGAAATAATCGAAAAGCAAAGTTTGTCTCAATCATAACTTATTGTGACAAAACAATTCTACAATCATTTAATGCAAAACTAGATGGAATAATATCAAAATCGCAAAAAGGAAAAGGTTGGGGATACGATCCAATTTTTATTCCAAAAAATTCTAAGAAGACCTTTGCCGAAATGGATGATAAAAATAAACTATCACATAGATACAAAGCGTTAAAAAAATTTTCTAATTGGTATTTACATAAGTAGGAATAAAACGATCAATAAATCGCTCATTATTTTGTAAAATTGAAATTCTTGAAACTATACTTTCATCCATTATTGAAAATATCTCACTTTGTTTTGCAATTTTTTTGCTGAATTCTCTTACCTCCTCCATCTCTAACATGTTTGCATGTTCTAATCTGTTAGTAGAACGCCCAATGTGCATGTATGATTTTATTTCAATAAAATGCGGACTTGCTTTTCTAAACATTTCTGCAAACGTTGGAATTACTTCCTTTTGATCGTTATAATTTCTGATTAATGTAACTCTCAATACCGTTCTTGTGTTTAAACCCTTTAACATGTTTAGAGTTCTATTCCATCTTTCCCATGAATCATCATATTTTGGTTTGTTTATTCTAATAAATGATTCATAATCTGCAGCATTTGTTGATAAATACAACTGAGTTGGTAATGCCTCTTCATCTTGTAATCTTTGAATCATGTCTGGCTCTTGTCCATTTGTAACAAGAAAAATTGATTTTGTAGCTTCTAGTGAATTTAGATATTTGATCAGTTCTGGTAATTTTGGATACATTGTTGGCTCACCTGATAATGAAATTGCATAATGACTTGGCAACAATGATTCGTCTAGCCTTTGTTTATCATTTCTAGAATCTCCATAGTATCCATTGATCAATTTTTTTCTTTCAGCCATTAACTTTGTTAGAATCTCTTTTGGTTCTGCAACTTGTTCTGGTTCCATTTTCATTGAATCATAAAATTCCATTGGTCTCCAACAATAAACACAACGATTCTCACAATGCATTCCAGCTGGCGAAAATTCCATACATCTGTGAGTTGAAATTCCATAAAACTTGTGTTTGTAACAACTTCCTTCGTGTTTGAATGATTTCTTTGTCCAGTGGCATAATTCTACTGTTGAGTGATCAGCAACACCATACTTTGCTTTTTTTAATTGATCAGATATTGCAGGTTTGATCTGAATCAATCGATCGTCTTCTTCGATTGTCTCGCCTGAACAACTCATGGGTTAAAATCTTGTTTTGGTTTACTTAAATTGATCGTGTTTTCTTCATGATGGATTTTTTTAAAATTATTAAAATTCTGAGCCTATTTCAGAGTGAGGTTTAATAACTGGATCCTCTGCCTAATTTTAGGCATTGAAAAAAATACATATTTTACCATTCCTATTGTTGCTTGTAACGACATTAACTAGTATGCCGATTAGTCCTGCTTTTGCAG
>JAOUNB010000081.1 GCA_029881195.1 Candidatus Nitrosopumilus sp.
ATGATGACTCGACAAACTAAATTAGTTTAAAAAACAGGAATTACTGTGTTGATACAACTTCATTTTATTGAAGTAGATAGTTTTTTGGATTTTGCACGATTTGTATGTGCTTTCAGAAAGTACCCCTTGAGAGTTTATGCTCATAAATTACATGGTAAGATGGTACTGTCAAGTAGAATTATTTTATCAAATTCGATCATCGCATTTTATACAGATTATGAAAATGGACGATACATTGAGTATGACCCAATGGGCGGCAAGGAAACTGCACAGGTAGTATCTTCTATAAACTCAACTTCTGAACATGCCCCAATAATCCATTTGGATTCATTACCATTTCCAATTAAACAATACAAAAAGATCTCAGATAAATTCAAAATTTCCAAAGTATCTGATCTAGGCAACCTGGCGAGGTTAACATATGATCCTGAGTGGCCAGATAATCCAAAGGTGACCCTACTGAGTTTTCCAAAAGGAAAAAAATGGATTGTAGGATACATGTCAATAATTGAATTAGTTGAAACCGTTTACTGTTTTTATTATGTAGAGTTGGATAAAGAGCCAGATAAAGCATTCATAAAATATTCTGGCCACAAGGGAGTTCCAGCTCAGTTTACAGATGTTTTTCAACATGGCTTTCCATATCTTCCAGTAGTCAAATTAAAGAAAGAACATCCTATTTTTGGTTTTAAGTAGATTGCTTTAATCAAATAATCTTTTCAACATGTAATTTTTTTGTATCATAAAAATATGATATTAGGTGCCATATTATGTAATTTTATGAAATAGTTGTTTTTGATGAGCATAGAAACTAGCAATATTTCGATAGATATCTGATTTGTTTTGCATGGTATCAGGGTTAGTTCCCAGTTACATACACTAGGATGATCAACTATATGGATCGGTGTGGAACGTGGGGCCGACCGGAATCGAACCGGCGACCTACGGGTCACTACAGCTCCAAACTTACATCATCCGTGAGTCAGTTTAGCTTAGTTAACCTTTGGAGCCCTTAGCGGTGATCTTTTTCGTAGACACTGTCGCCCTACCAGGCTAGGCTACGACCCCACAAACAAGAATGAAAAAGACTTGAATTTTAAGTTATTTTTAACCAAGATTTATTTGCAATTAACATCAGTTTGTATTTGTTAGTTAATCATGGTAAAACCAATTTACTTGGCATTAGGTGCAATTCCTGTAATTGTAGCGATTTTGATTTCGGTTCCATTACTTACCAAAAATGAAATCCCAATGTCTGCAGCAAACCCTGCTGATAAAATAGAAATCGAATACACAAAACACCAGCTAAAGAAAATTTCCTACGGCATTACAGAGCGAGTTGGAGCACAAAAAACTGAAATTCTTTTCATAAAAAATGATGGCAGTGTTAAATATTCTGTTACAGAGCAAGGATATCTCCAGCCTGATATCCGCTCAAAACTAGATAAAGACAAACTAGAGAAATTAAAAGCACTAGTCAAAGAAACTGGTTTTATTAATATCCCGTCTGAATCATTTTTGATTTTAGAAAATGCAACTGATTTTCAGAAATCAAATGTTAAAGTTACTCTCAACGGTCATGTGAATCAAATTCATTGGCCTGAACAAAATGCTACTTCAGATTTTATTCCTCCAATAATTACTATGGTTGAATCTGAACTTGATCAGATTATTTCTGAAATAGGTGAATAGGTACAAATAGTCTTTAGTGAAAATTAGACCATGCTCCCGTTATCTGGCCAACGATTAGATGCCAAAGGAATAATCTCAGATAAAATAAACTCTGTTGAGACATTACGTGGTTCATCTACTGTAAAACGAGGTTTTGCGCATATGCTAAAAAATGGAGTGGTGATGGATGTTACAACCGTAGAGCAAGCTCAAATTGCCGAAGAAGCTGGGGCAGTATCTGTAATGGTTTTAGACAAGCTTCCATCTGAGGTTAGAAAGGCAGGTGGGGTTGCACGAACTGCCAGTATTAGAATTATTGAAGACATTATGAATTCAGTTACAATTCCTGTGATGGCAAAATGCAGGATAGGTCATGTCAATGAAGCGTTGGTCCTTCAAGAAACTGATGTTGACATGATAGATGAATCTGAAGTTCTTACGCCGGCTGATGAATTTCATCATATTTGGAAATGGGACTTTACTACACCTGTTGTTAATGGCGCTAGATCTCTGGCCGAAGCTTTGAGGAGAATTGAGGAAGGTGCATCAATGATTCGAACCAAAGGAGAACCTGGAACAGGAAATGTTGCAGAAGCAGTAACTCATATTAAAAAAGTAAATGATGAACTCAGAACAATAAAGGCAATTTATGATTCTGGCGATAATCAAGATTTGGTTAGAATTGCACGAGAATTCAAAGTATCTTATGACATTGTTCAGCAAACTGCAAAACTCGGAAGATTGCCTGTTGTAAATTTTGCAGCTGGTGGTATTGCGACACCTGCAGATGCTGCATATTTGATGTCTTTGGGATGTGATGGTATCTTTGTAGGCTCTGGAATTTTTAATGCAAATGATGCAAGAGAAAGGGCAAGGGCAATAGTTCTGGCTACAACTTTTTGGAATGAACCTGACAAAGTAAAAGAAGCGCAAAAGATGATTGACGAAAGACAATCCATGATTGGTCTGGATGTAAAGACACTGGAATTGCGTATGCAAGATAGAGGCAGCTCACTATGAGTATCAATGTTGGTGTGTTGTCAATACAGGGAGACGTCGAGGAAAACATCTTATCAGCAAAAGCTGCAATTGATGAGTTGAAAATAGACGGAAAAGTAGCTGAGGTTAAAACGCCTGATGAAATCTCTTCACTAGATGGTCTGATAATTCCTGGAGGCGAAAGCACTACCATTGGAGCGCTGTCTTTGGTAAATGGCTCCTTGAAGGTTATGAAGGACAAAATTGAGAACGGAATGCCAGTCCTTGGAATTTGTGCTGGCATGATAATGCTATCAAAGACTGCAAGTGACCGTGTTATTGGAACAACAAATCAACCTCTTTTGGATATACTTGACATCACTTTGGAGCGAAATTCTTTTGGACGACAAAAAGAATCATTTGAGGCAAGTATCTCTCTAGACTCAATAGATATCCCAAAATTCAACGGAGTCTTTATCCGGGCACCATCTGTTTCTGGTGTAGGCTCTGATATAGAGGTGCTATCAAAACTTGATGAAAAAATAGTTGCCGTGAAAAAAGGAAACGTAATTGGAACATCATTTCATCCAGAACTGACACAAGACATATCTCTACACAAATATTTTGTAAGTCTGGTACAACAACAGGCAAACTAGTTTTTAGACCTCTGATTATTGTTTTATCTGTATTTTGCAGTGATTCAAATTTGATTAGGATCACAACGTGTATGGGATATAGTTAAGGTATTGAATAAAAGACATACGTGAAAAGAAACGTGTTACAAAAACCATTCAAATAACATTGACGGGAAAATCCGCTTAAATGAATCATGGTTTAATATCTGGTAGTGTGGTAAAAGCAGAATTAACATGCATGATAATATCTTGGGCATTCGCATCTCGTTCAGCAGAAATTAGTACAAGATACTCTTTTGTTGGAATGCTGATCATTGTAACGTTACTTCTCCTTGAAACAATATAGTCGATACTACCTAGTTGTGCATCAAAGTCTTTTCTCATCATATACTCTAGCATAAGTTGAACATACATCGTTCTATTTTCTTTATCGGGAAGGAATGACTTCACGCCTTCTTTAAAACCTCCTGCAATTTTATTTCCCATTTTGTTCAATACTCCAACAAAACGAATCTTTGGAAGATACAAAACCTTCTGACAAGATCGTTCTAAATTATCAATTTCAGTTAAAGACACAATATTGTATTTTACAGACATGAATAAAAAGATAAAATTTTAATCTAAAATTCCCCAATTAAGATTATTTTAAGAAAAAAAGAGTGATGATGGACTAGTCCATCATCCATCAATCATATTTTTGGATTAAATACCAAAGAATCCATCATGTTTCTGTTGACGTTAATAAAAGATTTTGAATTTTCATTCCATGTCTTGATATTTTGTTGTACTGCATTAATTGATGCCACAGATATTTTATTTTGGACATCAAATGATCTGTTAATCTTTTCTGCAGAATCATGAATCATACTAATTGATGTTTCTGGAAGATTTGGTTTTATTCTTGTTTTGGTTGCAAATTCTCTCTGAATATCAATTATTGATGACGATACATTATTCAATGCTTTGACATATTCTTGAATCCGATTAGTGGCTGCTTGATGGAACTGTGGAATTGATTTTTCTATGTTTGAATAGAAATGATCTAGACCGTCTTTCCATGCAGAATAGATATCTTTGTGGCTGTTTGTATTTTCTATTTTACTCATTTATTGCACCTCCTCTTATTTGATTAAGTGTAATCATTTGAATTCTTCAAGCAAGTTTTCATCTTTGAAGATCCATGTAAGCCCAATCATATCTATGGCAGTAATGATTGAAAGAGGATTTTTGGCTTCACATTCAACCATATGTTTTTGGTTAGTTTTTTGTTCACATTTTTTTAACATGATTTGTTGTGTCATGGAATGATAGTGCCGCAAGAGAGTATTAAAATAATAGATTTTTGCTCCAATACCACAATAAAATAATTGGTTGATTTCACTTACGATGTAATCAACTGATGTTGGGATTCCACGAAGGAAATCTAGGCGTCTAACATGTTACAAAAAACCTCGAGAAGTAAACAACAGTGTTTGCAATAAATCAATTCCTACTATAATTCTGATAACTGTGGTTTTGGTTCATTATCTTTACACTGCATGTGAATCATGATGATAGATACATAATTATCAGATTTTTTATCTTTATTTCAACAAAATTTTAATCTAAAAAACAACTTCATAGTTTATTTAGAAAGGAATGAATAATTTATCATGTACGAGACTATTCTTGTTCCTCATGCAGGAACCCCAGCTGGGGATGAGGCATTAAAGCACGCAATCTTTGCGGCAAATGATGCATCAAGAATCATCATATTACACGTAATAGACGCAATGCAGTATCCGCCATCATTTGCCCTGTCTTCATCTGAACGAAAAAGTCTGATGAAAAACATTGATGATGCAAATGAGGAAATGAGAAAGGACATGGAGTTGAAGATGGAAAAATTGGCTCAGCAATGTAATGAAAAAGGCATAAAATCTGTAATTAAAGTGGAAATTGGAGATGCAGCTGAGATAATTCTAGATGCTGTTGAAAAAGAAAAAGTGGATCTGATAGTTATGTCAAAGAGAAGAAAGCTCA
>JAOUNB010000023.1 GCA_029881195.1 Candidatus Nitrosopumilus sp.
AAAGACACTAGATCTTAAGGAGAGCATAGGATTAATGCTAAAAACTTCTGCCAAGGCATGGGAAAAGGCAGCCGATATTGAGTTGCGAGAACGTTTTGGCCTTACTGGTATCAAATGGAAGATACTTGTTGTACTCTCAATAAAGGAAGGAATTACTCAAAAACATATGGCAGACATGGCCTTTGTCGAGGCGCCCACACTTGTGCCTGTAATTGACATAATGGAAAAAGATGGATATCTTACAAGACAATCCGATCCAAAGGATCGCAGAAACAATCTGATTTTTATGACTAAAAAATCTAAAGATATCGTAGATCCGATTATTGACTGTATCTTGGAGATAAGAAACATGGGACTAAACAAAATCTCAAAAAAAGACATGGAGATCACAAAAAAAGTATTGGGTCAAATAATGAGTAACACTGAGGAGTTTATCAGGCAAAAAGGTGAAAATGCCGATCCTGATCTTTGGACGAACCTACAAAATAAATCCCAAAAGACTCTTGTTAAATTGTAAATTAAATACAACCTTCTTGCTCGAATTGTGAAATCATGGCAAATCATTGACTTTAAACCCTGCATCTTTGGAAATCCAACTGTGGATGTAATAATCAATGCAGTGTTAACTATGGTGGGACTAGTCATGCTATGTTTTGGTGGAAATTGGCTAGTTAGTGGTGGTGTTGCCATTGCAAGAAAATTTAGAATTAGCAATCTGATAATTGGAATGACTATTGTTGCATATGGTACTTCTACTCCTGAACTTGCAGCAAGTGTTGCAGCAGCTGGTAATCACGGCGCAATAATTTTGGGAAATATAATTGGAAGTAATATTGCAAATGTTGGAATGGTTATAGGAATTGCTGCAATTCTTGTCCCACTTGCAGTGAGTAAATCTGTTTTACGAAAAGAAATTCCAATAATGCTGGGAGTTTCTTTCCTTTTGGTTTTGATTTCAATTGATGGTGAACTCTCTGAATATGATGGCGTTTTACTACTTACAGGATTGGGCGTTTTCGGATATTATACGTTCAAGGATGCAATGAAACATAGGGAAGAAAATAAGGAAAATATTGAGCAAAACAAAAATAACATCTATCTAAAGTCTTTTGGATTAATTGGATTGGGTGTTGTCCTTTTGTATGTTGGCGCAATTCTTACAGTTGATAATGCCGTCATTTTGGCTCAAGAGTTTGGCTTGTCAGAAAAAATCATTGGTTTGACTGTAATTGCAATTGGAACATCACTTCCGGAACTAATCACTTCAATCATTGCAATAAGAAAAGGACATGGAGATATTGGTGTTGGCAATATCATTGGAAGTAATATCTACAACATTTTGATGATTATGGGTGTAGGTGCAGCACTTGGCGGTGTGATGGTATCCTCCGATGTTTTCATTGATTATGCGATCATGATTGTCTTTAGTGTTTCATTGCTGATTGCACTGAAAACTGGAACAGTCAATCGTATCATGGGTGCATGTATTGCTATAGGTTATGTGGCTTATCTGGTTTTCACATTTTTTAATTAATTCTTGAGTTTCCCTTTAGATGGATTTCACTGAAATGTTCTCTGCCTTTATTGATGGTGTAATCGATGGAAGCGATGCCCACTGAATGACGTTTCTTTGATTACTTCCAACTTCTGTGATATTCTTTAACATTGTTGCAATGTTGTGAATTATTCTAACTGATTTTCCTGGGCTTTTAATCTCTCCATTTTCAATTATTTTTATGCCACTTCTTGCAGTACATGAAAAATCTCCCTTGATTGGGTTTACTGCATATGTGTACCATAATCTTCCAACTAGTAATCCATGTTTAGTGTCTTTAATCATATCTTCTTGAGAACTTTTTCCTGAATTAATTTTTAGATTATGTGGTGCTGAAACAGGAATTGGCTCTGAACTTTTTCCCATGGGAGATCCTGCACGTAGTCCATTTCCAGAAGACTCCGTCTCTTCTTTGTAACTGTCAAAAAGATTTGAGAATGTATTCTTGAAAATTCCATTATCTATCAGACTCTGTTTTTTAGTTTCAATTCCTTCATCATCAATTGATTTTGTTCCTATGCCTTGCGCAGTATGGGGATCATCAATAAGACTGAATTGCTCTGTTGCAATCTCTTTTTCAAAATTACTTGAAAAGCAGCTCTTCTTTTCTACAAATGTCTTGAAATTAAAATTCGGTGCCACAACAAATGCTAGTATCTCCCCTACTGAGTACGGCTCAAAAATAACTGAATATACATCCGAATCGATTTTTTTCGGGTTTATTGATTCTAAACACATTTTTTTTGCATCACTTCCAATTTTTTCTGGTAAAAAATGTGACAATGTCCTACAGCAATCGTGCCCTATTCCAGATACTGGTAGTGTCCCAAGTTCAGATTCTGCATTAATTATCCCTGAAATGTATGTGGCCTTCTCTTTGAGACGGAGTCCACTAGAATTTTCAAGTTCAAAACTATCTGTGACAATATTTAATGAGCCTGTTATCGTATTTACTTTGTCGTTATTAGCCGTATTTATCATAGATTCGGCAATATCCATTGCATGCGATCCTGAAATCTCTTCAAGCTTCTCATCGTATGTACCCTCTAATTGCCTTGATTTTCCTTTGTATGGCAATCCTTTCCAAAATTTCTTTGGTTTGAGGTTTGATAAGGTATTAAGTGAATCATTGATTGCATCTTTAATTTCATGCTGATTTGTTGTTTGAATTGACGCAATTTTCTTATTGTGAATTAGTCTAATACCATAACTTTCATCAAAGTTTTGTTTGGTTTCTGTAATTTTTGAATCCGTTATTCTAACAGTTGTGATCTTTTTTTTCAGAACAACTACTTCGCATTCATCGATTCCAATATTCTTTGAATGATTTAATGCCTTTTCTAAGGCAGACATTTATTTTTCTCTTGGATTTTTGTATTTGAATTTGTCAATTTTTATTAATTCTACATACGACCCAAACTGAGATGCATCTGATACTCTATCTAGCTCCTCAGTTATTTCATCGTCGGTATCGAACTTTTTTAGAATTTTATAGTTGGTGTTTCTCTCTGCTGGTATTCTTCCAATTTCTTTTACCATTCTTCTTATCTCTTTTGGTCTTAATAATTGTCCGTGCTCAGAACCTGCTGACGTTGAAATGCTTTCATTGATGAGCGTACCGCCAAAATCATTTGCGCCCCACATTAGTAATAACTGCGATATCTTCTGTCCTTCCTTGACCCATGACATCTGTATGTTGTCAATTGACTTGTTCAACATAATTCTTGCAACTGCATGTGTTAGTAAGACATCGTTTCCACTTCCACCCTGTCTTATTCCTTCATGTAATTGGTGTTTATACATTGGCGCTTCTGTGTGGATGAAATTCAGAGGAACAAATTCAGTAAATCCACATGTCTCCTTTTGTATCTCTCTTAATTTTACAATGTGGTTTACCCTTTGCTCAAGTGTTTCTAAATGCCCAAACATCATAGTTGATGTGGTGTTAATCCCCATTTTGTGAGCCTTTTTAATTATTTTTTCCCAATCCTCTACACTTATTCTTCCTGGGGAGATCACATCTCTTAATTTTTGATCAAGAATCTCAGCTGATGTGCCTGGAAGAGTATCAACTCCTGCCTCTTTCATTCTTTTTAGAAATTCGTCTACTGAAACTTCGGATCTTGCTGCACCATAAAGAATTTCTTCAGGCGAAAATCCATGTATGTGTATGTCCGGAATCTCTCTTTTGATTTCTTTGCATATGTTCTCATAAAGATCTCCTTTCATGTCTGGCGGAAGCCCTGCTTGAATACAGACTTCGGTTGCTCCCAACTGATGTGCCTCTTTTGCCCTTCTAACTATTTCTTCAGTTGGAAGAAAATATCCTTCCTCTTCTCGAAAATCTCTACTGAATGCACAAAATCCACATTGTTTAATGCAGACATTTGTAAAATTTATGTTTCTATTAACTACATATGAGACTATGTCCCCAACTCTTCTTCTTCTAATTTCATCGGCAATAAGACCTACCAGATGAAAATCAGTCCCAGTTGTTTTGTATAGTTCTAATCCGTCACCAGCTGAAATTTCCTTGTCTGATAACGCATTGTTTAAAATATCTGATATGACTGGATCTGCATTTTTTAAAAGTGAATCTATGTTCATTACTATCTCCAATACTCCTCTTTTATCAATCCTTCTTCGTTTTCAATCACTGCCATCTTATCTCTTAACTCTTTGCTAAGAAAAGAAACAAATTCTGGGTATACTGGAAACCTGCACTTTAATTCAAATCCTGCTTCTTTAGAATCACTATCGACTTTATTGATCTTAGGCCACGCAAATTCTGGATTGACAAAATCGGGGGTAAGTGGTGATATTCCCCCCCAGTCATTTATTCCAACTGATAAGAAACTTTGATATGATTTGGGAGATAGATTCGGTGGAATCTGTATGTTCATCTCAGGCATTATTACTCTTGATAACGCAACAATTGTTTTGAAATAATTTTCGTCAGTTGATGGTTGATTTCTCATAGCTGTGTCTGGCTTTGGTTGAAAATTTTGTAAAATTACCTCTTGAATGTTTCCATATTTTTCATGCAGTTCTCTAATTGCTAAAATTGAGTCAATTACCTCTTCGATGGTTTCTCCTATTCCCACAAGAATTCCTGTGGTCATTGGAATGCCTAGTTTTCCAGAATTGGCTAATACTTGTAATCTTGCCTTTGGTCTCTTACTTGCTGCCATATTATGTGGCATTCCTCTCTCTGTTAGTCTTTCGCTAATGTTTTCAAGCATAATCCCCATTGACACATTTGTTTTTTTCAATTCTTTCATCTCCTCAAAATTAAGATTGCCTGCATTCGTATGTGGGAATAGTCCTAGTTCCAGTGCCTTTTCTGATGAATAAATTAGATATTCTGCAGTTGATTTGAATCCGTTTTCTTTTAGCCAATCACGTGCTTCTTGATATTTTTTTTCTGGTTGCTCTCCAGTAACAAAAAGCGTTTCAACACATCTGTATTTTTTTGCAAGCTGTAATAATTCTAGAATTTGTTGTTTTGACATTAATGATAGTTTCTCTTCACCCGGCTCTGCTTTGTATGTGCAATAAGAGCAAGTATCTTTACACAGATTAACAATATTGAAAAATGCTTTTTTGGAAAATGTTACCGTGTTTTTTTTGAATTTCTTTCTTAGATTCTGAGCTGCCGAGAAAAGCTCGGTAGGATCCCTTTTGGCATTTTGATAAATTTCAGAAATGTCTTCACGAGATATAGTTTCTCTCTCTAAAACTCTGTTTAAACTTTCAGAGTTTAAGACAAGCTTGTTCAACAGAATCATTCCTGACCAGAAGTATTTATTCTTGTATTATGTTAATTACCGTTTGGTCTTTCTTCAAGAACAATTGTTACATTCGTTGTTCTACCATCCCTTAAAATCTCTAAAACCATTTCATCTCCAATATTTTTTGCCCTCTGAAGATGTATCAAAATATCGTCAATTTTTCTAACCTCTTTTCCATCCACTGCTAATATGATGTCTCCGCCAACGGCGTAATTCCCTCCATTCACTTCGATTGTTTTATCTGAGCCAATCAAGCCTGCCTTTGATGCAGGACTGTCCGTTACTACTGTGACTACCATGAATCCCACTGCATCCTTTAACTCCAAAATTTTTGCCAAGTCCGGATCAATATCTCTTCCTGAAATTCCAATCCATGGGTGTCTGTATTCTCCTTTCTCAATAAGAATAGGGACAATCTTTGCTATGGTCTGTGAAGGTATTGCAAATCCCACTCCTGTAAATTCTCCTGTGGTTGACTGAATGGCTGTGTTTATTCCAACTATCTCTCCACGCATATTCAGTAGCGGCCCGCCAGAATTTCCTGGATTGATTGCTGCATCTGTTTGAATCACATCCGGAATGGAAAATCCATTATCTGATGGCAGTAATCGCCCTAATTGACTAACAATCCCTGATGTCATTGAACCTGATAATCCAAATGGATTTCCAATTGCAGCTATTTGTTCTCCTACTTTGAGATTAGAAGAGTCTCCAAGTGACAATGGGTGTAAAAGTTCCAGGTCTGCATTAACTTTGACAGTTGCAATATCTGTAAATTCATCTGTTCCTATAATTTCTGCGTTGTATGATCTTCCATCAAGAAATGTAATGACTACTTTGTTTGCATCATTTACAACATGTGCGTTTGTAATAATATGTCCCATTTTGTCAAAAACAAACCCTGATCCTACTCCATTTGCAATATCTGCGGATTCATTTCTTTGCACGTTGACTCTTACTACTCCTGGTTCTGATTTTCCAAAAATTTCAACTAATGATAATTTTTTTGAATAAACAGGTGTTACTTCTCCAACTGTATTTGAAGAGTGTTCGTTGTCAACTATACTTTCAGGTTTTGATTCTGGAGGTGAAATGAATAACACTGTAAATAATACTAGTACAATTACTGCTCCAATTACACTCCCTACAATAATTCCTGATTTGTCCATAAGTCCTTGATTCTCTGTTTTGTATCTAAAAGGCTTGCTATATGCTGATAGAGTTTTGAGTGTGATCTTTCATAGAATAGGTTCTACCTCTCCACATAACTGACTCATTTCTTTTTGCCTGTAATAATCCACTTAGAAATCCTAAGACTACCACTAAACTGCCTAATGGTGCAAACAATGCATGAATCAATCTAAGATGTAGTCCTATCTTTGCTTCGATGATTGCTCCTGTATAGATTAGCAGTGATGTGATTGCTGCAGAAATACAAAGTATTTTTGCAGACATTTCTTCAGATTGTATGGAAGCTGATAATGCAAAAATTGGAAATGGCACAAATAGTAAAAATATCACTGCAAAGAAAATCCCGATTGCAATTTTTCCACTCTGAAGATATAGTGGAATCATTAGTCTTTTTAGTGCATTCCATAAGGTGGTTCTGTCCCTTGCCCATACTGCATCAATTAGATGTTCTCCTCTGACCATCTTCATTTTGTGCCCTGCATCCTTGACTTTTTTACCTAATGCTCCATCCTCAATGATTTCATGTTTAACTCCTTCATGCATACCTACATTTTGATATGCTTCATTTTTTATAATGAAAAAACTACCAAAAAAATAGCCTGTTTTTTTTGCTGGATTGTTTACATTCAATGCAGAAAATCTACTATGCAAAAATGTAGAAATCATTGGTAGTGTAATTTTTGTCCAAAAATCAAATGTTATCATCTTGGGAATTGCAGACAATGCATCCAGATTAGATGAAACTAAATGTCCAACTGCAAGTGATATTACATTTTTAGAATGCTTTGTGTCTGCATCTGTGAATAGTAAAAGATCCCCTGTTGCTTTTTTATATCCTTCCATGCATGCCCAATTTTTCCCCATCCATCCTACTGGCTTGGGTCTTGCAATTACTGGAATTACTTTGGAATGTTTCTCTGCATATTGAAAAATAATTTTTTGTGTGTCATCCTCTGACGAATCATCTATTACTATAATTTCATAATTCTTATAATCTTGATCAATTAATGAATCTAGACATTTGTTGATGAACTCTTCTTCATTTCTTGCTGGAAGGATTACTGATACTTTGGGATTGGATTCTGTCGTGTTTTCAAATTTGTCTAGATATGGTGTTAATCTAAATGAATCAATAATTGATTTGATAAGAAATATCCATGCACCACAAATTCCAATTAGAATTGCAGTTAATGAATAGTTGAAAATCTCTAAAATCAATTCCGTGAATTTTGCTCTATCGTTTCTTTGATACTCTGCATAGCTTGCTCTGTTCCACTTTTGATGTGATTTTTAATCATTCCTGTAAACATTCCCATCATGCCAGTTAGTTTTATGTCCCAAACTGTTCGGAGAATAGTTTTTTCCTGGTTTGGAATGACTGATATTATTTTTTCACCATTAATAATGCCTTTTATGAACTTGGCTTTTATTCTCTTCTTAGGTTCAAGTTTCACTTTTTGAAGGCATTTTTGATCTCTGAATGCTATTGTTATTTCCCTGGTGATGATGTCTTCTTCTTTTAACAAGTTCTTGACTTGTTTTGTTCCCTTCCAAAATTTTGGTTCATTGTCAATATCTGAAACAATATCCCAAACTTTGTCAACTGAAGCATTAATCTCAACTTCGACTTCGATTATAGCCATGTACAAATTATTTCTTGCATATTACATATAAAATGTCGACGTTTGTCCCCATTATAAACACGCACGAGAATATGCTATTTTTGATACGAAAAGGAAAAACCAGAAAAACTTTCTAGATAAAATCAGAAATCTATCTGATCATTTGTAAACCATGATGTATGTGGTAGCAACATTGAATTGTTATTGTTGTGGCGGTAAAGTATTCTGGAAACAGGTATTGGGGAATCATAATCTAATATATGCGTAGATGAGAAAAATTATTTGTGGTATTTTATATTGATGATAAATACATGAGATAATTAATGATGAAAATATTTTAAATCTAACAGGAATAAGTTTAGAGATAATTGGATTTATCCTGTTTTTGAACAGGTTCAAAAACTAGATTACAAGACCCAAAAAATCATACCAAGAAATTGATAATGTTCTGAAAAGAACAATGAGCGCTAAAAACTTCAATAGAAAAATCAGTAAAGAAAAAAATTAAAGAAAATCATATGGGAAAAGATGAAAACTACAGAAATATGTCTAGTATTAGGTCTTTGGTTTCCAAGTAATATCAGTAATATTTTATAGTTCGATTAGTTATTTCTTGAAATAAATTTTAGATTAGTTGTGAACAGTGAAATCAAGGATTATTGTAGAAATTTATACATTCATTCAAATGTTATCTGATAACAATTTGATTGCAAGTCAAAAGTAGCAAGAACGAAGATATGGAACAAGCTTAAGAATATACAAACTAAACATGTTGCAGACATGAAAGGAATCGTGCCAAACACTAACAAGTACACTGATGAGGAACTGGATGAAAAAATCAATTGTTGTTATCAAAGTTAATAATATTAACACAGAGAATAAATCCGATTATCTACAACTATAACCATGAAACAAAAGAATAGAGGGGATGAAATACTAGAACATTTCAACATATCCTCAGAAGATAATTGGGAATTCATCAGGAGGTACAACAATGGATGATTTGGAAACAATCGTACCGATATTTCTCTTCATAGGGTTCTGTTTTATTGTTGGATATTTGACACCATACGTCATGGGTAAGATAGATGACATTAAGGAAATGATGAAGAATTAGGTATGAATTTAATGTGAATAATATTTTCCATTTAACATATATTAGATTTCAACTATGTTACAAACAGACTGTGATGGGCAACATGCCTAAAATCCGGAACAGTAACTCCAGTTCCAATGGCGTTTGCCATTCTTCCGTCACAGTCACTTAAATTTGAAAAAATGAAACCCTCGAAATACATGCCAAAAATTGGAACACTAGATGGTGCTGGTTTTTGGAAGAATGCTTATGCTCATCAGCGTGGCAAATTGTTAAAAAAAGTAAATGTTCCTGAAGATCAAATCATTGAACTAGTTAACAAAAAGTACATGGAACTTCCTGCTGCTCTAAGATATGAAATTGAAACTAGTGGTGTAGACAAAAAGGAATTACAGTAAATGCGAATTTATTTTAACCGGGAAATTTAGGATTCATTATGTCAAATATATCCTATAATGATTTTACAAAACTAGACATTAGAGTTGCAAAAATTATTTCAACTGAACCTATTGAGGGCAAATCCAAAATCATTAAAGGAAAAATTGATTTGGGAAATGATGATAAACGAGACGTTATAATTGGCGGTGCCCAATATTATCGACCTGAAGATATTGTAGGGAAGATTGTGATTGTTATTGCAAATTTGGAACCAAAAAAAATGGCTGGTGTTGAATCAAACGCAATGCTGTTAGCAGCTGATGTTGATGATAAACCATATTGGCTGACAGTTAATGAAGATGTTCCATTAGGTAGTTCAATAAAATAATTTTTTAATTTTTGAGAAAATCAAAAATATCTTTATTCTATTTTCAAAGTATGCTCTTTGGGAATTTTTTTGTTGAGATTATTTTGATCAGTATTTCTAAATTTGTAATGATAATAATTATATGAATTAACAAATTGAAGAAATTAATGAAAATAGATTTGATTTATGACTAATCATAAATCATTAGGTCTTTTTCTTCTAGCAATGCGTGCAAGTTGTTAACAGATCTGTACACATCAGGCTCTTGTTTTGCTCCTGTACAGACAAGTTTTCCTGATGAAAATAACAAAATCACTGTCTTCGGATCTAGCATTCTGTGGATAAGTCCTGGAAATTGCTCTGGTTCGTACATGCTTCTAGGTAACGTTCTGGCTGCTTGCTCTAGATGGATTTTTCCGCCTAGATTAATAGATGCAACAATATTTTGAATTTGTACTGTGGCATCCTTTTTTACTTTAATTCCTCCTTTTCGAAGTTTTTGCACAACTGTCTTTACTGCCTTTCTAGCCATTTCTTCTGATTTGGAACCCGTACACACCATTTTACCTGAAGTGAAAATTAATGTGGCTGTCTTTGGTGTCTTTAATCTAAAAACTAGACCTGGAAATTGATCTGGGTGATATTCTACGTCTGGAAATGTTTTGGTGATTTCATTTAAGTCCATTTTCTGATCTACAGAAGCTGAGGCTACGACGTTTTCCACGCTTACAATTGGTTTTGTTTGCGGCATATTCAGGTTTTTTGTATTTGAACTATAATAAAAAGACTGATACTGTACTTTAAGTAAATGACAGATGTAACTGATCCGTTGGAATACTGTATTGATCTGTTTTTGGCAGGCCTCAAATCAATAATTCCCTAATATCTCATAGAATTGATAGTATTGCACTGAGATATTGATCTGAAGATTTGATTCCAAATATGCTATACTCATCCATTGGATGTATTGTATTTTCTCCCAGTCTCAATTAATTCTATTATTCTATCCAGAGAAATTGGAACATAATCTACAAGTTCAGCACAAACATTAACTGTCTTATTTTTTTGGTTGACGAATGGATAGTCTTTAAGATTATTGTTATGCTTGTCACCGTGAATAATCCAGCCGTCATACCCATTTGGTCTGTGAGGGTCATGCATTAACAGAAATTGATAATTGTTGTATTTGATGCCATAATGCGAATGAATTACTGTGGCATGATTAATGATGTCCTTATCATGATTCCCTCTAATGTATGATATTTTTCCAGTTAGTTTACCTAACCAATAATCTATCGGCCTTCTGTCTTTTCCATAAGACATATCTCCTAAAAAGAACACTTTTTCATTCTTTCGTACTGAATTGCACCAATTTTCAACTAATGTTTGATTCATCTGTCTTATTGAGTTAAATGGCCTGTTACAGTATCTGAGAATATTTCTGTGATCAAAATGTGTGTCACTTATAAAATGAACTTTTTGGTTTGTAACATCTTCAAATTTTCTATCAAGATGCTCACGCAATGAATCTAATTTTTTTATGGTTTTTTTGTGAATGTCTTTATCTAGAGACTCTGCACGATTCAGCAATTTTTTCAATATTAGATCATATTCTGCTAAAATTCTTTGATTTTTGATTATTGTTATCCTCAAGACATATTGTTCCATCTCGGGTATCCTCCAAGTCTGTAAATAATCCCAAATTCTATTGAATTTTCTTTGAATATCTTTCAGAACAAGAGTGGCATGAAAAGTAAATTTCTCATCATTGTCAAACTTGGTCGTATCGCAGAATTTGTAAAGTCGTTCTGCTATCTCTAGTCTGAGCCTTTCAAGCTCTTCAGAAGGGTTTATTCGGACATAAATTACTCTGTTCTCAAAATTATCAAATCCATCTATTTTGAATTTGACCAAATCATATTTTTTGCAAATATCTACAATTTCCTTGACTAGTCTTTTTTCATGTCTTGTGTAAACTGGTCCAGCAAGCGTAATGTGTGGAACTATCTTTCTTCTCGTTACGCCAAAATTTTTTGTGATGTTGGATTTTAATTCCTTGATTGATTGCTTTGCGTAGCCTGAAAATCGAAATTCTATGAGATAATGAGTCATGAACTTGGCACTAAATAATAGAATTTATCCTTGTCTTTTATCTGGAAAATCTATTTTCTAACTGATATTTTTTCAATTTCAGTTTAGTTGACTTCTAAACCATTCATTAAGTTGCGTTATCATCTTTACAAACTCTCCAGACATTGAGACAATCTGTTCTTTGAGAGATTCAATCTCGGAATTTAATGAATCAATTCTGTTTTTAAGCTGCTTGTTTTCCAATTTTAAATCCCTTATCTGTTCCTTTAGTTTTTGATTTTCTGCTTTCAATGAATCGTCATCATGTTTGGATGGAGTAGTTGGAGGTTTTGGCCGGTCATCATAATTTCCATCAGTTTCTACCATAATACTTCCAATCATCCAAGGATGGACCATACAGAAGTAATCAAAAGTTCCGGCATTTTCAAATTTATGAACAAATGAATTTCCTGCCATGAACAATGAACTGTCAAATTTCCCATCAGGACCATCGCCCGGGTTTCCACTGGTAACGGTATGGGCTGCAGTATCGGTATTTTTCCATATTACTTTTTCACCGACTGTCGTTTTTGCATGCAATGGTGAATAACATTCTGTCATTTCACATCCTGGAGCTCCTGATCCCTTCACAACATCAATTGTTGTATCCGCAAAGGCAAAAGGTACAGAAAGTGCTAGAAAAGGAATTAGAAATAAAATTTTATTCAATATTATGATCCAAAATCACTTTTACTTTAGCATTACTACTTGTTCTTTCTTGGCCGCTCCAGGGTCTTAGTTGACATGCCGACTTGATCTGAAACTTTCTTTGCGGTCTTACCCTCGAGTCATTTGGCGCTAGGGTTCCCTTTTTCATACGTAGTTCAGCTAAATCTCTCTCAATCTCCAGTATTGGCACCGCAAGCTCGGCTCTGGTATGTGTTTAGCTGTCGGCGTTCGAGGCGAAATAATTTATTGTTTATTTCTCAACCTGATTCTCAACAAATTACTTAAATTATTTTTATACTCATTACCTCTGATGTCATTTAGAAAATGCATTCATTGCGATCAAGAGTATGAGGATCTGTTCAATGTCCGAACATGCTCAACACAATGCGCCGTTGAGATCTCACATTGATCTCATTATTTATTTTCTATGACGATTTTTCCTTGTCTAGCTCAAAACTTTACTTTTCTCCAACCTAATTTTTCTTGGATGTTATGATTCTCATTGTGCATTGCATTTGTTAAATTCTTTCACAAAATTAGGCAGATTTCCATTTGCTTTTGATGATGCAGATTCCATACACACATAATTACCTGAGAGAATAATTTCACTGTATTCTAGGTTTGTTGCACTCTTACCAGGCGGATTTTTACCGTATAGTATCTTTTCATCTGTTTCGGGAGAAATGACTGATGAATAGAACACAATTGCAGAAAAAAACATGATTATTGTCAATCCTGTCCTTTTTTGGATGGATGTCTTTCTTGTTTTTCTTGCTGATTGAAAAATCGTGTCATTCATGGCTGTCTGAATATTTTTCCTTTTTACCACTACATTGAACAAACTATGGTGGAGAATGTCTCTTTCTGCTCCTATTTGCGATGATATAATGCTGGATATTTTCTGAAATCTTCTCATCGACTCTGAATCCCGAGTTGTTGACATCTGGTTGGAAATCCTAGTAATCATGATCTTTGATTTTGATCTATCTCATGAAATGCATACTGAGGTAATGGAATCTTTAGCATGATCCTTATGACGTCTGTTTAGCTTGGAATAGGCATAATTTCAGGGATCGACACTATTGTTGACATGGATCGACACTGTGTCAAGCTTTGTTACTTCAAATCATCAATCATGATTACATTGATTCTTGACTGACTGTAAAAAAGGATTTGTTCATAATTTTGCATGGTTTACCATCCAAAACAAGAAGATGTGTATTCATTGTTTGGTTGAAGAGTAGTAGATATAGCATGAGATCAACACATACTTGAAACATAAAAATAGTTTATTAACTATGATACAGGCTCTTGCTAATTTTTGTCGCGTGACCTTTTTTTTTAATTTGAGATATCTTTTCCTTAGGACGAATGATTTAATTTAGATTTGGCGATCGATGAGTTTAGTGAATTTTACAAATTTTGATTTTGATCAGCTTTTTGCAATGAGTGATGACACAAATCCTATAATGATGCTAATTTGGATACTCCCTATTTTCTTTTTTGTATTTTATGGACAACGAATTCAACTCTACGTTACTTCAGGTGAAATTAAAAAAGGAATTGCCAAGCTTGATAGTTTTAGAAATGAATCTAGAGATGAATTGATTAACTATGTGAAGAAAAATTTGAAACCTAGTGATGATCCAGTTCACAAAATTGATCGCTTTATAGATTATTTTACAATAATGCCTGTTGATATGGATCCTAATGGAATAGTTGACAAAGTCAGACATATTGTCAGGTCACGAGAAGATTATACTAGAGAGCATGTACGAACTCTTTCTCCTCAAATGAGTGATCTTGAATTGACCAAAATTCAGACTTTACTTGAAATTGCATCTTCACTACAAATGATTTACAAAATAATTAATCATATGTTCCTGACTGCAAAAAAACAAAACAACTATCCATTAATTTTACCCTTGCAAATGATTCTTCCTTTTATCATGGAACAATCCGAAGCAATGAAAGAAGCAATTCCTGTATTTAAAAAAGGGCAACCAGTTGGTGATGGAATCGGTCCAATGATTGTTGGAAAAATGATGTTAAAGCATCAAAAAGAAACAGTTGCGTTTCAAACTGTTCTTGCAAAATCTGAATTTGAGGGAAGAGAACTGTTTCTTTTAAAGGCTGAAGGTCCAGGATCCACTGTTGGGAGACCTGCTGATGGTTTAGAAAAAATTGTCTCTGAAAATAAAATTGATGCAATAATCATGATTGATGCGGCATTGAAGATGGAAGGTGAAGATTCTGCAACTGTGACACGTGGATTTGGTGCTGCAATTGGTGGAATAGGAACTGAAAAATTCGAAATTGAAGCAATTGCAACATCTAAAAACATTCCAATATTTTCAATAGTTATCAAGCAATCAGTTAAAGAAGCAATTACATTGATGACTAAAGAAATTGCAGACAAGGCAGATGATGTGCGCACCCAAGTTTATGAAATGATTCAGGAAAACACTACTCATGGTCAATCCATTGTTATAATCGGTGTGGGTAATTCTGCTGGGGTGCCACAATGATTTTCTCTAAGAAAAAAATTACTTTGGATTATACTGTTGAAAAATGTTCCAAATGTGGAATGCAAAGAAAAAGAAAATTTTCTGATGGTGATGTCTTGTTTTCTGAATGCTCAAAATGTGATTCTTGTGATGGGGTTTATTTTATTGAGAAAATTTTTGGTGAAACACTAGAATGATAATTCTTAATTACTCTGTTCTAAATTTTAGATTACATGATGGACAAAACCATGATGCTGTCTCTCCTTGCTCTTTGAACATAAATCTGCCACACTTGGGGCATGGCCTTACTTCTTCACTCAATTTCATTCATGGTGCTTTTGTAGTTACTGTAACCCCATCTTCTAACGGAATAAACGTGTGTTCTGCCTGAGCTACTCTTTGCTCATTCACTTCAATTAGAACTGGATATGCCTGAATTGCTTTCTTTTTAATTAAAACATCCAGCAATTCTTTTGCTTGTTTTTCATCCCATTCTTTTGTTATCCATCTTAATGCAAATGGCAACATGTTAAATTTCTCCCAGATGAAATCAAGTAGTCTGTCTGCTTCTGGATTTTTTGTTTTCTTTCGTGAATTCATTGCAAAAATATTTTTAATTTGTCCGTTTCTGACAAATCCTCCTCCTTGTTCTGTCGTGACAAATGGCTCACACGCATATGCAGAATTTTCAGAAAGTGAAAATCCGCCAATTGACCAAATGTTTGGAATGGATTTTCCTGCATGAATGGTATATTGGTCTAATGAGTGTCCGCTAAGATTTGCAATCGGTTTGTATCCTCTTTGCTTTATTGTGGTCTCAATTGTACGTCCGATATCGCTTGCTTTTACTCCTGCTTTTATCATGGACATTGCATCCCCTAATGCTTCTTCTGCAGCTTGTACCAATCCATCAAATTGTGCGTCATAGCAAACAGTTACTGCAGTATCTGCGATGTATCCATTAATTTGAGCGCCAAGATCAATTTTTACCATGTCTGTATCTTTGATTGTGATCGGATCATTAGGCTCTGCAGTATAGTGTGCTGCGATCTCATTAATACTGGCATTTACTGGAAATGCGCATTTTGCACCTCTTTTTTTGATTTCCCCTTCAACTTCTTCACAAATATCATAAACTGATTTTCCAATCCAATCTTTTACTCTGACAATTTCTCTTACTTCTGCAGCAATTTTGCCTGCTTTGATGTATTCGTCTAGTTGCACATTTTTCTTCATTGGGCTACCTTTAAAATGATTATCTTAAATCATGAATTTTGAAAATGATGTGTGACGTTACTGGATGTTGGATTGAATTATTGTATTTCATATTGTATCTAGATGACCAAAAACTGGCAATTTTTTTTTGGTAAATACGTCACACAAATTGAAATCATTTCTAACATAAATAAAAAACGACCTCTTTTCTCTTCAAGTTCATTTCTTGATGTATATGTAAATTAATCTGAGGATGGTTTTTACACTAAATTTTGATATCTGTGAAGCTTAAATTGGGCTATTTTCAAAATCTGCTGGGATCGTGGTCTAGCTTGGTATGATTCTGCGTTTGGGACGCAGAGGTCGAGTGTTCAAATCTCTCCGATCCCACCATACCATTATCTTATTATCAAATCAATACCTATCTTTCTTGCCGAGCAATGAGGAAGAGTTAGAGAATTGACTTTGAAATGAAGTAAACTAAATGGCTCTGAGCTCCGGCATGTTTTTATGAATTCTTTGAGATGTTATTTTTATTGAAATTTGAGAGACGTGATATCTTGTTGATTGCAGGGCTTTTACTCTTCATGATAGGTCTGATTCCCTTTATGGCTCCAATGTATGCTGCTATTATTGTGATTGTGATGTATTTTGGAATCAAGGTTTATGTCGGAAAAAGAAAGCAATTAATTCAAAAAGACGTGGGTGAGGGAATCTGTATGGAATGTGGTTCGAGAATTCTTAATAAAAAATGCCTAAGATGTGACTATTCAAAAGATTAATCATTACACATGGGCACTAAATTCAACAACACTAACTATATCCCCATACACGTCGTGCTCTTAGTCGAATTTGAACTTTATCTGTTGAAGTTCCCTAATTCTATTTTGCATGATGTAAAAAACCTGCTAGTTAATCTTTCTTATTTCACCCGCCATTTCCGGAATTTTAGGTAAATTGGTGTTTTCTCTTATTCATTAGGATCAATCCTACGTCTTATCTAAATATCAAAAAATGACAATTCATGTATTGAAAAACCTGCAAAACATCAAGCAACTGAGGTCAACTTTAACAACTAGCTCAACTTTTCCTCAATTCCATTCTAAAAAGAGTCCTATAACAAACCAAATCAGGAAGCAACAATGAACCGTAATCTACTCTTAGTATTGTCCTTATTCATTCTTGCTGGAATTATAGTCCCGGCATATGCCCAAACAGCTGATCATGTGGTGATAAATGAGGTGGATGTAAATCCCCCTGGGAACGACGCAACATCCATATCTGAATGGGTGGAGATTTACAATCCCACAAACTCTAATGTTGATTTAGGTGGATGGGAAATTGCGTCAACTACTGTCCTTAAAAAAACCATGACAATACCTGATGGTACTATAATCAAACCTGGACAATTCCTGACATATTCTTACCAAAGTGTTTGGTTTACTGACTCAAATGAATCAGTCGAACTAAGAAATAACAATGGAGTCGTGATTGATAAAACTCCATTAATTGCTGATATTCAAAATGACTTTAAATCTTGGCAGAGAATCTATGATGGTTTTGATAATGACAGTTTAAGTGATTGGAAGTTTGTAACATCAACTGCGGGCTCATCCAATGGAAAACTTGTAGAAGAGCAATCATCTGATGAAGTCACTGTCACTGTTTCTACAGATAAATTATCCTATTTGTTTGGCCAAACTGTAACAATTAAGGGAAAGGTGTCTGAAGAAGTTTTTATTGTAAAGCCATTTTTCCAGTCACAACCAATCAAATTGGATATTTCTGGCCCAAACTATTTCCAATCCGTAAATTTATATCCTGATCTTAATCTTAATTACAAAACAACACTCAACTTACACCAGGTTCTGGGAATCAAAGAAGGCCAATACACTGTATTAGTTTCTTATGCTGGCACAAATGCATTTGCTGATTTTTCTGTAGGTAGCAAATTATTTGAGCAAAAAGCAAAAGAGGATTCGTCTATAAGTATAATCACTGATAAATCTCAATATATTCCAGGACAGCAAGTTTCCATTACTGGATTTGCTTCTGAAATAATTCCTTTTGAGGGAATGAAATTAACAATAAAAGATCCTCAAGGTAAAGTTGTTCTAAGTGGCAACTTATTTCCCACTAAAGAGAAATTTTCAACTAGCTTGTTCTTGACAACTGTAAAACCTGTATTTGGAATATATGATGTGCATGCTGAGTATTCTGATAAATCAACACTGACAACTTTTGAGGTACTTGAAGACATCAAAGAAGATGTACCAATTTCACTTTGGACTGATAAAACCGTTTATGGGTTGGGTGATGAAGTGACAATTTCAGGTAGGCTGAATCAAGTTTGGATTGGCTATTTGGATTTGGAAATAATACAGACAAAGCAATCTGCACTCAAAGATACATCGGGAAGCAGTTCTGGATTTAAAATCCAAGACGGTGTAAGAATTTTAGGTGATGGAACTTTTTCATACAAATTCAAGATTCCAGATAGTTCCCAAAGACTAGGTGATTACAAAATTGATGTTTCAAAGGATATAGGGTCTACTTCAACGGTTATCCATGTGGCCACAAATCCTGATGAATTTGTTGTATCAAATCTGCCATTAACTGTGGAAACCGATAAGGATGTCTATGAACTAGGTGAGAAAATAACTGTTAGTGGATTTATCAAAGATCTCTATAGTAGTTCAAGTTATTCATCTGGCACTCCTGTGAAAATTTCCATTTCTCATGAAGATGGAACTCCTCTGGAAATTATTGCCTCAACTGATTCTGGCAGATTATCTACAAGTGGAATTCCAATTGAGTATGATTTTACAGCAATTCCTGAAACTTCTGGTCAATATTTACTGCAAATTGACATTTCCAAGAATATTTTCACTGAAGGGAACTATGTTCTTAAATCCACGTATCTTGGTAATACTGCAACAAAAAATTTCTCTATTATCAATCCGCTTGATCTAAAAGGCGGTCCAATAATTTCTCTTAACAAAGAAGTCTATGGTTTCGGTGAAACA
>JAOUNB010000082.1 GCA_029881195.1 Candidatus Nitrosopumilus sp.
GTCTTTCAGCGGGTTTTACCTCAGCTGGTTTTGTTTCTGCTGGTTTTACCTCAGCTGGTTTTACTTCAGGCTTTACCTCAGCTGGTTTTTCTTCCAGTTGAGTAGAAAGTTGATTTAGTTTTGCTTCCAGTTTTATGATTTTGTCTTCTAGATCTTTTTTCGTACTTGCCTTACGTTTTGCTGTCATTCCTTACTGTAAATATTGCATTGTTTATTTACATTTTGATCAGATTCTTATTTTTAATAAGCAAGATTTAGAAAAAATATAATAATTTATAAAAATTTTAAAAGATTTCAAATATAGATTTACGACAATAATAATAATTAATCAGGTTCCCAAAAATGTAAGACGTACATGCAATTATTGCATCGCCACAATTTAACATGGATTCCATTTTCAGTATCAGCGACATATTTTCCATCGTTCATCTTGCTAACTCTTGGCAAATAATTCAAACCTTCATTTTCAAGCCATTCGTTTTGTTGACAGTTAGGACATACGATTCTTGGAGGCATACACACTACAGAAAAGGATCAAAGAAGAATATTACTATTGAAAATAGAAAATAAAAGATGTAATTGAATTAGAAACCTTTTGGAAGTGTGCCTTTAGGTTTTGGAGGTTCTGGTGTTGGTGCTTGTACTTGTGCAGTAACGCCTTCAACACTCATGTTAATACCACTAAATGCCCCAAATGTTTTATCAGCTGGATGGAATGCCATTCTTGCTCTTGTTGCAAAGTATTGGTTGGACACTGCAGTATAACCAGTAACTGTTGCTTTTTGATCATTCCAGTTCCTTGTTGGGACTTTTCCTACAGGAGCAGTTCTTCGTACAAAGTACCTGTTAGGTGCTGGAGAATACCCGGTTACTTTTGCTCGGTAATCATGGAATGAAGTCATGGGAGCAGTATAGTATGCATTCTCTAAAGCCTCTTGTACTGTTGCTGGAAGTTGTGATGTTGTTTCAGTTGGTTTTGGTACATCCTCGGGTTTAGGAGCTTCTGCTGGTGTTTCAAATCCTTTTGGCAGAGTGCCCTTAGGTTTGGTTGTTGCAGCAGGTCTTTCAGCGGGTTTTACCTCAGCTGGTTTTGTTTCTGCTGGTTTTACCTCAGCTGGTTTTTCAAATCCTTTTGGCAGAGTGCCCTTAGGTTTGGTTGTTGCAGCAGGTCTTTCAGCGGGTTTTACCTCAGCTGGTTTTGTTTCTGCTGGTTTTACCTCAGCTGGTTTTACTTCAGGCTTTACCTCAGCTGGTTTTTCTTCCAGTTGAGTAGAAAGTTGATTTAGTTTTGCTTCTAATTCGGCAATCTTGTTTTCAAGATTTTGCTTTGTTTCCTTTTTAGCAGTTGCCATAATTCTGATGCACTATCTGGGGTTTATGTACATTTGGGTTGATTACCGCAACCAATTTTGATCAAGTTTTATATGCACTAAGGCCATAGGTAGAATAATGGACGATTTTGAGAAGGAATTTCCGGAGTTTGACTGGAAAAACATTCCAGCATACAAACATCCAGGAGGCAAAGACTGTCCATGTCCAAAACATGAATACATACGAGAGCAGATCAATTTTACAAAACAAGTAAATGAAAAAGGCAAAGAGCCATCTAAAGTCACACTCAAGTTTTGCCCCGATCATTACAGAGTATACATGGAAGAAGTAATTCCTGCAATGCCATTAAAATACAAAATTCTAACAAAGATTGCACTGAAACTAGGAGCAATTCAAGTAGAACAATTAAAGTACATGGAATCAGAATTATGCTTTTACTGCAAATTTGGATCAGGGGGTCATGACAAAAAGAACGAACTTCCACCAATGTAATCATTCAACATTAAGAGTTTTTGATTTGTTCGATGTATCATATAAGGGAATCACTTGTCAGAGTACATCTCAAGAAAAACATATTGATGAATATGAGAAGCAAGATACGATTTTGTAGGTTTGTTTGATTCACATGATCCATTACAAAAAGAATATCAGGATGAGTTTATGATTCCATTACCTATGTAAACAGTAAATTTACCAGTTCATGATTTATTTTTCTGCCAACATAAACTAGAAGTCAATCATTAAAATTCGAGAGTCATCAGACAAATCCAGTTAAGCTTATACTTGAACTAAGATCAAAGTTATTGTGGCGATTGAAGATATTCATGAGTTCATCTCGAAACTAGAAAAAAATGGAGAATTAAAGAGGGTGAAAACCCAAGTTGACACTGATTTAGAAATTGCTGAAATCCTAAGAAGAGAAATGTATTCTAATGGACCTGCTATTCTTTTTGAGAATGTAAAGGGATTTGACATCCCAGTTTTAGGAAATGCATTTGGTTCAATGAAAAGATTAGAGATAGGACTTGAGATGACAGATTTTACTGAAATTGGTAAACGAATTGCAGATATGACAAAGATGAACATTCCATCAGGATTACTAAACAAAATAAAAAAACTTCCAGAATTGTCAAAGATGACAGCATCATTTCCTAAAGCAGAATCAAGTGGCCCTGTATCTGAGATAATATCAACTAATGCCTCTTTTGATGACTTACCAATTTTAAAATCGTGGCCAAATGATGCAGGAAGATTCATTACTTTAGGATCAATCGCCACAAAGCATCCAGAAACTGGAATAAGAAATCTCGGAGTTTACAGAATGCAAATTGTCGACAAAACTCATGCATTAATGCACTGGCAGAAACATAAACGAGGAGCTCATCATGGAGATATTTCAAAAGAACGAGGAGAAAAAATTCCAGTAGCAATAATTATCGGAGGAGAACCTGCAACAATATTTTCATCAATTGCACCAGTGCCAGAAGGACTTGACAAGTATTTGTTTGCAGGGATCACAAGAAAGGAAGGAATCAAAACTGTGAAATGCAAAACAATTGATTTGGATGTTCCAGCAAATGCAGAGATTGTCTTAGAAGGATATGTTGATCTTACAGATATTAGAGATGAAGGACCGTTCGGAGATCATACAGGATATTATACACCAGTTGAACCATATCCAACATTCACACTTACTGGGATTATGAGAAGAAAAGATCCAATTTATGTAACCACAGTAGTAGGAAAGCCGATTCTAGAGGACGCATACATAGGAAAAGTAATCGAGAGATCATTTTTACCATTGATACAAATGTTCCATCCAGAAGTTGTGGACTTTAGCATGCCAGCAGCAGGATGGTTCCAAGGATTTGCAATTATTTCAATCAGAAAGAGATACCCAGGTCAAGCAAAAAAAGTAATGATGGGGTTGTGGGGAATGGGACAGTTATCACTAACAAAAATGTTCGTTGTAGTAGATGAGGACATCAATGTTCACGACATGAATGATGTGATTTGGGCAATTACTACCAGAGCAGACGCTGCAAGAGACACTACAATTATCAATAACACACCAACAGATACTCTTGATCCAGCATCACCTCTTGTTAATTTAGGTTCAAAGATGGGAATTGATGCAACACAGAAGACTAGAGAAGAAGGATATGAAAGAGAAATACAACAACCTGTGAAAGTTGATGATAAAACAAAAAGTCTAGTTGATGCCAAATGGCTAGATTATGGATTATAGACTTACAGGATTATAGAAATTATCCCGTTCTTCCACTTCATAACCAATTTGATGAATTGCGTCTATGATTATTTTATCAGTAAGTTCCGTAGAGCGTGCACCAGTGCATGAAACTACCTCTTCCCCAATTAGCGTACCGCCAAAATCATCAGCGCCATACTGTAATGCAAGTTGTGCCATACCAACACCGTTAGTGAGCCACGAAGATTGTATGTGTGGTATTAATCCATCAAAGATCAATCTCGATATTGCAATCATCTTCAGTAGTTGTATTCCCCCAGTACCATATTCTACCAATCCTTCTTCGTGCATCAAAGTATTGTTTGGTTCAAAATTCCAGGGAATAAATGCCATAAAGCCTTTAGTTTTTTCTTGCAGATTTGCAATTTTGAAAAAGTGTTCAACAATATCATTTTTGTTTTCAACATGGCCATACATCATGGTTGCAGAAGATGGAATTCCAAGCGAATGTGCTTCATCCATTATTCTGATCCAATCATCACTGGAGATTTTCTTTGGACTGATAATCTCTTTAACAGAATCCGTTAAAATTTCAGCACCAGCTCCAGGTATTGATTGCAGACCAGCATCCTTTAACCTAGACAGGATTTCTTTCGTAGAAGATTTCTCAACTCTCGCAATCATATCAATTTCAGATGTAGATAATCCATGAACCCCAATTTTTGGAAATTTATCTCGAATCATTCTAAATGCATCCTCATAGTATTCTATTTTCAAACTTGGATTGTGTCCACCTTGAATCAAGACTTGACGAATCTTAAACATATCCCATGCAGCCTTCACTCTAGATCCTATTTGATCAAGGGTAAGTGTGTAGGAATCTTCAGCTCCAGGAGATCGATAAAATGCACAAAACTTACAATCAGTTATACAGACATTAGTATAATTCAAAATAATATTATTTACAAAAGAGGCTTTTTTGCCAAACTTCTTTTTTGTCAAGTATCCTGAAACAAGACCCATTAAATGAACATCATCAGACTCTAAGAGTCTCAAACAATCTTCAGGTCCAAGTCGTTGACCATTAAGAGAATTTTCTAAAATATCTTTAATGTCACTCTTTTTAATCTGTTCAGTAGTCTGACTCAATTGTTGTACATCCTTTGCGTTTTCTATTTATTCCTTGATAAAAGAAGAATTAAAAATAGCACAGATCACTCGAAGATTGTGTTCAATTAAGGATTTGAATTTAAAAATAATGATGTTTTTAGATGATTTTATGATAAATAGTATCTATAACTTGAATAGTAAACTTAGTAATATTCTATAAAGATTAATCATCTATAAAGATAATATTTTTACAAATATACTGGCGATACCTCATTGATTTCTGAAAAACGTATTCTTTTTTATCCAGTCCAAGAACAGCAACATATCTTTATTTGCTAGATATTTCCCATAAGTCTGCTGCAATTTGTTCTGTAGAAAACGACACTAGATAATAGACGGGTTTTGATTTATCTAAAGTTTTTAGAATTTTATTTATGATTCGGCCCAGTTGCTAGTGCATGATGGGCACCTGCCTCTATATCCATTATATTTTATTTCATAATAAATTAAAGCAGGATAGTACCCACAACCTTGACATTCAGT
>JAOUNB010000024.1 GCA_029881195.1 Candidatus Nitrosopumilus sp.
TCTGATGAACAACTACGTTTCGCTCATACATCATCCTGTCTAGAACTTCTAACCTTGCACTTGATTATGTCTGGAAATTACTTTTTAATTACTGAAGAAAATCATTCTAACCTCTCATGAGCCACAGGGATCAAGCGTAGAGTACGTGTTTAAGGAATTCAAGGTACCATTCTACAAGGAAATGGTGCAAACAGAGGATCTTAAAATATTTGAATATACTGCAATTTCACCTGACAACACTGCAAGAATAATTTTGGAAAAACTGTCTAAAATATTAGATACAAAACAAAAAGAAGTAATGATTACTAGTCAAACACTTGATGCGTCATTTTCAGATTATCTTGAAAATTTAGAACAGTATTGGTTTCTATGTCACAACACATTCAAATCTTTTACATCCCATCTATTGGTTAGTTAAATTTTATGCAAGCTTAGACACATTGAAGTTTAGATGTTATATTTTCATGTGTGATATTTTTGTTTGTTAATGCATCACGATACTTTTGTAACATTGAATTATCCATCCCAGCTTTGAAAAATAGAAACTCCAATTCTAGTCTCTTCAATCTATTCATTTCTGCCAATTCTTCTTCGATTCTTCTTGTCATGGTTATATTTCTGCATAATGACACTTAAAGATGAATACTTCATTGGCCTATTGTTGATTTTCTAGAATGTGGGGAATCCAAGATTTAGATTCTCTTTATGTATGATGAACTGCCTATTACATCATGACAAAAGAAGAAAGGGAAGAAATTTTTGAGGATATCATTTCAGGTCTCAGAAAAAAATTCATTCACTCAGATAAAGAACCATTGGATGCAAAGTCTGATAAAGTATAAACTCGCCAAAAAACATCAGAGATTGTCTTTAGATTAGGGTTTAAATCAAATTTGAGGTCTTTAATGAAATTAATGCAGTAAATATGTAGGATATGTTAACTAGAATCACAAGAGAAATACAATAGGAGAAATAAACATGAATAAAGAAAAAAGTATGAAGCATTTTATAAAATGCACATTTTGTGGCAAATCATATCCTGCACACATCCAAGATTCCAGTACTGGTTGTAAAATGACATATTAATTATCCATAAGCATCAGAAACATTTTCATGATAACAATATCATATTTTCATAAATAATCTACAAAATATCTAAAAATAATTTTCAAATATATTTACAGAAAACCTAGTTTTTATGTTAATCTAAATATTTCTTAAAACTACAAATCCTATCTCTGAAATATGTACTACCAAATTAATCTCTCAAAGGAGAAACTGTGACACATTCAGTTCATAGATTATTTGTGTACAATGACATTGATGACCTCCATACATGTGTTGTATAGGCAGTCGTTATCTTGATTCATACCATTAATTACAAAATTTCCTTAAAAGGATAATTGCTGAATGATTCTTTTTGTGGATTAAATTAAGTATATCTCTGAAAATTATAGATTTTTCATATCTGCATTAATCAACATTCATTGACTTGTTATTCTATTAGGAGTATCCTGAATTAAATTCTAATCTAAATGGAAATATTCTTTTTTTTTAGCATTGTGGATGCTCTAAAAAATTATTTTAACAATGCTTTTGGATCATTTAGCTTTCAAGAATTCCAGTCAAGAACTTCACAAATGATGCCGTCATTTGAAATATCATCTGATTCAGCATCATCTAATTTTCTCATTAATGGTCTTGCAAATATGCAAGATACGATGTCGTCTTTGTCTACTTCAGAATCCTCATTGGTGTCTGCGCCAGTACTGTTACTAGCCGCAGGTGTTGTGATCTTCTTTGGAGTAATTGGAGAGTCTTTCTTCAAAAAAACTGGAATTCCTGATGTTGCATTCATAATGATACTTGGTGTCTTAATTGGCCCTGTTTTAGGCATAATCCAGCCCGAGGTTGTACTAGAGGTGGTGCCATATTTTGCAGCATTGGCATTGATTATCATCATGTTTGATGGAGGTCTGAACCTTGAGATCAAAAGTATGGTAAAGACTGCCCATTTTGCATCGGTTCTTTCCATAATTGGATTTGTAATATCCGTTGGAATAGTGACAGGACTTACTCATTATTGGCTGGAATGGGGTTGGATTGAAAGCATTTTACTTGGCTCTATAGTAGGCGGAAGTAGTTCTGCAATAGTATTTGGACTGGTAAGAAATCTTCGCATTTCTGGGGAGGCAAAGTCGATGCTGAGCTTTGAATCTGCACTGACAGATATCTTGGCAACCATTGTTGCATTTGTACTGTTTGAGGCAGTATTAACAGGCAGTTTGGACATTAACACGTTAGGTGACACGATTGGCAGGGCAGTCGCAGTTGGTCTAATTCTTGGATTTAGTGTAGGAATTCCATGGATGTATGTTTCAACAAAGCTAGCAAACAGTCAGCATGCATACATGCTGACTCTAGGAATCTTGTTTGTTCTTTACTTTATGGCAAACGCGTTTGGCGAGTCAGGTGCATTAACTGCCTTGGTGTTTGGCTTGATGCTTGGAAACAAGGCACATCTATCAAGATATTTGAAATTCAAATTGCCAAAGGTGGATTCAGATGATTCCATGCACAACCAGTTGACATTTCTGGTAAGAACGTTCTTCTTTGTGTTTGTAGGATTACTGGCAAGTTTTGGAAATGTTGAATATATCATATTTGGCATAGTTGCAACTGTGGTAATTTATGTAGGACGAGTCATTCTTACCAAAACCACCCTGACCAAAAGATTCTCAAAACTGGACAGAAAGGTAACATCAGTCATGATCCCAAGGGGATTGGCAGCTGCAGTGCTTGCAACATTTCCACTTACCATGGGACTCCCCAATGCGGAAGCCTACCCGCAAATTGTGTTTGTAATAATCATGGTGTCTGTAATAATTACAACTCTTGGTATGGGCAAAGCAAAAAAAATTCCACCACCAGAAAGTCAGAAGGGAGGGTTTGTAAATGAAACCATCGATCCTGCCCCAATACAAGACAAACCATAATTTTGCTTTCAGCATCTTACTCGCATTTGATTACAATGTATTACACTGAATAGTAATCCTCATAAGATAAGTCATATGTCACCACGTCATGTCCAAATCAAGTGGAAATATCAAAAGTACCAGCACCACAATTCGGATTCCTAATGATGTTTATGAAAAAATAGAATTTGAGGCATCATCTCATGACTCTCATGTCTCCACAGTAATCAACAGCATTTTGAGAAAATATTCCACATGGGACAGATTTGTAAGTGATGTTGGATTCATGTACATGCAAAAGCCGTTGCTTCGCGCCTTGTTTGATAAAATTTCAGACAGGGATATTGTACAGATCTCAAAGACAATTGGTTATGCCAGAACCCGCGATGCAGTATTATTCATTGGCGGCAAGGTCAACATAAAGGCAATAGTGGAAGTTGTAAAACTGTGGCTTACATCCTCGGAAATACCAATCCGAATAATCAGAAATGATGAGACCATCGAATTTATTGTACAGCATAACCTTGGCAAAAAATGGTCCATATACTTTGCAACTCTTCTCAAAGAATTATTCTCCGAGCTAAAACTGTCTTCCCTAGAAGAAGATATCGAAGATCATACCGTCGAGATCACCTTTGCCCTAAAACCAAAAAAGAAAAAGAAATAGAGTATCACTCTAATATTGTTCTGCAGAAGTTGATATGTCCGAAGATATTCCTGTAGGTACTGATGGGAATTTCTCTCCAATCTGACTTCCAGCAACTGCTGAGGCTTCCTGCAAGATCAAGTCTGTTTCCTCATTAGATCCTACACTACTCTCAAAGCTTCCTTCAAACGTGTTTGACGTTAGTCCGCCTAATACATCGCCCATTGCTGCAAATTCAGCATCTGCTTCTGGCATGAACTTTGCAAGTGCTGGTCCCATTGCCTTCATAGTGGCCATTGCTGGCCCTAATGCTGCCATAGTGTCGCCAAGATGTCCTACTGTGGATAGTCTCATCTGGACTTGTTCAATGGATAATCTCATGTTTCCAATTACTTTCTCATTTTTTCTCAATTCTGATAGCTCGTTTGCAAGTACCTTTGCCTTTGTTAGGTCATGGCTTTGCTGTGCTTCTACTATCCTTTGGAATAATTTTGCATCTTTTTCAGCAAGCTTGTGTGCCATGGAATCAAGTTTTGAGATTGGTTGGTTGAGTGTTCTTGTAGCGCCTTCAACTCTTGGCTTTAATGGTCCTTCTTTTTTTATTGAACCGCCAATCTTTTCTGTAATGCTTACAGTTGGTTTTGGTGCCCAATTTTGTTCAAAATTTGCCATTTCTACAACCTTTTGAAATTTTGTCTTATGGAAAGTAGTGAATTAATTTGATCGATCTGGATCAATTTTATTGCTAAATGGATCCTTTGTCTTTGTTTAATTACTATGTCCTGTTTTGTCTTACAAAGTCATACAAGGTTTATATTATAGAATCTCACAACAAACATAAGAATAGAAAATATGGCAAACACCAGATCTAATACTTTCATCTTAGGAGTCCACTCATCAGCCATATTCACTCTATTCGCTGTGCTTCTTTCTGTTACTGTTCTTCTAGGTCAATCCGCATATGCTCAAAGTGATTCAGTAGGATTTTTGTATGAACCTGGAATTGAAGCAGTTACTGCGTTTGCAACCGGTATTGCAGAATCTGCACCAAAAATTATTGCTGCAGTTATTTTATTGATAATTGGTTTAATTGCTGGAAAAGTGATTGGGAAGGTAGTTGAAAAGTCTGCATCCAAACTGCTTCAAAAGGTAACCAGAAATAATGATAACGATGATGTTGTCACCCAAACTACATCATCGCGAGATTCTTCAAAACTAATTGCCGCAAGTATACGATGGTTTGTTTATCTGTTCTTCATTATTGCTGCAATAAACGCACTGGAATTTGAACAGTTATCCACAGCATTGACTGACTTGTGGTTATGGGTTCCAAACCTTCTAGCATTCATACTTATTGTAATAGTCGGACTAATCATTGCTAACTTTATTGGAAAATGGTTGGACCAAGAACTAATCAAAAAAGAGTTTGGTGGTTCAAAATATGTCATAATAGGAGTTAAGACAGTCATCTATGCAATTATCTTTGCAATAGCACTTACTCAGTTGGGAATAGGTGATACAGTCATCCCGATTCTTGTGTCAGCATTTGCATGGAGTATTGCAATTGGGGTCGGTGCTGCCATTGCAATAGGTCTTGGTTTTGCACTAAAGGATATACTTCCTGCTGCAATCAACACTGCTTCAAAACAACGTTCGGTGTTAAAGGTTGGTCAAAAGGTACGAATCGGAGACATATCTGGAACTCTTACTGCAGTAGAACTACTTCATGTTATTGTAGCTACTGAAAACAATGAAAGTGTGATAATTCCAACTAAAGAACTAAGCAATTCCAGCATAACAATTATTGGTGAAACACATGACTAGCACCAATGCCTTTAACAATATTCTTGTGACTTATGTAAAGCCGACAAAGAAGGAAACGGCGTTTAACATGGGCTTGTCTCTGGCAAAAACCAACAATGCCAAATTATCTGTTGTGGAGTTTATACCAGAAGAACAGCCAGAATTTTTCTTCTTTAAGACAAAAAAGAACAAGGAAAAAGAGAATGAACAAAAACAAATAGTAGTGAATGCACTAAAAAAATTTGAAGAAAAGGCAAAACAAGAAAATATTCCTCTAAAAACGTCATTTAAATCCACAGAATCATTGGTAGATAGTATCATACAATATGTGGAATCCAACAAAATCGATCTTTTGATAGTTGATCATCCACACATGACTCACTCAGAGGAAACACACTACAATGACGTAGTAAATACAATCCATGATGAAGTAAATTGTAATATGTTGACTTTAAAATAATAAAAAATGTACGAAAAATATAATTTATCTCAAATAACATTTGAAAGATACTGTGTTCTAAACAGTCAGAATGTCCATAAATTTTATTTTATTTCTAGTATGAGGCAAAAACTCTAGATGGTCTTAGAATTTGAACTTGCAGCATTAGCTGGATTAATTGGTTTGTCTGGATTTTTTAGTGGTTTGGAAGTTGCACTGGTTGGAACCACTCAGGCAACAGTAGAAAGACTGGTAAAAGACAAGGTCAAAGGAGCAAAATCACTACAGAAGCTAAAATCAAATCCAGGTTGGATGATGTCAAGTGTAAACCTTGGAAATAATCTGGTAAACATTGGTTCTGCATCCCTTGCAACAGTTGTTGCAATTGAATTATTTGGTGAAAATGGTTTGGGAATTGCAGTGGGCATCATGACATTTTTAATCATAATTTTTGGGGAAGTAACTCCCAAAACATACTGTAATGCAAATGCAACAAAAGTTTCCTTAAGATGTAGTGGTATTTTGATGGCATTCAGTTATGTGTTTTATCCTGCAGTATGGGTGTTGGAAAAAATAACTAGAGGGATTATCAAGATAACTGGTAGTGACTACAATCCTCCTGCATTAACAAAAGAGGAGATTGGTGGCATAATAGAACAAGGCCATAGAGATGATGCGCTAAATAAACATGAGAGTAGTTTAGTCCATGGTGCACTAAACTTTGATGAAACGGTGGTGCGTTCTGTCATGACTCCGAGAACTAAGATGTTTGCACTTGACGCTCAGATGAGTTTAGATAATGCAGCAGACATTATAGACAAAAGCGGTCATTCCAGAATTCCAATATATAACAAAAACATGGATGATATCGTAGGTGTCTTGCATGTCCGAGATATACTAAAACATCTGTTAGAACCTGAATTTCAAAAAAGAAAATTAGGTGAGTTTGTGCGTAATCCAATATTTGTCTCTCAAGAAAAAAGAATGAGTTCTTTGCTGAAGGAAATGCAGGCAAAAAATACGCATATGGCAATAGTTGTAGACGAGTTTGGAGGCGTGGAAGGATGTGTAACCATGGAGGATCTTATTGAGGAGATAGTTGGGGAGATTTATGATGAAACAGATCCAAAAAATCCAATCTTTGAGAGAATAGATGAAAATACAATCGTAACTAATGGTGATATGGAAATTGACATCATTAATGAAGTATTCAAAACATCAATTCCACAGGGCGATGATTATTCGACACTTAACGGATTGCTACATGATAAGCTACATGATCTTCCAAAAGAGGGAAATAGTTTGGAGATTGACTCATTGGTCATAAAGGTGGAAAAGACTGAAAAAAATCGACCAACTGTAATTCAAATAAAGAAAATAGCAAAACAAGAAGAAAAGGAATGATTTTTTCAATTGAATTTTTGAACACGCTTAAAATATACCATACAATTCAGAAGATATGAAATGTCTAATCCTAAGAAATTATACCCCAAAGGATACGAGCCCATTCATCAAGTATCTGAAAAAGATAATGTTGGAAATGAATTACTAAATGCCATACTGATTGATCATGCAAAAGAAAAAGAAGAAAGTCTTGATACCGATATTTTTGATGTGATGAGTAGGAGAAGATCAACTAGGAAATTTGAGCCAAAGCTCATAGAGGAATGGAAGATTGAAAAGATACTGGCAGCAGCTGACACTGCACCTACTGCTGGAAACTTTCAGGGTTTTGAGATATTTCATGTAAAGGATGAAAAAATAAAGGAAAAACTGGTAAAGGCTGCAAACAACCAGCCGTATGTCAATTCCCCACTGGTACTGGTATACTGCAAGAACCCATCACGGGTCAAACTTGACTTTCCTGCAACTACGCTGAAAGAATTTGCAATACAGGATGCCACGCTGGCAGCTGCATACTCGCAACTTGCAGCAACGGCACTGGGCCTCAGCTCAATTTGGATTGGAATGATTAACAAGAAAAAAGTTGCACAGATTATTCGGACAAAGCTGGTACCATCATCAATTCTGTGCATTGGATATCCCACGCAGCAGAAACTTCCAAAACCAAGAAGAAACTTGGCAGAGCTCATTCATGTCTTGGGTTAGAGTTTATACTAACTAGTTTATTACATAGGGATTTACAAAAACCATGAAATTCAATCTACGATTATTTGGGATGGCATTAGGTCCATTATTATTTTTCATCATACTGCTTTACCCAACTCCCGAAGGGATGAATGAGACTGCAAAGATTGTTCTGGCAATATCTGTGTGGATGATTGTCTGGTGGATTACAGAAGCTATTCCAGTATATGCTACGGCATTACTTCCAATAGGGCTGATTCCTTTGATGGGAATACTGCCTGTAAAAGATATTGCATCCGAGTACATGCACCCCATAATTGTCCTTTTGCTTGGCATGTTCATGATTGCACTTGCCATTGAAAAGTCTGGACTCCACAGAAAGATTGCATTTGAGCTGATTTCTGTTTTTGGGTATTCCCCAAGAAGAATAGTCTGGGGCTTTATCATTACCACTGCTTTATTATCGACTGTAGTGATGAGTACTACAGTTGTTCTGATTTTATTACCTGTAGCAGCAGTAGTGCTATCATCCATTCCTGCTAATCTACTTAGCAAAAATTTCAAGACAATTTTCATGTTGTCCATTGCATATTCATCATCCATTGGCAGTGTTGCAACTTTGATTGGAGCTCCGCCCAATCTTTTGTATGCTGGAACCATGATGGAATTATTCCAACACAAGGTTACTTTTGCAGAATGGTCACTACTGGGAGCTCCTCTATCTATTATGATGTTGATTTTATGCGGATTGTACATGAGCAGTAGGATAGGACATACCAACAGCGAAGTAATCATCAGCATCAAACAGACCATGGTTTTAGAAAAATCAAATGTAGGCAAGATGACAAGAGAGCAAAAGACAGTACTGGTAGTTCTCTTTGTAGTTTTATCTTTGATGTTTACTACTCCAATCTGGCAACCAGAAGATTCATTCATTACAAATTCAGTCATTGCTATTCTTGGAGGCATCTCTTTGTTTGTTCTGCCAAAGACAAGATCCGAGAGTTTGATGAACTGGGCTGGAATTGAAAAGCTTCCTTACGGATTATTGTTTTTACTTGGTGGAGGCCTTGCCCTCTCACTTGCTTTTATAGAATCAGGTCTGGCAGACTGGATTGCCTCATCTTTATCATTTGTGAAAGATTACCCAGCAGAGATAATCATAGTTGTCTTGGTCGCAATGATAATGTTTCTTACTAATATCAAATCAAACACTGCAACTGCCGCAATATTCATTCCAATTGTTGGAACAATGTCGATTCAAAACGGATGGAATCCTCTACCTATACTTTTTGCAATTACTGTTGCAACATCATTTGCATTCTTGTTGCCAATGGGAACACCACCAAACGCGCTAATCTATGAACATGCAAAGATATCGATAAAGGAGATGATAAAAAATGGGATTGTTCTCAATATTATAGCAATAGGTTTGATTTCATTATTTACAATACTGGTATCTACAAAAATCCTAATCTAAAAACTAGATAGTTTATTTATTGAATAGTTTGATTGAGGTCTGTGTATAAGACCATCCTTGTTCCACATGCCGGAACTTCTGCTGGTGATGAGGCGCTAAAGCATGCAATTCATGCTGCAAAAGACACATCTGCTAAAATTATCATATTACATATCGTAGAGGAGATTCAACATCCACGATCATTTGGGCTATCTGAATCTGAAAGGGAAAACATGTTTAATAGCATCAGGGAGGCAAACGAGGATATTAGAAAAGATATGGAAAAAGAAATGGAGAGAAAAATGCAGCAGTGCAAAGACAACAATATTGGATCTCAAATCAAGGTTGCAATAGGTGATGCAGCAGAGATAATTCTTGATGCAATAGATGAGGAAAAAGTGGATCTTGTAGTAATGGCAAAGAGAAGAAAACTAAAGGGAATGAGGAAACTATTATCCATGGGAAGCGTTTCTAGAAAAATTGTTGAAAACACATCCTGTCCTGTTCTGTTAATTGATGTGGAAAACAAATGAATGTGACATTTCAGCACATATTGGTTCCATACAATGGAACATCTGGCAGTCAAAAGGCGTTTAAGAAGGCTGTCGCATTAGCTGAACTAACAAAGTCAAAAATCACAGTTTTGACATGTCTGGAAGAACGTTCTACATTTGGCTTGTTCAAAACCAAAACAAACAAAAAAGATTTTGATAATGAGTACAAGTTAGTAACACAGGAACATGTCAAGCTTAAAAAATACTCTAGTCAACATGGAGTTTCACCTGGTTTTAAAATAATTAAAAGCAATGTCGCATCACATGAAATCTTAGAATTTGCGGAAAAAAATAAAATAGATTTGATAATCATGGGAAAGAAAAATTTTGCCACTCGTTTTGAAAAAACACATTATCATAGTACAATTGAAGATATTTCAAAGAATTTTCAAGGTGCAATACTAATTTTAAATTAGAATGTATCTTGTGATTCACAATATCTGTTGTTTTTTAGGTTAGGCTTTTTGTAGATAACACAAAATTCTGAAATTATACTATGTCAATTCTTAACAGTAAGGCATATTTTGAATTAATTTTGATGTAAAAATTCACTAAATAACTAAAAACATTATTGTATTTTTTTGAATTAAATTCAGTTGACTGTTGATGAGTTTTTGATTTAAATTACTTCCACGTGGGTCCTAAAGTAGCACCACTAACTATATCTCCATACACGTTGTGCTCCCAACTAGATTTGAACCTGCTTTGTTAAACTCAGATTTGAGATTGGAACAATACATGTCATGATTAAATAATTTTAAAAATCTTTTCCAGTATGACTTAATCAAAAATCCTGAAGGCAATTTAGGATATCCTGCCTACCAATTTCTGTAATCCGACTGAAGGTTGACCAGTCTTTGAGGGTTCCATAGCACTCCCCAATATGTCATATACGTATGTTTGATATTTTACAAGAATTATAGGTTGAATATCTAACAGTTATACACATTTTGAAAATTATTTTGCATTAATTTCAATGCCATGTTGAGATTTTATTATGTACTTGTCTCGAATCTTTACGCTGAACCAATCAATTGCAAGTACGGTAACTAGCACAACAATCATGAAAACTGCTGCTTTACCATACTCAAAGAATTTGATATAATTAATGATGTAGAATCCTATTCCACCTGCCCCCACAAGTCCCAAGATGCTTGTTTGACGTACATTGTAATCAAACATGTAAAGCATTTGACCTAGAAGATGTGATGCAGATTCTGGAATCACAACATATCGAATCAGTTGAAATTTTGAAACACCAATTGAACTAATTGCGTCCATCGGATCAGAGTCTATTGTCTCAATTACCTCATATTGTAGTTTTGCAATGAATCCAACTGTATACATAATGATGGCCAAAACACCTGCAAAAGGGCCCAGTCCGACCATAATTACAAACAAAAGTGCCCAAAGAATTGAGGGAAATGTTCGTGTTGCTGCAAGCAATGCCCGTATCGGGCCATAGATATACTTGCTGTTCAGATTTCGTGCGGCCAACATACTTAGCGGTAAAGCGATTGCAACCCCTACAACAGTCCCGATGAATGCCATCTGTATTGTTTCAAGCATTGCCCATAGTGCAGTAGGAATGTACTTTGACTCGACCTGAAGCATTTCATCTACCACTATTGCAAGATTGGGTAATCCTTCTACAAACTCAATTGGATTGGCATCTACGTTGTATGATGCAACAACCAATAATGCAATAATTATTCCAATAATGATGTTATTTTTTGGAGTCATCAGCATACATCTCCATTATTTCTTCGTTGTTCATGTCTCCCGTTTGGAAATCAACTATGGTGTCACCCTCAACACCAATTTCTAGAATTTTTTGCCCTTCTTTGATTACTGCAACCCGATTTGCATATTCTAATGCAAGTTGTATGTCATGATGAACCATGATTGCTGTCAGATTCATTCTTTTTTGAGCATCATTTATCAAATCCATAATTTCTCGCGAAGTAACATGATCTAATTCCGAAACAATTTCATCAGCTAACAAGATTGTTGGTTTTTGCATTAATGCTCTGGCAATTGCCACGCGTCTTTTTTCTCCACCACTTAGCATGTATGCTTTACGATTTTCTTTTCCTGATAACCCAACTTGGGAAATAATTTTCATTGCATCATTTTTTTCATGTTCAGGAAATTTGTTTAGTAATGATTGTATTTTATTTAATCGCGGTAGTGCCCCAAGTAAAACATTTTCAAGAACAGTGATGTTTTTTACCAATCCCAAACTTTGAGGAATGTAACCAATTGTATGCATCATTTTTCTAAATTTTTTGTCATTCATGTTTGGAGTAACATAATCAATTTTAATGGTGCCTTTGCTTGGAATCATCATCCCATTCATTAATTTGAGTAAAGTGGATTTTCCGGATCCTGATTGACCAACTATTGCATAGTTTGTTCCTCTATCAATTGAAAGATTGATTCCTTCAAGTGCAAAATTTTTAGAATCATAAGATGTAGAAGCATTATTCATTTGAATAATTTTATTTGTAGATATTAAGGAAAAAGAAAGGTTTTTGGTCATCTGAATTTGTTTCATTTCAAGATTTCCAGTTTTTATTTGCTCTTGTTTGCTTTGTCTAGAATTACCTGATCAAGACCTGTCAATGCATCAATGAAGGTTCCAAATTCACCAATATGCATGGTGGTCGTAGTTGGAACTAACGCTTCAGCGCCATACAAGTCCTTTAAAATGGGGTTGTTCTCATCATAATTGAGTTCAACTAGTGCATCAACAAGTGCTTCTTTGGTAGATTCTGACATGTCAGCACTTACCATGAATACATGTGATGGAACAGGCCCAATTGTCGTAACTGGACGTAATTTCACTTGATCTTCTAATTCAAGATATTTTTGCGGAGCAATATCTGAACCAAACGCAACATCAACATTTTCATTGAGCAGTAATTCCAATGCAGCCTTGTAACCTCCAGCAAAGGCATAACTTTCAAAGTTTTTTGCCAGTGCTGATTCCAAAGCAACTATGTCATCACCTTCAATGGTAATGTGTCCTTCAGTAACTAGTGTTCCCATAGGCCTAACAAAACCAGATGAACCAGTAATGCTAGTAAATGCAACTCGTTTACCTACTGTGTCTTCTATTGAATGAATAGAATCATTATCAGCTAAAGCCCAGACAGTCGCCTGATAGTTTACTTTACCTGCAACAAGTTCTGCCAATACTGCTTCTGCACCGGTTCTCTGATGGGTAATCCATCCAGGTCCGGTATCCATAAAGGCAGCATCTATGTGGCCAAATCTCATCCCTTCGATAATTGTCTCATAGTTTGTTGGAACAACTACTTCGATGTCAATACCAAGTTCTGCCTCTAGAAATTTTTCTAGTGCTTGCGCCTTTGGAGTCAATTCATCAGCTTTTTCAACTGGAATAAAACCAATGGTCAAAGTATCAATATCGATGTCATTTGATTCAGATGAAACGTCGATGATATCGTTTTCAAGAAGGAATTTAATTCCATTTAGAAAAGTTGCATCATCTACGGTACCATCAGCCCACCAACCAGCATTTGATTTAATCCATTCCGGAACTAAACCCTCAGCGTGTACGTTTTGAGCCAATGGGACAGTTGCAACACCAATCACTGCAATTACAGCGATTAGTGTTAATGTTAATTGTCGTTTCATGGTTTACAAAAATCTTAGGAGAAGCTAAGTTATTTAAAGTAGGTTTTCATTCCAGATTTTCATTCTAAATCTATAGAATAAGAATATTAAAAATTTGCAATTATGAGTTAGATTTGGGGTTTTCAGTATTAGGGTACAAATTCAAACTGGGTTCCAAATTATCTAAAATGATTTCCACCTTGCCAATTCTGCTACGGTAAAGTTTTATTTTTTTACCTTCTGGGGAAATCACATACTTGTCTATTTCTGCAAGTGCAAGATCTTCTAGGACAGACAATGTTTTGTAAACAGTTGAAAGAGAAATTTTTAATTCCTCTGCAATCTGTGTTGCATCTTTTGATTTGTTTTTAACTGAAAATAAAACAGCCCTTGTGCAGACATTTGTTAGAGATTCAATAATTTTTTGAGTGATATCAAACTCAGATAATTGGATAATGTTGGATTTTGACATCAAACCACTCAATTTGATACCAATGTTAACGTAGGTTCGGGTTTCCTAATGGAGATATCAGCTTTGCTGATTCTACTACGGTAAACCTTGTATTTTCTGCCCTTGTCAGATAGCAGCCATTTTTCAACTTCAATTAATGTAAGATCTTCAAGATCCCCTAATTTCTTGTAGACCGAACTAAGAGGGATTTTTAGTTTAACTGAAAGTTCTGCAGCAGTGTTTCCTTTTTTGATTATTGAGAACAAAATTGCACGAGATTCTGAATCTGCTAATGCCTCAATTACTTTTTGAGTAATGTCGTATTTTTTTAATTGTGGCAAAGTCAATTTTCGTGACATATAATTATCAAAAAATACTTAGGGATATTTAAACGAGATGTTCTTATTCTTGTTCTAAAGAATTAGAATAATCAAGTATAATGTGGAGTAGTTTCTTTGTGAGATTCAAACCTATTCCAGAAGAATCCCAAAATCAGTCCTACAGATATCCAAAAAGATGTAACCCCAAGAACAGACATAATCCTAAATTCATGTACAAGATTCATTGGAGCAGTAATTTTGTCAGGATTTTCTGGCATTGCAAAGAATACAACAGAAATAAAAACGGCATAACTGATTAGTGCAATAAATTTGCGCTTGTTTTGGAATTTCTTTGATAACTTGTAAAAAGCAGTTGCCCCCAACCCAGATATTGCAATAAAAGAAAGATACAATATTGCTCTTAGTACCACTGTCTCCCCATCACCTACAGTGGGAGGGTTTGCAGGATATTTTAGAAACGGAATGATGTATAGAGTAAACCACATGATGCTGGATAAAATCACTGCTTTTTTGATCATGTTGTTTCCAGGTAATGTGTTTTTAGATAATGCAAAGACTATTCCAAAGAGAGAACCTACAGACATTCCCAAAATTACGCCAGATACAATCTGTCCACTTTTTTGCCATACTCTGTATCCTTCATATTCTACCCAAAATTCAGGAGTGTCTTCTTCCTCACCTGATGCAAATAGATTTTGGTTTTCAATTCCAATTGCTTGATCAAGATATGGTTCTACAATCGCAAAATTAACAGTGCCATGAATAAAACCTGCAAATGCACCTGAAACTAGCACTATCATAATAAAAAGAGATGTTTTCATGAAAAAGAACTCCTAATGACAGGGAAAGCCTGCTGCATGTCTCATATCATGAGTGAGTTCATGGATGTAAAGATCAGCAAATGCTTGTTCTCCATAAACTAAACTAAAGATGTGTCCTTGATCAAATCCTACAACAAATAACCCTGCTGCAAAGATTATGGCTAGTGCAACTATTGCTAGTTTTGAAACACCAGTTTTAGACACATTAATTTGTCTTAATTCAGACATAAATCAAAACAATATCTGAATCTATTTAAGCACTTGGATAATTTGTCCAATTTATAAAAGATTGGTAATGGAAAAACATCAGAAAAGATCTGAAAAAAACAATTCAAGTTTTACAAAACATTGTCTCCAGGAAAGGATCCAGTAAAGTGCTAACATTTAGCATACCTCATGTATTCAAAGCCCTACAATTATTATCAAAAGAGAAATTCGTGAGCAGGGCAACATTTGGAAAAGAGATCAATTTAGGGGAAGGTGCAGTAAAAACTTTGATTTCACATCTAAAGGAAGCAAAGATGATTGAGACAACAAAATCAGGCAGTTTTCTAACGGATCATGGTAAAAAATTTACAGCGCAGATTCAAAAAGTCATATCAAATGAATGTAAAATTAAAAAATGCAGTGTAGTTACTGGAAAAAACAATCATGCAGTAATTCTAAAAGATTACAGTTTTTCAATAAAGTCAGGTTTAGAGCAAAGAGATTATGCTATTTTGTATGGTTCTACAGGGTGTACGACTATTTTATTTAAAGAGAATAAATTTGTCTTTCCGGGAGATTACAAGGACTGTTTTAGAAAAGATGAAAAAACGAAAAAATACATTTTAGAAAATCTGTCTCCTGAGGAAGGAGATGTGATAATCATTTCATCATCAGATGATCCTTTTGTTGCGGAAATTTCTGCAAAGAATTCTGCATTATGGACTTTGGCTACAAATTAGCGAAGATATTTAGTTGTAATAATTTTTCCTAAAACATGACTAAAATCTACCTGTTAGCAATTCCTGTTGTTATTGGAGTTATTACAGGAATGTTTATGGTGTTTTCAGAAACTGAAAATGATTCAAAATTGTTTACGGTTGCAAAATTAATTAATGATGGTTCCCCCATTATGGGCCAACCAAATGCACCGATAACAATTTTGGAATGGGGAGATTACCAATGTACTTTTTGTTACAAATTCCATGAAAATACTTTAAACATCATCCACGAAAATTTTATCAAAACAGGCAAAGTAAAACTGGTTTTCAAAGATTTTCCTCTAAATGGTCCGGATTCATTTTTAGCTGCAGAGGCAGCATATTGTGCAGATGATCAAGCAAAATACTGGCAATATCATGATGAATTGTACAAAAATTGGGGCGGAGAGCGAACAGGTTGGATTACAAGAGAATCACTTGATAGATTTGCAGTTTCAACCAATTTGGACTTGAATGAATTTAACAATTGTCTTGATGAAAAAAAATACCAAGACAAAGTTATCGCTCTACATGAGTTTGGTAAAGAAATAGGGATTGACGCAACGCCATCATTTTTAATCTTCAATGATCAAAAAATAATTAAAATCAGAGGAAATCAGCCACTTGAAGTATTTCTAAAAACGTTTGATGAATTATGATTTGGAAAATGTCAAAACGGAACCATCAAAATTAATATTCACATGATCTGGAGTAAGCACAAATGAAGAAGATAGATGTAGAAAAACAAGATTCAGTTAAACTCTATAAAATAAGAAAAACGCTAGAAGAATTATCTAAAAAATCAGGAAGAGGAACAGAATTAATCACAGTATACATTCCAAAAGGAAAACAACTTCATGAAATTATTGGTTCTCTTCAACAAGAACAAGGAACCGCAGACAACATAAAATCAGATCTTACAAGATCCCACGTAGTTGATTCGTTAGGAAAAGTCGTTCAAAGATTAAAAATGTACAAGAAAACACCAGAAAAAGGGTTAGTGGTTTTTTGTGGGGCATTACCGCCGGAAGGTGGTGGTCCATTAGGGAGTGAAGTTGTAACGATTTGGGAGATTGAACCTCCAAAAGATCTAAATCAATATTTGTATCGCTGCGATGATCATTTTCATGTAGATATCCTAAAGGATATGTTAAAAGATGACAATCTAATCGGTTTCTTGGCAATTGATGCAAAAGATGCAGGGTGGGGATTATTACATGGAGATAAAATCGAGGTATTGGCCCAAACAGGTTCCGGAGTTGCTGGAAAACACAGACAGGGAGGACAGTCTGCAAAAAGATTTCAAAAACTCAGGGAGATGGAATTAACATATTATTTTAACAGAGTTGCTGAAACTACCCGAGAATATTTCATTGACATTTATCCAATCAAGGGATTGGTAATTTCAGGTCCAGGTCCAACAAAAGAGGATTTCATTAATGGCAACTATCTCGAGTATAGATTACAAAACATGATCATCAACACAATTGATGCATCGTATTCAGGCGCAGAGGGAATACGAGAAGCGTTTGCAAAATCAGCAGACATTCTAGGTGATTTTAGAATGGTAGAGGAAAAAAAACTAGTCGAAGATTTGTTTAGGGAGATAAATACCAATTCAGGAAAAGGATCCTACGGTTTACAAGAAGTAATAGAATTTCTAAAGAATAATGTTGTCAAGGTAGTACTGATCACAGACAATACAAATTTGCATCGAGTAGAAGGTAAGTGTAAAAGATGCAAACACTTTCAAGAAGAAATTGTAGAAAGACCAGAGGTCATTCCTAAAAAAACAGAATTTGCAAATAATCCATGTCCTGGCTGTAAAGCAATGGAAGTAGAAGTAAATGAACAGGACATAGTGGATTACCTAGAATTATTGGCTGCAAAGACAGGTTCTCAGTTAGAAGTAATTTCAGGAAGTGCAGAACATGGAAACATGCTTGCAAGCTTGGGAAAGATTGGTGCGATTTTGAGATACAACCCTGGTCATGGCTAAGTAATCATTCCACGAATATTTTTTGCGAGTTCAATTAGTTCATCATTACTTGAAATTTGCCGTTTTGTCCAAATCGTCCCTTTGCTATTATATCGTGGAATGATGTGAATGTGCACATGAGGTATAATCTGTTTTGCAGCTCTGCCATTGTTTTGACCCAGACTGAATGCATCAGCTCCGGTTGCTTTTAAAATTGCATTTGCAATTTTTGGGACCAGTGAAAATATTTTTCCCACATCTTTTGAATCCATATCAGTGATTCTTTCATGGTGTGTTCTGGGGATTATCAAACTATGACCTACATCGATTGGATATTTGTCCAAAAATGCAACATGTAAATCATCTTCATAGAGCAAATGTCCCTCTCTTTTTCCATTCAAGATTTCACAAAAAATACAATCCATAAGGATCAGCATTTTGTGATTTTATTTATTGTTTTTATCGAATGGTTAATTAGGGCAATTTTTAGATCCAGAACATCCTATGGGTAGAAAAGAAAGAAGAGAGCGTGAACAAAAACGTGATAATTACGCTACAAGACATTCAGCAGAAAAAAGAAAACATACTCTCATTGCAGTTGGCGTATTGGCCGTAATTGCAGTTATTGTAGGGTATGCAGGATGGATATTTGTCAATATGACTGATAATGTACCTGGTGGGCCTGAAAATGCAGGAGCATTAGGCAGTGAGCACGCACACGCAGGTATACTGGTATCTATTTTTGGCGATGAATTTGATTTTTCAGCTCCGGCGTATCAAATTAAATCAAGTTGGATTCACTTTGAAGGAAGAGATGGTACAACAATTCACAAACACGCCACAGGCGTTACATTAGGGTACCTCTTTGAAACGTTATCTATAGGCCTAGATGATCAATGCTTTGTATTTCAGGATGGGAGAAGTTTCTGCACTAATGAAGATTATAAACTAGTATTCTACGTTAACGATGAACAATTACCAGATATTCGCGAACTTGAGATTCAAGAAGATGACAAAATTTTAATTGCTTATGGAGCAGAGACTCCTGAAGAAATAGATGCGCTTTTATTAAAATTAGAAAA
>JAOUNB010000083.1 GCA_029881195.1 Candidatus Nitrosopumilus sp.
TACTTTTAGAATTTGCTAAATCTAAAATTTCATCAGAATAATTTTCAATTTGCTTGATTGCATCAGGGATATCAACATCCAAAACTTGTATTTGTCCAATACTGTAAGATTCAATTGCTGAAACTTCAAATCCTCCTTTAATTCGTGCAACTTTAGCTCCCTTGGAAGCTGCGGCAATAACAGATGGCTCTTCAATCACCATCGGAATAATGTAATCTTTACCATTGATCTTAAAATTTGTTGCAATACCCAATGGTAATGAAAATGTACCGATGGCATTCTCAACCATTTTATCTGCTTTGTCAAATGAAATTCCTCCATTTTCACTTTGTAAAATATTTATTTCATCACTAGATAGATTTGCAAAATTTGCAACAATGTCTAATCTTTCTTTTCTTGATTTTTCAAATAATTTTGAAATTGATGAATCTGGCATTTTATTTCAATATCCTCAATAATTTATCATCCATTCTATCTGGAAAACCTTTTCCATCAGTATTTGAAGTAATTACATAAAGACTTCCATCATTACCCTCTACTACATCACGAACCCTCCCAATTCCACTAAGAATAGATTTTTGGGAGCTTAGTCCCTGTTCAAAATCTAGCTGATAGAGATTTGCAGATCTCATGGAGGCCATAATAAATGGGAATTCAAAATCAAGTTTATCGCCAGAATAAAACAAAATTCCTCCAGGCTCTATACTTGGATCATAACAGAGAAGGGCAGCTTCAAAATGTTCATCACCTGTACATTGATGTTCAGGCCAACCATAGTTTTTTCCTGCAAGAATAATATTGATTTCATCATTTTTTTCAGGTCCAAATTCTGCCACAAACATGTTACCATTGTTATCCCAAGTTATTCCTTGAGGATTTCTATGTCCTAAAGAGTAAACAGGTGAATTGGGAAATGGATTATCATCAGGGATTGTTCCATCATCATTTAGTCTTAAAATTTTTCCAGATAAAGAATCAAGATCCTGTGGAAGATGAGATGCATCAGAAACTGTTCCCGTACCAACATATAATTTTTTATCGGGTCCAAATTTTATAAAACCGCCATTAGTAAACGAAGATCCTGGAATTTTATCAAATATTGTTTCAGCATCTTGTAATTTATTTTCGGATTCAGTGATTCGTAGAATTTTATTCCATAAATCTCCATCCTCTTCATATGTTAAAAAAACATAGATGTAATGATTATTTGAAAAGTTTGGATGAAGTGCAATACCCAATAATCCTCCATCAAATATATTCACAGGACGAAATGCAGCAAGCGATGATTCCAATAAATTTCCATTTTCAACAACTCTGATGAACCCATCTTTTTCAGTAACAAAGACTCTATTGCCTGAAACAGCAATTGCACGAGGTTTGTCAAGATTATCAGCTAAAATAGTTACAAAATCATTTTGGGAATTTGAAGTAGGTTTTGGTAACGGTATAGGATCAGATGGTGACGTTAAAACTAATGCTGAAAAGATTATTGCACCAACAATTGCAATGATTTGAATTTTTTTATCCACAAAAAAGTTATCTTTTCAAATCCTATTAATTACTTTCAAGAATTTGATAAAGCGTATATACGGCTCAACTTCATTCATGTTCAGCGGGGTGGGGAAGCCAGACTAATTAGGGCTAGGTCATCCCGGCGGGCTCATAACCCGCAGTTCAGTAGTTCAAATCTACTCCCCGCTACTTAATTTCTATAAACACAAAACCATGAGAGAGATTTGTCAAATTTAGTGGATTTATTGATCAATCCCACTCGTTGGGAAGGTCTTGTAAGATGTCTATGTGCAGATGTTTTAGGAATATACAATTGTTTTTTAATTTTTCTTGAAATTTCATTTGTAGTTTTACTAAATGCTTTATTTCCACAGCGTATGCATTGAAATCCTTGATTCTTTCCTTTAGATTTCATTTTTTTATTACATTTTTTACAGAATGGATTCATAGTTGAAAGATTTTTTTCAAGTTTGAGTATTTCAATAAATTCAAGGTTAATTACACGAGGAAAATTTTTTGATGCTTTTCGAACTCCACCTCCTACACGTATTTTATCTCCTTTAATCAAGTGTAAGGCAATGGTATTGATTCCTGTTGGTTTGTAAACAGCACATAAAAATTCATGATTATTTGAAGTAATCTTGAAAAATACGTGTCCTCCTTTAACTATTTTAGGGGTGTCAGATACTGTTCCAGTTATTTTTCCAGAAGCATAAGGCAACATAGTTTCAAAATTTAATTCATTTTTCAAATGATCCCCAGTCCCCTGATTTGATTTGAATATCATGTATCCATCTAATTTCTCCTCACTTTTTAGAATCTTAGTTGCATAAAGCAGTGAATCAATATTTTCTCCTCTAATGCCATAGAAAACAGGATCAGGTCCATGTGGAGTAATTAAAATTCGTCCTTTCTTTGTATCAAAACTGTTAAATGTATTTGGAAAAGTTTTTTCCTGCATAACTTTAACGCTTTTGGCAGAAATTTTCCTTTCTTTTCCAAATTTAGATCTTTTACGATAGCTCAAGAGTTCTAATGTATGATCATGAAAATCATATCCTATTGCACCAATAGCTCCTACTAATCCTTGACCATTACCTTTGTAAAAAAATTCAAGATTATTTTTTTTTGCAAACTTTTTTGCATTATTCCTATTAATTAATCTCCATAAAGCTAAGTTACTAAAATCAATAAAATTAGATGGTATGGAATCGCTTTCAAAGAATACTAATCCAGGATTTGCACCATTTTTAATATCTGAATATCTTGAAATAATATTTTTTATTTGACGCTTTATATCACACGGGTTTTTTGTTTTTATTTTTATGGAGACTGCTCCATTGCCCCTAGTTTTCCAAGGAATGTTAGGATTAAATCGAATTAACCTTGGAAAATCAAGAAATTCAGTTTTCTGTTTTTTAAGCAAATCAACAATTTTGTAGGCTAAAAATGTAGTACACATTCCTTTGGGTGAATCAGTATCATCAAATCCAATATTAAGAACTGTTTCTTTTTCCACAACTCACTTTGATAGTTAAGACATTTTTAGGTATTGAGCAGTTCAGTTGATTTAAATTAATAAAGTTACATTCCAAGCTAAATTGATAATTATTGATGAAGAGAGAATCTTCAAAGAAATCGAGAATAAAAATCCAGCATCAGTTTCATTAAATGGTCCAGATGGAATTTTACCACAAGTTCAAGAAACGGCAATTAAAATATCAGAGAAATTTGGAATACCAGCTTATGTTTTAGCAGATACTACATGGGGTACATGTGATCTCAACACCAATGGCTCCAGAGTTCTTGGAGCAGAAATTCAATTCAATATAGGACATACAATAAATACTGAATTGTTAGAAAAAAATCTTGTTTTAATTGATGCCTTTGATGATATAGAATTTGATAGTGTTGCAAAAAAATGTCCAGAATTATTAAAAGGGAAAACAATCTCACTAGTTACAGATAGCCAACATTTACACCAAGTAGACAAAGTTGAAAAAATTCTAACAGAAAATGGAATCAGAGTCAAAATTGGAAAAGGAAAAGGACAGCTAAATGACGGCCAAGTGTTTGGTTGTGAATTTTATCCGGCATCACAGCTAAAAAATGAAGTTGACGCCTATGTGTTTTTGGGGCAAAGTAATTTTCATGCAGCAGGAATTGCATTATCTACTAATTTGCCAACATACATTTTAGATCCTTATTTTAATGAAGTAAGAGAAATTACTGAATTTGCTCAGAAATTAAAAAAGAAAGCAACTCTTGCAATATACAAAGCAGCTGAAGCAAAAACATTCGGAGTGATTGTTGGACTTAAAGAAGGTCAATTGTCCAAAGTGTTTGCTTTGAAAATCAAAAATGAATTAGAAAAAGAAGGAAAAAAAGTACAACTATTTGGATTAACTGACATTACTAATGACAGATTACAAAATCTTAAAGGAATAGATGCTTTTGTTCAAGTCGCATGTCCAAGAATATCTACAGATAATCAATTTGACAAGCCAGTTTTGTCATCACCACAAGCAAATGCACTTCTTAAAATTTTACGAAATGAAAGTATTGATGAATATCTAGAAATTCCACATTGGTTGTAACTATGTTACTAGATTTTTGAATCTAGTGCTATCAGATAATTTTTCAAAGGATTTAGATTTTTTTGCCTTGATTTTAAATTTCAATCCTTGGGCAATTGCCTGTTCAAGTAGATCAAGTGCTTCATCTATTTTTGAGAGCATTACAAGATTACAGGATTTATCAAATAGTACATCACCATTATCAGGATAATCATTTAATATGCTATTACAACACAATATAGATTCGTCAAATTTTTTCATGGAAAATAAAATTCGTTCTTTATGATATAATGCAATGTTGTATTTTGGATTAGTCTTCAGAATTTTATTACATAAAGACAATGCTTCAATAAAATTTCCGATTTTACGAAGTAATGAGATTTTATTAACCAATACTGAAAAATCGTTAGGACATATTTGTAATGCAGAATCATAACATTTCATAGCATTATCAAAATCCTTGAGTTTACTTAGAGCATATCCCTTATTGTTGAGGGAACTTAGGTGTAATGGATTTTCATTTAAAATTTTATCAAAATATGAAATTGCTTCGCTTAATTTTCCTTGTAAAAATAATCTATTTCCCTCATCTAAAATTGAATATGTTTTTGGATCTGTCATTATTCATCAAAATTTGGTTTCATGATAATTTTTCCAAAAAGGCCTTTGCCTGTAAGCATTTTTTTGTGAGCCTCTGCTGCCTGTTCTAAAGAAAAGATAGAGTCAATTATTGATTTTATTTTTCCTTGGGACATCCAATAGAGTCCCTGTTCTAATTCAGCCCTAGTTCCTTGAGTTGAACCTAAAATGTTAATGCCTTTAAAGAAAATATGACGTAGATCAGTTTTTGCATCGTATCCTGTAGTTGCACCAGTTGTTACAATAGTTCCGCCATAATTTAGCAGTGTTAGCTCTTTATTCCAATGAGAACCGCCAATGTGTTCAAAAATTACATCAACTCCAAGTACATCTCCGTGTGGTTTTGGAATTTTTTTTGCAATTGATCTTACTTCTTTATGCCAATCTTCTTTTCGATGATCTACAGCGAAATCTGCTCCAAGTT
>JAOUNB010000025.1 GCA_029881195.1 Candidatus Nitrosopumilus sp.
TCAAAAGAAGAATTAGATATAGAAATAAAAAGACAATTACCGATATTTTTAGAAATCATAAATCACAAAAGAACTAAAAAAAATGAGCCTAAAGTAGATGAAAACCAAATAAATGCATCTGCATTTTTAGATATCGAGGAACATACTGACATGGAAATTGTGTATGCATCTGAAATCTACATACCTGTTATGAAACGATTAGTTGATGAATCAAGAGAGAAAATTAAAGAGTTTACAACATGGAAATACTCAAATTAATTTGAAAATCCAAAAATTGTTGGTCTAGTCTTAATTTTGATAATTGGTAACCAGGAAAAATTCAATGCTTTAAAATATTTTGAATCTTTTTTAGATTTTGTTTATCAAAGTGTTCCATTACAAAATGAAAAATAATTAGTTTGCCAAAAACAATAGTTGAGATTAATGCTAAGATAAATTCATCAAGGTAAAGCAGATATGTTGTTACTCCAACAACCGTCATAATTTCTACAGCAGTACAACTAAAAAAGAAAAGTTTTTGTTTCAATTCAGGGAATTAAGATTTTGGCCACATTGAACTCCAAGTTTCAGCAAATTTTTTCATCATTTCACCATATGCATTCATTTGTTCTAGTCCAGATGAACTAAGAGTTTTTTGCCAGTTTTCAGTAAATTGCTTGAAAGTCGAAACATTGGAATCAGTTATGGCTTTTTGCCAGTTTTCAGTAAATTCCTTGAAGGAATTCATTCCAGCGTCAGCCATTGATTTTTGCCAGTTTTCAGTAAATAACTTCATGGTTTCATTACTAGATTCGACAGTTGCTTTATCCCATACTTGGTTGAATTTTTCTTGCATATCGCTACTTGCTTTTTGTATTTGCTCATAAACGGTTTTCCAATTGTCAAGTGATTTTGTATATTCTTGCCATAGAGAATCCCATTCGTTATTTTTATCTTGTTCAGACAATAACTATAGATCATTTTTGTTATTCTTAAATGGATCTATAGATACTGAGAAAAGTTCATTTTTGACGTTTTTGTAGGCGTTTTTCCATTCTGAGTTTACCTTCCTCAAATTTTCTTCTATCTTCATCTGTTTTAAGGGCTAATTTTGGAGCTTGTGTAGGTTTTCCATTTTTGTCAAGGGCTACAAAAGTTACAAATGCAGTTCCAGTAAGGGTTCTAATTCCAGTTACGATGTCCTCAGCTTCTACATTTATTTCAATTTCCATTGACGAGCTATGAACATAGTTTATTCGTGCATTTAGTTTGAGAACATTTCCGACAAAAACAGGTTTGAGGAAAGAAACACTATCCATAGAAACAGTAACTGCGTTTGATTGACAGTGTCGCTGAGCAACGATTCCCGCAACCATATCAATATGCTTTAAAATTTCACCACCAAAGACATTTCCTGCAGGATTTGCATCAGAAGGAAACATCCTAACAATTACTTCTGCTTGTGATTCCGAAGGACTTTTTTCATATATTTGAAAATTTTTTGAGGACATGTTTTTGATTCACTATGATTTTTTCTTTATCCAATTTAATTTAATCAGTTGATTTGATTATTTAAGATATTTTTCTAGATTGATTTTATTGATTTTTGGGATTTTCGCTAATTCAAAGCCTTCTGGGCGTTTAGAAAGGGAACGTGTTGCATCAATTCCCATTTTAGCAGTATGTAATTTTTTTTGATCACTGGAAGGATCAAGACTGGAACCACGAACATTCTTAAAAATTATTAAATCTTTGTCAGCTTGGAATCTTGTAGCCATTGCATATTCTACGGATTCTGCACTGTTAGGATCAATATCTTCGTCAACTACAGTTACTTGTTTTAACGAACGATGTAAATCAAATGTTTTTTTGATTATTTTTTTGGGGTCAGAATTACTTTTCTTTTTTATTTGTACAACTGCATGTAACCAATTACACCCACCATTAGTCATAGAAACTAATTGTGTTTGAGGAAACGCCTTTTTCAATTCACCGTTTAGTTTAGATTCAATTGGCATTCCCATAAGCAGCCTATGTTCGGAATATCCAGAAAGAACATCATGAAAAATAGGATTGTTTCTAAAAAATAGGTTTTCAAGTTCAAAAACAGGTTGAGATCTCTTATGATCATATGTTTGAAGCATTTCAACCATCCATTCAGGATGAGTTTTATCACGAAGAATTTTTCCTTCCATTACAATTTCTGAACCTGATGGTACATTCAATTCTGTAAAAGGAAGTTTTGCCAAAGTTAGTTTTCCACCTAAAAGTGAATTTGCAATATCAATCTCATCTTTTCCCCATTCAGCTTGATATGCTCCTGCAATGGAAATTGCAGGATGGACACCTATAGTAATTGCAATTTTGAGATCTTGTCCATGTTCTTTAGCATCAACAAAACATCTGTGAAGATGACGTCCTTCTACCATTCTAATAGTAAAATGAGTTTTATCAATTGGCATTAATCTGTGAAAGGAAGAATTTTGTTTTCCAGTTTCAGGATTTTTGGCATACGCAACAGAAGATGTGATGAAAGGTCCAGATTCTTTTTCAAAATGAGTTACAATAGGTAGGGAAAATAGATTTTTTGATTTATTTTCCATAAATTTTCCTAAGGAGGTAATTTTAGGACGTTTAGCTTTTTTGATTGCTGAAATAATTTTTTCATGGATATTATTTTCAGTTCCTCCAACGGCCAGAGCAAATCTTTTCCTTGTTCCAACCAAATTGGCAACTAAATGAAAATTACTTTCTTTAATATTTTCAAATAAAACAGCATGTGAATTGTCAACTTTTGCTGTAATTCCGGCAATTTCAAATTTTGTTGAAACCTTTGTTTTAACAGTTTTTAGATCTTTGATCTTTTTAATTTGAGAAATATAGTTTCTTAAATCACTCATTCTCAATCATTTCCATAATCTCTGACATTAAGGCTTTTGCAGAATCAGTTTCTAGTTCTTTTTGAATAAATACTGAAACTAGAGCAATTCCTCGCATTCTCGTGCTTATACGTTCAGCTACAAGTTTCAAAAAAAGAGAATCTGTTCTTGTTGGAATAACAGTCGTAGTAATAGGAATAGGTCCTGTTGCTAAAGAAGCAACAATGGAACCAATTTTTTTAGCACCTTCGGTTACTGAAATAAAATATCCATTTTCAAATTTTTGAATTTGTAAAAAGAAATGACGGCTCTCCAAATTTACCATTTTTTGGAAAAATCCATTTGGAGGGTCCAATAAGTTATGAACAAGTCTTATGCTTTTATTGCTATTGATTCACTCATATGAGCAGATGCAACTTCAACATCAGGATTCTTCTTACAGTTCTTTTCATGTTTATCTGGATAAACAAATAGTTTTTCACAAAATTTGCATGAAGTTTTTTCTTTAGTTTTTGTTGCAACTTTGGACTTTGTTGTTTTAACTTTAGCAGTTTTTATTTTTGATTTGGGTTTTGCTTTTACTTCAACTTCAATTTCTTCTGGTTGGGTATCTGCAACTGCTTTAGCCTCTATAGAATCAGCCTCAACTCTAGCACGTAATTTTGCTTTATATTTTAGATTACGTGGTTTTGTTCTCAATCTATATCCACAGCATGGACACCAAAGTCCTTCCCATTTGATGAATATTTCGCAAATTTGGCATCGACGTTGTCCAGAAGCATATCTTCCAGTTCCAACAGGCTTTTGGGCCTTATATCTCACACAAATTCCTTTACAAGTCATCTTAGTAATTTAATGTAGAATTCATATGTATATAAGGGTGGATCGATAATATTTACATAAAAAAAGGAAATATTTGCAAATATTTTAAATTAGATAACGATCATGTATATTAGTTTCAAAAAAAACAAGAATTCTTCAATAAATATGTATAGCTTATTCCAAAGATATGTTTTTTGAAAGAAATATCTTCAAAATTAATTATTGAGCAAAAAATTTCATCAAATTTTGTGAAAATTGAAAAAATCATCATACTTTCATCATTACATCAAGTAAGTACCAAGGAATAAAGCAAAAAATAGAATAATTTTTAAAAAAATCAATTAGTTTTTGATTTTTCAACCTGTAATTGATAAAGGCAATATTGAAAATCTAAAACCATCACGTTGTGAGATATATTTTGCAGAAAGCATATCACGTTTTCCACGTTGATTAAAATTTTTGATTTTTAAACTAGTTTTATGTTCATCAACAAATTCTAATTCAAAAGATGAACAAAATGTTAAATTCAACATAGAAACTATTTGTCTTGCAATTTCCATATTCCCATTTCCAATTTTGATAATTTTTTGTTTAGCTCTGAGACCTCCTAAAATTTGAATAATGTGAAAAACAAAATCTTCTACAGACAAATGAAATGATCTCTCAATTTCTTGCCCATAATAAAAAACTGATAGACCAATTCGTTGACCTGGATCAATACCTAAAATTAAAATTTCTTCCTCAAAATCAAAATTTAGTTTTTGCATCATTATACCTTTAATCACAGTTGAATGATGTTCAAAGATATCCTCATAGAGTAAGAGTTTTTCACATTTTTTGGGAGATTCTTCTCTAGTAGTAAATATAAGATGACCAGAGTAATCAGTGATTTCTTCAGGAAGAATAGAATCAAAAGATAGATCTAGTGTCTTAAGGTAAGTTGAAAATCTATAGTAATGTTTACCGTATGTAGTAGCAATTCCAATACGCATTTTCAGCAAGGGATTGATATGTGACAAAACGAAATATACAATTTAGGTTTATGCCTTCAAAACAGTTGACACCACAAGTTTCACTGCTTCATCAAAATTGGCATCAATTGTGGATTGGATTACAGATAATTTAGCATCTCCTTCTTGGGCAATTCTTGAGGATTCGGAAGTTGCCTTTTCTTTAGACGCATTAATTATTACTTCAGCTTCTTTTGTAGCCATTTCCCTAATTTTTTCTAATAATGAATCAATTTCAGTTTGAGCCTTTAAATTCAGTTGTTTTTTCATATCACCAACTTTGCTGTTTAAAGAATCCAAGTCATCTTCTAAGGCATTCAAAGATTTGATAATTCCAGCAACTTTAGATTCAGCCATACTGCTCATTATACTCAAAATTTGATAAATCCATTACTTAAATCATTCATTTTTAGTTGATTTTTGGGCATGAAACCTCAAACTGGAGTTATCCAGTTGTTAAAAGTAATATTGCTCTAGCTAGATCGCCCTTGGCCTCCTCTAAAGCATTTTTAGCCTTTTCTTCATCAACTCCAGCTTGTTGGCTAACCAGTTGAATATCCTCTTCTGAGAAAATTGGCACCTCCAATTCTCTTTCCTCATAATTCTCTGCAGTAACTGTAAAAATTGAGTTGTCCTTTGCTTTCATTTCAGTAACTGAGGGTTTTGTGATAATAATCTCTTTTTTATCGGTCTTAATTGTAACCTCTTGAACATTTGATAGTTCATTCATATCTAGACCCATCTTATCCATCATCCTTCGCATTTCGCGATTTCCTCCTCGCATCATGATTGTATTTTCTCCTTAGGACTTTTTAAACTATCTCTGACCTTGATTGCTACACCACGATTAAAATCAGATATCATCTCATGTGATAAAACAGCTTTACCAACTGCAATTACTCTATCTTTGAACAATACTGGTGTATCAGCAGAAATCCTTACTTTATTCCCACACCATACCACATGTTTACAAAATACAGATTTACCTTCCATTACAAAAGGTGCAGCATCTTGGTTTATCTCAACACAGTTTTCTTGGAATGTTTTATTTTTCAGTAAAATTTGTGCAAAATAAGGACTAATTGCTAAACCACCATCAATTCTTAAAGTACACAATAAGTTGCCTTCATGCGAAACTGTTCGTATCCTCCCAGTCTTTCGTGAAAATGTCATTTCTATATTTTTTGGCAGGCATTTTGAAACACCATTTCCAAATAATGCATCAAGTGAATGTTTGAGTTTGACAATTTGATCCACGTGTTTGAAATGAAGCATTCTAAATATTAGTTAAGTGTGATACTATATTATAATTTTAAACTATATAGACAGGTTTAATCTCTTTAGATTATGAAAGATAGAGAGGAAACTAGAAAAATTCAATTTACAGGAAAATCATCTTACATTGTTTCACTTCCAAAACAATGGATTATGGAATTAGGTCTAAAACAAGGAGATCAAATCAGAATGGTTCGAAGGGGTTCATCAACATTGGAACTTTATCCACCAAAATTTGAATCTCGTATTCAAAAAAAGGAAGATGCGGTGATTGAAATTGATGGTGAAGAAAAGGCACCTTCAATCATTAGAAAATTAATTTCATTGTATTTTCTGGGATTTAAGACTATTAACGTTAAACCAAAAAATGGAAGATTGAATCCCAGCCAAAGAAATACTGTAAAAGAAGCTGTAAAGCGAATGTTAATGGGTTCTGAAATAATTTCTGACTCTAGTGGAGGAATAACGGTACAGGTTCTTGTAAATTTGCTAGAACTATCGGTTGATGGTGCGTTTAAGCGAATGATCCATTTAGCAAAATCAATGTCTAGTGACGCAATTCTAGCAGTAAAAGAAAACAATCTAGAATTAGCACAAGAAGTAATCAATACAGATGACGAAGTGGATAGATTTGGATTTTATATTATTCGACAATTAAAGATTGCAATACAAAATGAACATATGTTAAAGGAGATGGGTTTTAGAAATGCCAGAAATTGTCTTGGGTACAGACTAGTTGTAAAAAATATAGAGAGGACGGGAGATCATGCATCATTTATTGCAAAAGATCTTTTAGAGTTTAAAAAGCCAGTAAAAAAAGAAGTTTTAGAGAAACTTCAGGATATGAATGAATTCTGTTTGTCGGTATTAGATGATTCATGTTTGGCTTTATTCAAAGAAGATTATGCACAAGCAGAAAAAACTATTGAAAAAACAGCTGAAATTACCAAATATGAGAAAAAAGTAAGAGATATTTCAAAATCATTAAAAGACGATGAGGAAATTTATAGAATTAGAAGAATGTCTGAGAATATTAGAAGGATTTCTGAATATGCTAGTGATATAGCAGAAATTGTATTGAACATGAATATTGAAAAAACATTGAAAAAAATGGAATAATTTTCAAAAAAGGTTAAGATTGAGAAGGAATGAAATCGGCAATTTTAATCACATATGACCAGGAGGATTCGATAAATGAAGCTAAGGGACTGTGTGATGCAGCAGGATATGAGATAGTTCACACAATCCAACAAGACTTTCTTAAAAAACCAAAATATGGAATTAGTGGAGGAGTTTTAGAAAGACTAGAGGAGATATCAGAGAGACTTAAGCCAAACGTAATCATATTTGATGAAATTTTAAAACCAAGCCAAAATTACAATCTGGCTTCTGTGTTACATAGAGAGATTTTAGATAGAGAAGGGTTAATTCTTGAGATTTTTGAAAGTAGAGCATCAAGTGCTGAATCAAAATTGCAAGTCAAATTAGCTCAATTACGATATGAGATGGCCAGAGCAAAAGAGAAAGTTCGTCTTGCAAATATGGGAGAACAGCCAGGATTTATGGGAATTGGAAAGTTTGAGGTAGATGTCTACTATAATGATATCAAACATAGGATGCAAACATTAAGATCCAAACTCGAAAAAGCAGGAAAACAAAGAGAACTTCACAGACAAGGACGAAAGAGAATTGGATTTAAAACAATTTCTTTAGCAGGGTATACATCTGCAGGAAAAACAACTTTGTTTAACAAAGTTACAGGCGAATCAAGAGCTCAAAGTAAAGAACTATTTACAACACTTACTACAACAACTCGAAGAGTGACAATTGATCAGGAACCATTCTTGATTGCAGATACTGTCGGGTTTATCAGTAAATTACCTGCATATATGATAGATGCATTCAAATCAACTTTAGAAGAATTAGCACATACGGATATCATTATTCTAGTGATTGACATTAGTGATTCTATATTTGAATTAAAAAAGAAATTTTCTAGTTGCATGCGAACTTTAAGTGAATTAGGTGTTGAAAAAGATAAGATAGTTTACGTGTTAAACAAAGAGGATTTATTAAAACAAGACAATGTAAATCAAAAAATCAATATACTTAATTTATCTGAAAATAAAAAAGTGATTTCAATTTCTGCAAAAACAGGCAAAAACATCAAAGAGTTAAAAAAATTAATCAAAAATATTTCAGAAAGTCACAATTCATATAATTTCAATAAAAGTTCATCTGAAGGAGTTATGGAAACATTTGGTAATTGAAGTTGTGAGAATTGGGCAACGTTTGGTAAGAGATGATAGAGTCACAACACATGTTGCACTTGTTTCAAGGGCATTTGGTGCAGAAAGAATTTTCATGAGTGAAGTTAATCCAGAAATCAAAGATACAATAGAAAAAATCAATAAAACTTGGGGAGGGAAATTTGAGGTAGAGTTTATTAATAAATGGAAATCTATTGTAAAAAAGAAAAAAGAAGAAAACTTCAAAATTGTTCATCTTTCGATGTATGGTCAAAATATCAACATTGCTCAAGAGAAACTACGAAAAGAACAAAACATGTTAATTGTTGTAGGAGCTGAAAAAGTTCCTAGAGAGATTTATGAATTAGCAGACTATAATATAGGAGTTGGAAGTCAACCTCATTCTGAGATTAGTGCCCTAGCGATTCTTTTAGATCGTATTCAAGAAGGAAAACAATTTGAAAAAGACTTTACAGATGCAAAAAGAAAGATCATACCCACAAAAAATGGTAAAAATGTACAAGTAAAAGAAACAAGGGATTAATAATAGAAAATCATGAGTCATTAGAGTTGGTAGACAAATACGAAGATCCTTTTGTTAGAATTGCCTCTATGATCGGAGGAGACGAATATCTTAAAGTTGCAAGATCATTACTTAAGGCTGAAGATGCAACAGATGAAGAAATTGCAAGCTCTACAGGTCTAAGAATTAACATGGTGAGAAAAGTATTGTATGATTTATTTGGAAAATCACTAATTACGGGAATCAGAGTTAAAGATGAGAGAAAAGGTTGGTTTGTTTATAGATGGAGAACTAGAAGAGAAGAAGTTGAACATTTCATCGAAAACCAAAAAAAGAAAATTGAAGAAAGATTACAACAAAGATTAGATTATGAAAATGCTTCTGACTTTTATCATTGTGGTAATGAAGATTGTCCAAGAGTAACATTTGAGAGTGCACTTGATGGCATGTTCAAATGTCCGTCATGTGGAAGTGTTTTAAACTTAAAGAAAAATGATAAATCTAAAAAAGCATACTCAAAGAAAATTGATGAGATAAAAAAAGATATGCAGCAGACATTCTAATTTGTTGCAACAACAAGGATAAATAGAAAATTAAAATATTGTGATTATTTCAACAGATGATTCATCTATAATATTTGGAAAGGAAGCACATCTAAAATTATCAGTAAATTGGAGTTGCAAATACCGTCACATTTTCAAATCTATTCAGAAATGTTTCAAAAATATCATAGATCTATGATATTTTTGAAACATGTGTTTTGTAAGAAAAGGAATTCTTTGATAAATTGAACATTAACCCAAATTTTATGAAAAATCTTAGAATGACTTCTAATCTTTTTAGTAATATTTCGAACAATAAAATAGAAAATTATGTTAATTATCTTAAAGGGTATCTGAAATAAGAATTTCAGGTATAAATTCATATGAAAAATTTGCATGTAATGACGGATTCCTATTCAAAAACACTTTCTAATTTATCAAAAAATAAGAAAAATTAGTTAGAGATTAAATAGGAGAAATCCTTGGAGAAATCCTTGAATCAAATTACTACGGTCAATCCAGCAACAGGTGAGGAAATTAAGACTTTTACTGCAATGGATAAAAATCAGGTATTTGACTTAGTTAGAAAAGCAAAAAGAGCTTTCCCAGAATGGAAAAAGGATTATGAAAAACGTAGAAGTTATGTTTACAATTTAGTGGAATATCTAAAGAAACACAAAACAGATCTCGCAAAAGTTGCAACATCTGAAATGGGCAAAGCTCTCAAAGAATCAATTGGCGAAGTTGAAAAATGTGCTTGGGCATTAGAATTCTATGCAGATCATGGAGATAGTTTTCTTGCAGATGAGGTTTTAAACACAGATGCAAGGAAGAGTTTTCTGACTTTTGAACCATTAGGTGTGATTGGTTCTATAATGCCTTGGAATTTTCCTTACTGGCAGGCATTGCGTTTTGCAGCTCCATGTTTAATGGCTGGAAATGTAATAGTAATGAAACCATCAAGAGTAACTATGCAATCAGGAATCGAAATTGAAAAAGCGTTTACCGAATCAGGAATGCCAGATGGAATTTATCAAACAGTGGTAGGAAGTGTGGAATCTGCAAATCACCTAATTGATTCAGATGTTAATGCAGTTACTTTCACTGGAAGTACAAATGCGGGTGCAAAAGTTGGAGAAAGATCTGCAAAAAATTTGAAAAAGTGTGTATTAGAATTAGGAGGAAGTGATCCTTTCATTGTATTAGATGATGCAATCATAGAAAAAGCGGCTGAAGGTGCAGTCAAGGGAAGATTCATCAATTGCGGTCAAAGTTGTGTAGCCTCAAAAAGATTTTTTGTGGGAAAAAATGTTGCAGATGAATTTATTGAATTATTTATCAAAAAAGCCTCTCAGCTCAAAGTAGGAGATCCTATGTTAATGGAAACAGATGTTGGACCAATTTCAAATAAAGAAGGTTTAGAGACAATTTCTGGAATTGTAGAGGATGCAAAACAAAAGGGTGCCGAAGTTCTTTTAGGAGGCTCAAAGATGGATGGAAAAGGATTTTTCTATAAGCCAACAATTCTTAAAAATATAAAATCAGATATGAGAATTGCAACTGAAGAAACTTTTGGACCAGTAGCACCAATTACAGTAGTTGAAAATGAAAGTGAGGCAATCAAATTAGCTAATGAGAGTGAATTTGGTTTAGGTGCTAGTATCTGGACAAAAGATCTTGCAAAAGCAGATAAGATGTCAAGAAGAATAGATTCAGGAATTGTGAGTGTAAATAATGTAGTGATATCAGATCCGAGAATTCCATTTGGAGGAATAAAACATAGTGGGTTTGGAAGAGAATTATCAAGATATGGAATGCTTGAATTTGTTAATCTAAAATCGGTCAGATTTTACGATAATCTTACACACCATCATTATGTAGAATAGATCATTCATTAGTGCTGTTTAGGATTCAGTAAATTCGTCTTCATCTTCCAAGTCATCCTCATCACCACATTCTTCTAACTCAACATAAGTTGGATTACCATCCTCTCCAAAGTAAATCTCAATACAGATATCTGAAGCTAACGTATTGGCTAAAGTTTCAGCTAATTCCCTTGGAAAATTTCCCAATCTACTAGGATCTGAAGAATATCGATATTCAGTAATTTCATCGTCATGATAGAAATCTAACTCAATATCACCATTGATAAATTTTCTAACTCCCATTACCTGGCCAAATATACTATAAGACAAATCTAACTACCTTGTTTGGAAACATCGTTTGAAAGATTTTCAGCCAAATTCTCATAATGTTCTCTAGATTTTCCTAAGTCATTTAATTGAGTTCTCTCAATTTCATTAAGTTCGTCATCTACTTTTTTGGAAACATATTGTAATCGTGCTTCAGCCATCATGAATAATCTGTTATTTTCTTTCCAAAGATGTTCTGTCACATGTTCAACGTATTGTTGCATATCACTTACCAATTTTGTAGAATCACCTGATGAGAGATATTCGTTAGCAGACTCCTCCATTGCAGTTCCAATTTCCCGTGAACGTTGATGATCAATTAACATCATTGCAATAGGACCCATATTACTAGGGAGTCCAGCTTGTTCTAATGCAGGGAATAGAGATTTTTCTTCTTTAGTATGATGACAAACATCAGTAAAGTTTTTTGAAAAATCAATAACCGGAAGTAAAATTGATTCAGGAACTTGTTTGCCATCATTTAGTAATTGAATTGTAGATTCCATTGCTTTGATGACTTTTTCTATCAAGTCATGATCGCGTCTTAATGATGCTGTAGACATGATAATTTTAGATTAAATCCAATATCTATATCTTATTTATTTTATAAAAATAATTAAAAGATAGAAATTAGTTAACGATAAACGTTAACAGATAGTTTTAACGATTAGAGAGGTTCTTTGATTTTACAAATGCCCAAATCTTTTTGGTCATTTCACTTGGTGCAATTGGTTTATTACCAAATACTTGCTCTACAGTTTCTTTACGACCTGCAAAGTTGATTGCATAACCACCAAATGCTGGTTTTTTTGTTTTTGATTTAGCCTTTGTTTTTGGTGCAACCTTCTTTTTTGTAGTTATTTTTTTTGTTGTAGCTTTCTTTTTTACTGCCAATTTCTTGTAGTTTTATTTTAAAGAAAGTATAATAACTTACACTTTTGTATAATGCAAAACAAGGTGATTTTTGAGCCTCTTAATAGATTTAAGACGAAGATTAGGTGAATTTGAAATCTTTCTAAATCCATTTCCCTCAATTAGTGATATGGCGTTTTTTCCTCCAATTAGAAATGGAGATAATGTGATAATTAATTCATCAAAAAGATCATATTTTATAAATTCCCAATTAACGGTTCCTCCTCCTTCAATTAGAATTGATTTGATTTTTCTATCTGAAAGTTTTTTTAATAATAATTTTAGATTGATTGAATTTTTTCCTGCAACAACTATTTCTATAGGGAATTTTTTAAGTTTATCAAGATTTGGTTTGCTGATTTGGTTTGATACAGATATAATTGTTGGAACTTTATTGCTTGTTTGAATTATTTTTGAATTTTTAGATATAGTTCCTTTAGAATCTAAAACAATTCTTATTGGATTTTTACCTCTAGTATGACGTACAGTTAACATAGGATTGTCAATTAAAACAGTATTTTTTCCTACAAGTATTGCGTCTACTTTGGATCTTAGTTTATGTAATCTAACAATATCTTGTTTTGAAGATAGCTTTGAATCACCTGTAAGAGTTGCAATCTTTCCATCAATTGATGTTGCAGCACTTAAAATTACATAGGGTCTAGATTTTTCCATGTACTATTTTTCCTCCAATCATTATTGCTCTGATTGCTGATTCTGATGCTCTATGAACAATTGATGCATATGGATTGTGCATTGGTTCTAAATCTAAAGCATGTTTATCGAGAAAAATACAATCTGCAATTTTTCCATTTTCAATTATTCCAATATCTTTTTTCAAAATTTTCCCACCATTTACTGTAGCCATCTTAAGAATTTCTTTTGGATCAATTCTTTTTTTATGAATTCCCATAGTTGCTTTCCAAAGAAAATCCATTTCTCTAAACATATCAGGTGAATTTATCATCACATTATCGGTGCCTAATGCCAATGTACAACCTGCTTTTTGCATCATCTCTATGTCTGGAATACCCTCAGCAAGTGAAGAGTTGGCTCTGGGGCAGATTACAATTCCTTGACTTTTTTGTGCTACAGCAATTAGATCGCTTTTTGAGGCAAAGGTCATATGAACTAAAAAATGAGGTTTCATGGATAACGCCCTTACTGTTTCAGATTTGCCAGTAATTTTTTTTGATGTAGAAATACTTTGTTGAGTTTCTGATGAATGAATAGCTCTAAGTTTTGTTGTTTTGGAGTAGTGATTTAAAACTGAAGTACTATTCTCATTTGCACCACTAATACCAAGTCCATCACATTTTTTTAGAAGGGCATTAAGCTCACTAATTTTCTCTGTTGGAAAAGGCTGGTTTTTTCGAATTTCTGTAGATTTTTGATAAAAATCTAGTCTTCCTAAAATTATTGGACGTATGTGTATGTCAGAGAGTGCTTTTTTGAGTAAAATTACCCCATTTAATCCACCTTCTCGAAAATCAACAAAGGTGGTGATTCCTTTTCGAAGCATTGAGTGGCATGTATTTTTCATAAAAATTGATAAATTTTCTTGTGATGTATTTTTGAGAATTTTGGATTTAACTCCAAACACCGGATGAATTTTTTCGTCTACCGTACGATTGAGAGTGACATCTTTTCCAATAGAATCTCCTATGTGAGTATGCGCATTAATAAAACCAGGGATTAATAGAAGACCTTCACAATCTATAGACTCTTCATTGATATGTGGTTGAATTCTAGTTTGAATTTTTTTGAATGTATTATTTTTAATTTTTACATTAGTTCTTAAAACAAAATCTAATTCTGAACCTTGTAACACACTGATATTTTTTATTAACATGACAATTCATAAACTTCAGGTTTTTCTTTTCCTGAATCTCGAATTTCTCGTATAGTATCAAGGGATTTTGTGGCTAATTTTACGGCTTCTCTACTAGTAAATGCAGTTCCTATTCCACAATTCAAAGAAATTTCATCATCATCTTTTACCATGTCAATAAAATTCTGTACAGAATTTTTTCCATTTTCACTTGCAATTACCATGAAATTATCACCTCCCATGAAAAAAGTGAGAGATTTTTTTTCAAGAAAATATTTTGACATTTTTGAGTATAATCCAAAAATTATTGATGTTATTTCATACGGTGAATTACTTTTTCTTTGGGAAGTAAGATCATCTACATCTAAATGCATTATTGTGACTTTTGAATCAGGCGTATTGTTAACAAATCCAAAAATATTATGCTCTTCATTTAAAATAAGTTTATTTTTCTTTCCATCATATGCCTTCAAATTTGCATCAAAAGGAGTATCACCAAAACCAATTGAAATTGCTAAATGAATATCAAATGATTTTTCTAGTACTTTTTGAATTTCAATATGTTCGTCTAATCCAAGTCCATTAGAAACTACAAAAAATTCATCAGCTCGATTAAGAAAGACTAGGCAGTTTTTTTCAGAAAAAAGTTTCTGCACTTCTTTGTACAACGATGCTTGAAGCATTTGTAGCTCATGTTCTCTGTCACTTCCCAATGTTAATGTCCAAGGACCATATCCGGTAATTTTTAAGATACTGAGTTGAATCATTTTTGAATCCTCTTTAATTCACTAGAAATTTTTACAACAGCTTCTACTGCTCTTTCTGCAACCGGTCTTATTCTAGCATAGGCATGTCTTTCTTGCATTCCTGGACCAGATATGCCTAAGGAGACGGGTTTTCGATATTTTATAGATAATGCTGTCAATGCTTGAGCAGCAGAATGCGATATTACTTCATCATGTTTTGTTTGTCCTTTAATTATAGCACCCAGAGTAACTACCGCATCAACGTCATTTTTTTCTAATAATGAATTTACAATTATTGGCATGTCATAAGCCCCAGGAACTGTACATATATGCAATATTTTCAACTTCAAAGTATTTGCTTTTTCTTGAGCTACTGCAAGCATCCTAGATGTCACTTTCTCATTGAATTCTGAAACCACTATTGCGATATTCAAGACTAATGCACCCTGGCGTATTCTAAAAGTTCTTTCCCATCAAGTAATGGAAATCCATTTTGTTTGGCAAATTTCTCTGCTTTATCTATAGACAATGCAGAATATGTTTCTGCATCCATCATCTCACAAATTGCTGTAACAGGTGTTAAACCTGCAAGTTGAGTCAAATAAACAGACATTTCAGTATGTCCTTGTCGTGCAGCTAATAGTCCTCTAGATGCAATCAATAAAGGAACATGTCCTGGAGTTTTAAATGATGATGCAAATTTTTTCTGTTTATTTTCAACATTAAAGATATTTGCCATTTCTCTAATTGTTAATGACCTATCTTTATCAGTAATTCCAGTATAAGTTTGATAATGATTTACAGATAATGAAAAAGTTGGATGATCACCATATGGTGCTAAACCCATAATCATTTCTTTGTTTGAAATTGAAGAGTCAGCAAGAATTTCGTGCATGTATTTTAATTCAAGAGATTTTGCAAAATCATTATTAATTGCAATACACAGCAATCCACCTGCATGTTGACGCATTCTTGCAACATGTTCAGGAGTAACAAATTCGGCGGCTACCACCATATCAATCTCATTTTCTCGTCCAGCTGAATCAAATAATAGCACAAATTCTCCACACTTTATAGATTGTAGTGCCGATTCAAGAGACATGGTAAAAATTGTTGGCGTTCTAATTATAAAGTTTACTAAAAAACTGGTAATTACCAATAAATTTGTAGATATTTGATTTTATTTTAAAATGTATTTTCCAAGAATGTCAGTTTCAATATTAACTTTATCGCCTATTTTTTTTGTGTGAAAATTTGTAATCTCAATGGTGTGAGGAATTAGTGAAACTGATGCTACAGTATTTTTGACGTCAACAACGGTTAAACTAATTCCATCTATTGCAATAGAACCTTTTTTCACAACATATTTTGATAATTTCTTTGGAATTTCAAACCAAACTTGAACCTCTTTTGGTTTTTTTAGAATTTTTTTAATTGTTCCAACACCATCTACATGACCTAATACAAAATGGCCTTCAAGTCTATCGCCTGCTTTTAAACTTCGTTCAATATTTACAATTCCACCCACTTTTAGATTTCCAAGATCTGTTTTTTTGGTAGTCTCTTCAATCATTTCAAAAATGCAACTAGATTTGGATAATTTTGTTGCAGTAAGACAAACACCGTTAAGAGCTACACTTTGGCCGATTTTTAATCCCTTGGAATGTTTTCCCAGATTTACAGTCATTTCAATGGCACTTCGATTTTTTGTATTTTTTAAAATTTTTTCAACTTTGCCAACGCCTTCAACAATTCCGGTAAACATTAAAAATCACTAGAAGCATACGTATAAAATGATTTAGATAAATGATGTTAATTATTTAGAATTGTATTCTTTGAATTCATTTTCACAGAATTGATGAAATACAGTAGATCTGTTTTCTCTAGCATCATTTTTGATTTTTTCCATTTCTTTGTTTAAAACTCCTTGTGCAGCTAAAAATGCATCGTCTTCCATTCCTAATTTTTCAAATAATCTTGATTTTGCACGAGGTATTTCTTTAATGCTTGAATCAATTGTTTGAGCTCTATCATAGTATTCAATTGCATCTTTGTAATTACCAAGATGACTAAGAGATATGGCTTTATTCATTAAGGCAGTCACATCATTTGGATCTATCAAAAGTGTAGTTTCATAACATTCAAGAGCATTTTGATGACGGTTTAGTTCATTGAAAGATAGTCCCATGGTGTTAAGTATCCACACATCTTTGGAATTTGTAGAAAGAATTTGTTTGCATAATTCTAAAACTTGTTCATATTGTTTTAAATTTTCAAGAGCATAGATCTTGTTTTTTAATGCATAAAGGTCTGAATTTTTTATTTCAAGAACTTTATCACAATATACTATTGCTTCCTCATATTTTTTAAGGTATATCAAAGATAACGAAATATTCTGGAGTGCGACCATATCATTAGGGATTTTTTCCAATAGACTTATACAATAATTGTACATTTCCTCGTATTTTCCAGCATTAAACATCCTAGTAATCACATTTGTTGGATCTAGAAGATCAATCATTTTACTATAATATAATGAAAATTCATTATCTTTAACTTATTCTCACAAACAAAAATTGAATTTTAAGAGATGTTTTAACTATTTTAGAACTTTACGTAGGGTTTCATTCAATACTTTGGAATAACTGTACGATGATTGTTCCTGTTGAATCAATTTTGCCTGACGGAGTCGTAATTTCTTATCAAGATCTTCATCAATCATGATTGTAACACGTTTACTCATGTATATCAAAAAACATAACGAATTTCAATATTAATAGTTATCAAATACTCAACAGCAGGGACACACTGTATTGGTGATTACTTTACTAATTCGAGAAGAGATTTTGCCTGTTTGAAATGAACCTCATCAATCATTTTTCCATCAACAGTGGTAGCCCCTTTACCTTTCTTCATTGAATCAAGGTATACACTACATACTTTTTCAGCCCATAAAATTTCACTTTTATTTGGATGAAATAATTTGTGTACCACAGAAATTTGGTCTGGATGTATGATGCTTTTTCCCGAATAGCCTAAACTTTTGCCAAGTTTACAATCTTTTTCAAATCCTTTTGAGTCTTTTAGGTCTTGCCAAATTGCATCGATCGCTACAACTCCTGACGCATGTGCATCTACTGGAATTTTTGTTCTAGAATATGTAGCCCCTTCTGACTCTTTTGCATATTCAACTCCTAGATCATTTAGAAGATCAAAAACTCCAAAAACTACGGCAGAAACTCTTTTTCCAAAAGATGCAATGTTATACGTGTTAACTACACCTTCTGCAGATTCAATAGATGGAATTATTTGAATTGGTTTTAGTTTTCTGGATTTTTCTAATTTGGATAGAATTTTTTCAATTTTTTGCATCTCTTTTACATTGTTTACCTTGGGAATTACAATTCCATCAATTCCTTTGTGAACAATCTCTTTGAGGTCAGAAGGAATTTTCCCTGAAGTAGGGGAATTCGTACGCACAAAAATTGATGAGCCATATGATTTTCTAGATTTTAATGCAGATCTGATAAGATTTCGTGCATTAGTTTTTTCATTTTCTGGAACTGAATCTTCAAGATCAAAGCAAACAATATCGGCTTGTAGTTTTTTTGCTTTTTCTAGAAACCTAGGATTGTTTCCAGGAACAAAAATGAGGCTTCTGAAAAGCTGTGTCATTAAATGACTAAGCGCCCTCTGGCTTCATTAAGATTTTGCCAAAGAAATCGCCCTTTAACATTTTTGTGTGAGCCTCTGCTGCTTGCTCAAATGTATAGATTGAGTCAACAGTAGATTTTATTTTTCCTTTGCCCATCCAGTATAGACCTTGGTCAAGTTCAGCTTTTGTTCCTTGTGTTGAACCTAAGACATTAATTCCTTTGAAGAATATGTGTCTAAGATCTATTTGCGCATCATATCCGGTTGTAGCACCACATGAAACTAGAGTTGCACCATATTTGAGCAATGTTAGTTGCTTGTTGAAGTGAGTCTGACCAATATGATCAAATGCAATATCAATTCCAGGTGCTTCACCTTTTGTCTTTGCAAGTTCTTTTGATATCTTGAAAACTTCTTTATTCCAGTCATCTTTTCTGTGGTC
>JAOUNB010000085.1 GCA_029881195.1 Candidatus Nitrosopumilus sp.
ATTTCCATCCTTCTTTGCACTTCCTGAATCAATTGACAATTCTTTTGCCAATTTTCCAAATTTTTCACCATTTTTGATTTTCTCTAAAATTACAAGCGATTCACTTTGTTTTGCTACAAGTATATGTGAGCATTTTATCTTGACTGACATTTCTATCTTGAAATATTTTCCATCTTAATTATTTTTTCATGGTTCAAATCCATCACAAAATTAGTCTCAAAATTCATTAATTGTTGATTTTCTTATAATTGGAGTTCAAATTATACTGGGAGCACAACATGCAGGGGGATATAGTTTAGTGGGTGATTTTTGTACCCACGTGGAACTTTTTTTTAAAAATTCTCTGAGAAAAACACATGAAATTCGTACTTGATAGTGATAAATTATAACAGAAGTTACGGTGATAAGATTACCATATGTGGAAATCAAATTTTGAGATTAAATAGAGAACTCGGATAAACGTATCATCCTGAATCAAACAAGACTTCCAGTTAGCAAATTCATGATGAGAAATTTTAAATCCATTTCTTCAATGTCAACTATTAAAGATGCTGCCAAAATATTTTATGAGAAAAATATTTCATCATTGATGGTTTTAGAAAATAATTTGGTCATAGGAATAATTACAGAAAAAGATCTTATTTCTAGTACATTGGTGTTTAATCACAAAGAGAACACTCCAGTAAAAAAAATCATGACTGAATCTCTAGTATCCATAGATTCTAGTGTTTCAATAATTGATGCAGCAAATATTATGGTTGAAAAACAGATTCACAAGCTTCCAGTTATGGAAGATGGTAAAACAGTTGGATTGATTTCTGCCACTGATCTCATGATTCTCTTTTCTATGATAAATGAAGATGATCTTAAGAAAATTATTGGCGCTCAGACAGGCATCTGATCCCATTTGAAAAATCATATCTGACACTATTCATTTGAACCACCCTTCCACACTACCCTTTGTGGGAATGGAATTTCTATTCCCTCCTTGTCAAGTGCATCTTTTATCACTGCCAATAAAATGGGCATAACTTCTGCCAGGTCATCACGTGGGTGCCATACTCTTACCCAAATATTTACGCTGGAATCTGCAAGCTCTGTGACCCAAAATGTGGGACCAGGTTCCATTAAAGAATAAGTTACATTTTTTTCAATTGCATCCTTCATTACTGCAATTGCTTTTTTGATGTCTTCTTTGTATGCAATGCCAACTGTTACGTCACTTCGCCTAATCTCAGATAATGCAAAGGTTCGAATGTTTGAGGTAAACACCTTTTCGTTTGGAATTCTTACTACTGTTCCATCAAATTGCTGGATTCTTGAAGAAAATGTGTTAATGTCAATTAGCGTTCCAGATACACCTGAATCTGGAAGTTCTACATTGTCACCCTGCCTCACAGGCTTTTCTATCATTAGGAACAAACCCGAGATTAAATTAGAAACTACAGATTGAGATGCAAACCCAATTACGATTCCCAAAAATCCTCCAGCTACAATCAAACCACCAAGATCAATTCCTTGACTGGCAGTTGCAGCTAGAAGAAAAATTACAATAATCCCATAATAAATTAATTTATCAAGATTCTTTGCTGTGTCTTTTGGAATGTTTGGGGCAAATCTTTTTTGGAAAATCATGCGGGCAAATCTTGCTACAATTACCCCTACAGATACAATGAGTGCGGTGATTAGGATACGTCCCACTGTAATTCCTGGTTCCATTATTTGAGTATCTAAAAATTCAAAAGTCATTAATCAAAACCTCTGCTCATAATGTATGCCTCTTTAATGGATTTTGGTTTGAGTCGAAGGGAGAGATTCCATTTTTTATCTTTTTTAGATAAATCAACATGACGTATCTCTATTATTTTTCCTGAAGATTCTTTTTTTACTGTTGCAGCAACATCATCAATGTGGGCATCTGAAGTATTTTCAAGATAATACATCTCATGATGCCCTACAGGGAAAACTAACTTACCAATAGACACTCCTTCTTTTAATTGGTTGGAGATAGTTGCCTTTATCTTTGCAAAAACATATGGTTCAGGTTTTTCAGATTCCTCAAGTTGTGCTACTTTGCCATACATACACAAATTTCCATTTTCAGGAGTGCCATACAAAGCAAATCTTGAGTGCATTGGCTCGCATGTAAAGCAATCAAAAAAATCCCTAGTGTTGTCATTATTTAATACAAATACTCCAATTTCTATTGGAAATTGTAACAGGATGTCGACTGTTGAATTTTTTTCAATAAAGATTGATTCTTTGAGTCGTAAAAACATTAGGTCGTTTGTCTTTTTTGATGGGAGATTTAGAGGTAGGACCGGGGCAAGTTCAATTTGCAAGGCGTCTTTTTTTCCAGGAACTGATTTTCGTAATTCTTGGTCTTCCGAGTTTTTTCTATAGTATGAGAATCTGTTTTCTTTTTTTTCAATAATGATGTGAGTTTTTGGCAATATCAATTGTAATTTATCTGAGATGTTGTATTGACCAAATCCAGAATAATCATTTTTTTCCATGTTTACTTTTAGAACTCAAGATCTTTGAGTTTATTGTGATAATAACTATATCTGTACTCAAATATTTATGAAAATATTTTATCCAAGAATTGTATTGTAAGAAAATTTCAATTCTTAAGTAGCACGGGATCATATAATTTGAAATGGAACATAAGATAATTTTTAGTTTAATTTCGTTGCTTGTTGTAGTTACAGTTTTTTCATTAACGAGATTTTAGTTAATGCACTCTCAATACTCTAGTTTATGACTGTCTATTTGACGTTCCATGACATTTTAAATATTCAAATTCATCTAGAATTAATGATTTAAAATTGTCAATAGAACGTATTCCAAATCACATAAGTATAGTTGAAGATTTTTAATTACAATGACTAAAACAATATTTTTAGCAATTTTCACAATAGCTGTTTTACTTACAGGTACAATTGCAGGCCCCATGGGACTAATTGAATCTGCTGAGGCTCTAAAAAGCAAAGGCAATTCAGCAAGCAAGATTAATTCCAACAAAGTCTGTGGTGATAGACTTTGCTCTGAAATACCAAAGGAAGTAAAATCTGAGGTAAAGAAGAAAGAAGAAATCAAGACTGAAAAGAAAACAGAAGCCGCTGAAAAAGCTAAACAAGCACCAAAGAAAGACACAAAAGCTGAAACAATGGAAAAAGCTAAAGAGACATCAGCACTAAAAGTTCCAAAGACCATTACAGGTGTCATGACATCAGTCCAAGACCCAGGTCAAGGACATGAAAATCATCAACTTGCAATAATTCTTCCGCCAAGTGAGAACACATACCGTGGACACATTACATACTCTGCTTCTGAAAACGTTCAGCTTGTAGCGTTGCATGGCCCATTAAAGGCAGGAATGGCAAAGAATCAACCTATATGGACGATGGATGGAAAAACCAAATTTGGTCTTACACTTGTAGATAGGGAAACATCTTCAGGTGTTTGGCAGTTCTCAGGAAACGCAATTGCACTTCACACCAAAAACACTGAACCATTCACTGTAAGCTATTCGGTTACATATACTGAGAATCCTGTCAGTGAAAAAGTGATCAAGGGAACCTTAACATCAAAACAAGATCCTGGTATCGGACATGAGACTCACCAACTTGCAGTGATACTTGGACCCAGTGGTAAAACATATTCTGGACATCTAACATATGATGCCTCAGAACCGGTACAGATTGTAACTTTAATTGGACCGATGAGCAAGGGCGAGATATCTACCATGCCTTATTGGACTCCTGATGGTGAAACATACTATGGACTAGTACTGATTCCATCAAAGGCAGCCGGATCTACAATGTTCTCAGGGAATGCTTTGGCACTTCACACAATGAATGAAACGCCATTCACTGTAAGCTACTCGCTAGTACTTACAAAATAACTTCTTTTTTATTTTTAATCAAATCAAGGCATGCCACAAACCAAGGGCTAATGAGATATAATTCACCATAAAATAAAACTCATGCAAAGTCTAACTTTGAAACCAAGGCAATCTGAGCCTTTAACAACTCTGGTCGAATTACCAGTAAAAGAAAGAGAAAAAATTCGACCTGAAATAATATCCAGACAAAATACATCTGCAATGGATATGATGGGTTTGTCATGGATATTTGTGGAGGAGGATTACTCTTGATTCAAAAAATCCTCTCATCCATATCCCGTTCAATTAGAAAGGATGGTCATATGGAGTTTGATCCTGAGTTGCTTGAGGCATTCAAATGACATAGTCTTAAATACAAAAAAATGTTGGTATATACAATCAAAACATGTACAAAATGACGAATAAATCTGCATTTCTAATGATTGCCTTTGCATCAATAGCTGTATTGCTTGCTTCACAGTTATCCTCAGAAGTTTTTGCAGATGTACTATCCCCTAAAAAACAAACAAATCTTGGCATATCTGGGGATGATGTTGTCTGTGAAAGTGGTAAATTCAAAGTTTTCAAGGACAGGACAAATTCTGTATCCTGTGTAAACGTTGAAAGCGTCTCAAAGCTGGTTTCATCGGGATGGGCAAAACCAGTTGACGAATCCAAATTTAATGATACCCGGGCAAAACTGGCCCTGTCTACGGGAACAATTAAACAATTAATCATATCCCCAATATCTTCTGATTTTGGAAAACAGATATCAAAAGTGTCAGTTGGCAGTTACGATTTTGTCTTTGACGTATGTGCTTCCACTCAGACAATCGTCTCTCCGTCAATACTCATTCATTCAGACAGTGAAACAAAACACTATGAGCTGCCTGAAACCCTATCTCCAAATTCATGTGTGACTAGTGCAATCATCATCAAAGCCTCAGACCCTGATTCCGTCAAGGCCACCTTGCAAAACAAGGGCGATATCTCTCAGACTATTTTGACACTTTCAGAAAAAGTAGAATCCCTTAAACTGCAACTCCAAGATGTCAAAAAGTCATTTGGAAAAGAAAACACTGAGGAAAACAAGATGATTGGCGCAAAAATCATTGATTTGAGAAAGCAGCTCAATGATGCAAGAGAGGATCTTCAGAGAATATACTTTGTACTTTAC
>JAOUNB010000084.1 GCA_029881195.1 Candidatus Nitrosopumilus sp.
GTAATTGCTCTATCATAGCCTTGTTGTGCAGGAAGCATTTGATTCCAATGCCTTGAATGTACAATTTAAACCGTACTCTGAGAAATATTTCCTAGTTTTATTCAGGCTCGATGAAACGCTGATCGTACACTTTTTTTGAAAAATAGATTTTAGCACCAGTTGTCCTGCTTACTATCCTGGTTTCATCATTACTGCTTCATGTTCTAGAAAATCAATCCAAGGCTTGGTTTTTCTGTTTATGGTTTGCGGTGCTTACTATGATCGGCACCTTTTATCTTGCCCTTTGAAACTCCAAAAGAAGCAAATTATGAATAAACCATGGACTAGTCAAAAATATGTTTGAAATTTTTTAATCAATTAGAATGCGTGATCAATTTTGTATAGAGTATGTCCTTTCCTGTTTTGAATGGAAAGAAAATTAATCATATCATCTGAGTTTTTTTGAAAATTTTAAAGTACAAAAATGACTCTGATGAATTAGTTGCAATACACTGCCCGTGAAAGTTTAATTTGAGTTTTCTTGTCTTGTTTTATCATGAAATTTGAAATCCAGTTCTCAGGGCATGAAAACATCAGGTCAAACCATAAAAAAACAATTGAGATTACAAAGGAATCCCATCTGACACCACGAGGTGATTGCATCGTCGGTGTCAATGCAACATCCAGTTGTGCTGATTTACCTTTAGAATTAAAAGAGAAGTTAAAAAACCCTGATTCAAAAATTAATTTCTCTATTCGTGTCGATGATCATGAGTTTCTTTTGGAAGGAAGAGGACACCCTGAATTGATTCTTTCTCATGCAGAAGACATTGTAATTAGAAAAAGTGATTTTATTTGCCCGAGAACTCTGGCAATTAAATGCGATAAGGCCTCTGATTTATTGCCTAGAGACATGGTTGCATTGCTACAGGATCCCAAAATCAAAGGGGTCTTTTCCATCAGTGTTGATTAAGACTGTCACAATTTTATAGGCAATGGTCATATTTTAAACATGGGTCTTAAAACTAAAGTCTTCATTTTGATTCCGTTGATCGTCTTTGCATCTATCATTTTCGGTTTTGGCATGTACAACACACTGTGTAAAAATACCAACATTCCCATTAACTGCTAGTTTTGTGTCAAAACAATCTTAATTATTCTTCATTTTAGTTAATTCTGATTTAGCACGATTCTCTTAAAGCATTAGAAATCATATTCTTCATGATAAAAAACACCGTTGAGTTGCCCCTTTCTGATAAAGCGACTGATGCGGAACTGAAGAAACTCAAAGAATATTTCAAGGAAATGCCATTGGCTGAGATTCTTACTGGTTTAAAATTTGCAAAAAACAGATGGTCTGCAAAAGATGCTGGAACTCTCAAGGTGGGCAGAAAAAGCATCATCCAGAAAGAAGTGCATTCTGTTACTACAGAGCAAGCTCAGTGGAGACTGAAAAACTGGAAGATGATGATTGCAAATTATCGTCGACGTGGGTACAGTTATCCTACAATTTCTAGAATAAAAAAAATACTGATTCAAAAAAGCAAAAAGTCAAAATAAAAAAATTGTATTAAATCCCCGTCTTTATCGTTACCTTGATTCTGACTGTGCCAAGGATTTTTAAAATCAAACACTAGATGAATACATCAGTCTGTCTCTTGGCAATCTGATTTTTGAGACTATCTGGAACGTCCGGAATGGATGATTTTGTCTGCCCTGCAATGACATTGTGCGCTTCTTCAAGAATTGCCATTGTGTCTGCATTTGTTCCGGCACTCACATCCATGGTATCCACCATATTTACTGATGAGCCTGACATGACATCACCTAGGATTTGGGACAAGTCCTGCATTGAAGCGTTTGCTTCTGGCATGATTCCGCTAAGTGATGGGCTTAGACCTTTGATGATTGACATGCATGGGCTAAGAGTTACTACCACGTCTCCCAACTCTGAAACAGTGTCTAGTCTGAGCTTGACTTGCTCCATTGAGAGTTTGGCGCCGCTGACCATGTTCTTCATTTTTCTTACTTGGGTCAACTCCCCTGCATATGCCTGGGCATAACTGGGCTTGTTGTTTCTTTGCGCATTTACAATCTTTTCAAAGATAGCATCATGTTTTTTCTGCAATTTTTCATTGATTGACTCTAATTTTGATATCTGGAACTGCAATTTTTTCTGAGCAAAATCGATTTTGTTCCTTAATGGCTCATCTGGTCTTACTTTGCCCATTACTTTTTGAGAAATACTTTCTCCCGCTGCTTTATTCCAAGAATTGCTAATCAAACCTTAATTTCCTTGATATGATTGAAAATATCTGTTTTAAAGAGATCTGTCACCATGGCCAGTGTAACTGGGGTGACACTAGGCTTTGGTTACACTATCCAAAAGTGAATGTAAATATTTGAAAGTCCTTGCCATCCACCTTGATTTCCATCGTATGCGATGAACTGGTGGCACTGCTTATGATGTTGTATAGTCCTGCCTCTGAAACTGTAAGTTTATTCCCAGAGGTGATATCTTTTCCGGCATATGCTGACGAGAGTGACTCTCCGTCTAGAAATATTTCTAGTTCTGCATCATTGTCTGTGACAACATTCACTTCTTTTGCATTGTACAACAGTTTGATGGAGCCATTTTCAGATACTAGCTCCATGCTGTCTTCGTTATTTTTCCAATCGCCTACCATGTAAAATTTATGCACGTCGACTCTGTCTGGCTCTGAATATGTTACAATTTTTTCTGGTTGAAATCCCTCACTGCTTCCTAACTGGTTTCTGTTTTGGGCAAACTTGTACCCAAAGTACAATTCAGGTGTTCTGAATGTTGTATGCTCAAACTCTTCAATCTCAACAAGCGACGTGTCTGATGTCATCTGAACCCCAAGCGATGATGCTCTTTCTTCTAAGAGCTGCTGAATCATTTTTTCTGTCTCTTGGTATCTGCCTTCGCCAATGTGATCATACCTGATGTATCCTTCATGGTCTGCAATGTATTTTCTTGGCCAGTATCTGTTTTCAAAGGCTTTCCATGTTTCCATGTCGTTATCCATTACAACGGGATAATCTATTCCGTACTTTTCAATTGCCATTTTGACATTTTCTGGATCTTTTTCAAATTCAAATTCAGGCGAGTGAATTCCCACTACCAACAATCCCTGATCTCCGTATCTGTCATCCCACGCAGTAATGTATGGCAGCGTTCTTACACAGTTGATGCAGCTGTATGTCCAAATGTCATAAAGCACTACTTTGTCTTTGATCTGTTTTTTCAATTCGTCTGGAGTCGTATTGAGATAATGGGCGATTCCAACCAGGTCTGGTGCGGGTTTAAAGGATGATTTGTCTATTTTAGCATTCGAGTTTGCATCCTGAACTATCGTTGTTTCAGATTTATCCAGAGTTGATAGTGCAATGCTTGTAATTGCAATACCAATCACAATCACAATTCCTAGAATTACTGCTGTTTTAATCTCTGATTTCATCTATTCACCCTAAAAATATCAATTCGTTGAGAAGCGGAAAATTTGCAATATATGCTAATTGATTTGTAAATACCAAAACTCCCAACATCACAATAAATCCACCCAGGATGATGTTGTAATATTTTAGGTGTCTGCTCATATAACGAATAACTCTGTTTGCCCTAGAGTAAAACACTCCAATCAAAATGAATGGTATTCCTAATCCTAGTGAATAAACCAGCAGTAAGTTAAATGCAACAGAAGGTGTGGTTGCAGCTAGGGTGAGTATTGTTCCAAGTATGGGCCCAACACATGGTGTCCACCCTACTGCAAATGCCAGTCCAAAAACAAATGACATAGGATAGCTTGCCTTGTCTCTTTTAGGAAGAAACTTCTTTTCCATGTTTAGTTTGTTGATTTTCGTGGATAGAACTAAAAATATCCCAAAACCTATGATGATTACTCCTCCTATCTGATTTAATATCTCTACAAATTCCCCCGCTACGGTCCCAAGTACGCTGTTAATTATTACCCCCAATACGGAAAATACTACAGAAAACCCTAAGACAAAAAATATTGAATTTAATACAATGTTTGTTCTGTTTATGACAAGCGATTTGGAATTTCCTTTTTGATTTAATTCAGTAAGTGTGGTTCCTGAAATATATGCCAGAAATGCCGGAATCATCGGCAGAATGCATGGCGCTACAAATGATCCTAGTCCTGCAAGTGCAGCCACTGCAAGAGTAATTTCTGCCATGCATTAAATTTACAATTTTTCCTTTAAAGCATTCTTCCATTTTTGTTCCAAATTTTACAATCAATTTTTATCTGGGATTGTGTGATTTTTATCATGAATAAGCGATTCATTATAGTGGGGATTGCCTTGGGTATAGTTATCACACTTGCCGTGATTATTGGTTCTCCCGCACTTGGTGGATTTGATTCAATGCGCTAGTTATCTGAATTTTCTAAATGCTTTTTCAAAAATCACAAGTGATCTCTCAATGTCTTTATTTGTTAGCCATGATGTAACTGAAATTCTCAGCCTTGCTTGATTTTTTGGAACTGTGGGGTATCTTATTGGTTGGGCAAATATCCCATTGTCCATTAAAAACTTCCCGAATCTCATTGCATTTTTCTCATTTCCTACTACTATAGGAATTATATGTGATGTAGAAGAAATTTCAAATCCTATTCCCTTTAATCCTTTGATTAATTGGTTTGTGTTATTTTCTAATTTTTTCTTTTGTTTTTCTCTATTTGATTTGAATCTCTTTATCGAATATTCGATTAAAAAGGATGGAAGTGCTGATGTATAAATAAATGATTTTGATTTATTTATGCACAAATCTATTACATTGTTTTTTGATGCAACATATCCTCCAAAGGATCCAAGGCCTTTGCTTAGACTGCTAATATACAAATCAATTTTTTTTTCAACGTTAAAATGATTTGGTGTTCCTTTTCCATCTTCTCCAATCACAAAATCCCCATGTGCATCATCCACTATTGTGATTACATTGTGTTTTTCAGATAACTCGGTAATCTCTTTTAGTGGGGAAAGATCCCCATCCATGCTGAACACACCTTCAGTAATCACAAATTTGTTTTTCCCCTTTA
>JAOUNB010000086.1 GCA_029881195.1 Candidatus Nitrosopumilus sp.
TGATTGGATTGTCCATGTACTGGTTAGCATATCCATTAATCATATAGTATTCAGTAAAGTGTTCAAGTGCATTGTTGGGGTCAAACTCGCTTAGCGTAAAGAAATATTCTCGTGCAGGCTCCATTGGCCTTACTACAGGATCAATTATCATAGCTCCGAACATCCCCATCCTTACATGCTCAGATGTTGGAAATGCATGACAGTGATACATGAACATCCCTGCTTCATGTGCCACAAATTGGTATGTGTATTCTTCCTCTGGCATTATCTGCGGGAATACCCCATCATTTGCAGAGTCATGGGTTCCATGGAAATGAATTGTATGGGCATATGGTGTATCATTTACAAATCTGACTGTGACATCATCGCCCTCATTGAATCGAAGCGTTGGAGCAGGAACCGTTCCGTTGTAAGTCCAAACCTTGGCTTGGACGCCAGGGGCCACTTCGATATTGGCATCCTGCGCAATCAGTGTGTATGACAGTTTTTGCGGATCTTGATTTTTGAATTTGGGATAAATGTCATCTGATGAAATTGTCGGTGCAGTAGCCTGAATCTCAGGAGATTCCATCAGGGCAAAGACTGCGACACTAAAGCCGATAATCACACCTACTGCAATATACAAAATATTATTCTGTTTCATAAAGACACATTTGCTCTAGTTTTGACTTTAATTAAACCAATGGAGTTGTTGCCTTTGCTGAGAATCGGTATGACAATATCGCATCATTCATTTCTGCGAGACCTTTTTTATTTTGTGAATGATTTTTGCACTCTCACCAAATGCATCATCAGGGATATCAATCTTCATTTTTTCTTGGATTTTAACATCATTATATATCGAAGAAGAAAGTACACTAAAAATCAAAATAGAAAGGATACCAATAATGATTATTGTCAAAAGTCTGGTTTTCATTTTTTTATCTCACAGTTAAACGGAGTTCTAAAAGGTACTTTGTCACAGACTAGTACGTCAGTACCTTCCTGAATGAAATCTTCATGTATCTATGGGATCATGTTTTTCAATGATGGAATAGACTAGATAACCAATAGAAACTCAGACAGACAATACTATCACTGAAAAAACTAACAGATTTTTATAATTTATAGTCACTCAAACTAAATTTAAAATGCTCATAAAGTGTTCCACTCAAAAATTTTTGGTTCAGAACCAGTCATAGTTTGGAACTCTAGTGATTAAATAGAAGAACCATCATTCCCAAATATGGAAGAGAATTCTCTTCACTATTGGATTATTCCAATTATATCTATGATTGCAGTAGTTGCGATATTTTCTTTTTCGCTAGATTACAAATTAAACACAATTTTTCCCAATGCCGAACTGGAAAGACAGGAGATAAAAGAAATGTCTTGCTCTGAAATTCTGCTAAAGGATGCTTCAAACAGATATTGGAGTTCAGAAAACAGAGAGATGGGAAAGGCCAAGGCTGTCAGCTGCAGTGTTCCACAAGAAAGTCAGAGTTCGGGTCTTAGCCCATATGTTGAGTTTTGCACTCCTGGGGGGTTTGCACCTGTCAAAAAGATTGAGAACAGTACGCATTCATTTAATCACGACACATGTCTTTGGGGTTTAAAGTAAACCGTCCTGTTCTTTTACTTTATATTCCAAATTCAGACTATATTATTTTTCTAATAATTTACAATTTTCATTTCTAAATTTAGCATATTCCTTATTTGACGAATGTTGAAAAATGCCCCTCTAGTATTTTTTTTATTCAGAGCATTACAACTCAATGATGCCTATAACATTGTAGATAGATATGTCATAGATGATTGGAATTAGGAGTTTTATCACAAAATCCATGATTCATTTGATATCAAATCAAAAAATAAGGTAAAACTATACGTTAAACACCACAGATACTGACGAAGTTATAATCATAACCAAAATCAAAAGCCCCAATGCCTTTCCTGTTTCAAATCCATTGACTATCTTAACTGCCTTGACAGATATGACTATAATCCACACCATAAATGCAATTGCAAAAACTCCAACTAAAATAGCATAAACTATCATGGGTCCTATTGAAGACAGAATCTGCTGTTCATCCACATCAGGGGACAATAGATATGATGGGTCTATTTCTGCAAGAGAGCTCCACATCAAAAACACCAGTACAGAAAGTATGATCATCATGGGAATTACTGGGACATAGGTATGAAATAATACTGAGAACACTTTTTTCCAGTTTTTGTTACCCCCAATCTTTGTACCAATAAAATAAATGACTACAAATGAAACAATTCCCTTTAGAAAGCCTACTGCCATGGCCCAAACTATGTCTACACCTTCTGTTGGAAGGTTAGCAACATCAACTTCTTCAAAATATGCATCACTTAGAGGAATCATTACAAATGGAAGTATCACAAATGCGCCTAGAATGGAACTGACTATCAAAAGCCCAATTGACTGCGCAAAGTATTTTTCCTCATTATCTCTTATTTGTGCAAATGCAGAATTTGGAGAGATAATCACACGCAAAATTACATTTGGTTCAAAAGACAAAGTATGATAGAATCTCACTGGATGTATTCATAAACATTTTTACTATTTGATCCGAATCTTTGATTGTTTTATTTTTATTTTAGTACAAAATCTCTATGACTAATGTTATTCCTAATTCATGCATTACAGGTCAAGAATCTGAATTATCAAACAAGATCTATAAATCCGAAATAATCAATAACAACACATGTCAAAAATCTCTCTATACAATGATAAGCATATTCAAATTTTTAATGATAAGATACACTTCAAATCTTGGTGTTTGCCTTGGGGCAAAAAAGATGTAAGGTTACAGCATATTCAAAAAGTTTCAGAAAAAAACATGGGATTATTCTCAGGCAGACTACGAATCTCAGGATCGAATAATTTTAGAGATTGGTTTCATTTTGATGCTTCAAGACCAACAAAGAAAAAAGCAATAGTTTTGGAAACTGACTTTCAAATATACAAAAGATTGTGGATTACTCCTGAAAAACACAATGCAGCATTTACTGTATTAAAAAAATTAGTAAATTCCAATAGATAGAAACCTAGTTTTAATAATATTAAGAATTATTGATATTGCATCTATCGAGATATTGCTTTTGATAGTATGTTGTTTGTAATTATTCTCTAGGAATCTCTTTTCTTACTTTGTTATACAGTACAATCTGGATTGCCACAATAACGCCAAAAATTACTAATGCAAGACCTGTTGTAAAACTAAATTCAGATGCAGGATACACTGAAGATATGATCATTTGAATTACAAGACCAGCTCCTGCCGCAACCAGCATAATCAGAATTTTTTTGTTAAAACGAGTTTTTGTGTTATTTCACAATGGTAACGGGAATCTTTGCCTTATGCAAAACAAAGTTGGAGACGCTTCCAAAAAATGTTCCTTTTGGATATCCTGTTCCCTGAGAGCCAATGACAATCTGCTCAATTTTGTTCTTCTTGTTGTTTGCAAACCTTGCCAAATCATTTCCAGTACTGTGACCTACAATAACAATTCCCTCAAATTCTACCCTTCTAGTTTTGCACTTGTCTCGGGCAAACTGCATGATTTTTTTAATTTCATCTGACCAATTCTCTTCCTTTATCTTTGAATTAGAAAATGATCTGGGAGAACCTTTGGACACATCACTATGAACACCTACAATTGTTGTGTCATCAGATTGCCTTGCAAACAAAATGCCTGTTCTTAAAGCGCGAATAGAACTTTTAGAGCCATCCAAACATACCATGATCCGTCTGTTTGTCACAAGGAGTAAAAGTCAATCATAATATAATAAGAATGTGATTCTGTCAATAGATTTTCCATAAACAACATTTAGAAAGTACAAATAAACAAAAGATTACTAATTAAGAAATTATAACTTGAAACCAAATTGTTAATATTTGATAAGCAAAGTAATATCATGCAATGGCACAAACAACAGACACAACATTAGAAAAAAATCTAAACATTGGAATTGAAGAACAAAACCGTGAAGGACTTGTAAGTATTCTAACATCTTTGCTTGCAGATGAATATACATTGTACACTAAAACCAGAAACTACCACTGGAACGTTACTGGGCCTCATTTTAATGACTATCACAAGTTCTTTGAAGGACAATATGGTGAGATTGAGGTATTCATTGACGATATTGCAGAACGGATACGACAATTAGGTGGTAAAGCTGTATCAACACTTGATGAGCTAAAATCTCATACTAGACTACCTGAACACCCAGGACAATACCCATCAGATAAAGAGATGCTTGCAAATCTGATTGCAGATCATGAGTCAGTCATCAGAAATCTGAGAATAGATGTTGATAAATCTGCTGAGAGTTTTCATGATGCGGGAACCAGTGACTTTCTAACAGGATTAATGGAAAATCACGAGAAGATGACATGGATGCTTAGAGCAACTGCAAATTCCTAATTTTTATTTATTTTTTTGATATTGAAATTAAAATGGTACTTTATCCTGGACTTTGAAACAATAGTGTTGTGATAATTTCAATAGGAATTGCAAGTGGAGTATTTCTTGCAATAAGAATAACTCAAACAAAATTTAAAAAATTAAAAAGAACTCAAAAGATACTATCAAGGTCGATGTAACAAGAGGAACCATTGTGAAATTGTATCTTGTCAAGATTAATTACAGTTACAGATGACGGTGGAGAACTGACCATTCCAACTCAAAAGATTCATCAAGAGGCAATTATGATTTATCATAAAAAATAGAGGGCTTGTTTAAAGGTCTTAAACACATTTATTTTTTCATATATGATTTATTGAACTGTGATAGCATATTTGTATACGAATCCACCATTATGTGAATATAGTTGTCAAATGACTTTATCGCAGATATTCTCATCTTGACATACTGATCAAGGAATTTGGATGTCATGTCCATATTCTCAACGTAACTTTTCTGCATTGATTCCGAGTTTGCCTTTATCTGCCTTAGCACTCCTTGGTCTATGTTCATCTTGTCAAAGAATTC